>DASXXV010000169.1:0-22328 GCA_036502905.1 Occallatibacter sp. | reverse complement strand
CTTACTACATGGAAAACATCAACGCGAAGAAGAACTTCGCCATCGGTGAACGCTGGAAGGCGATTCTCTCCGTGGATTACTTCAACGCATTTAACCGAACGCGATTCCAGGGGCCGGATAACAACAAGAGTGACGGTAACTTCGGGCAGGTCACTTCGCAAGGCTCGCAAATCAGTAACCGGCAAGGCCAGGTCAGTATCCGAGTAGAATTCTGACCCTGCCGAAAAGTGTTTCCTCTCGGTTGCAGTACCTGCAGGTCTCCTGATCATGCCGGATTGTCTTCGGGCAATCCGGCATTCCTTTCCTGACCACCAACCGGCCTCGCCCAGGGCGCGACTTAAGTTTCACTGCACTATAATCACAACCAATGAGGATGGGCGTGTCCGCATTCTTTCTCCGTCGCACCCGCTATCTGCTCCTGCTCTGCGTGCTGGCTGTCCTCCGTATGCACGCCTCCCCGCCGCAAGAGAACGACGAAGTTACGCCCCAGGTACAGAGTCTCTATGCCGAAGCAAAAGCTGCCCGCAAGAACGGTGACAGCGCCACCGCCATTGCGAAGTATCAGCAGATTCTCAAGCTCGCCCCCCACCTCGCCGCTGCCTACAACAATCTCGGCATGCTCTACTTCGACGGCCACGACTACCCTGAAGCCATCAAGGTTCTGCAGCACGGCCTCGAACTGAATCCCAATATGCCGGGCGCCGCGGCCATGCTGGGCATGAGCTACTTCCAGTTGGGAAACAACGACAAGGCCCGCCCGCTTCTTGAAACCGCTTTGCGCGCCAATCCCAAAGACGACCAGGTGGCGATGGTGCTGATTCACATCCTCATCAACGCCCAGAACCTCCCGGAAGCGGCCGCGAAACTCAATGATTTCCTGGCTCGCAATCCCAGAAATCAGGAGGCCTGGTACCTGCTGGGAAAAACCTATCTGCAGATGTCGGAAGATGCCCTCAAGAAGATCAACGAGATCGATCCCGATTCCGTGGTCGCGCACGAAATCGCCGGAGAGATTGACCAGAGCATGCACAACTACGACCTGGCGCTGGTCGAATATAAAAAGGCGATTGACATGGCGCCCAGGATGCCCGGGACCCACATGCACATGGCGGACGCCTACTGGAACATGGGCAAGTGGCAGTCTGCGCAGGAAGAATTTCGCACCGAACTCACCAATGATCCCAACAACTGCCTGGCACGCTGGAAGCTGGCAAACGCGATCCTGGAGGCCAACGATTCCTCCGATGAGGCCTTAAGCGAAGTGAACAAGGTCATTGACCGCTGTCCCACCCTGATGCAGGCGCGCGTAGACCGGGCCCGCGCCCTTGTCAGGCTGGGAAAACATTCCGAGGCGCTCCCCGATCTTCTGATGGCGGAGAAGGAGAGTCCGCGCGAGCCCACCATTCACTTCCTCCTGGCGGCCGTCTACCGCGCGCAGGGAAAGAGCGCGGAGGCGCAAACCGAGATGCAGACCTACGGCAAGCTTCAGCGCGAAGCCAGCGCAGCCGTTGCCGCGCAGGCCAGTGATGCCAACGCGATCAAAAGCAATGCGCATTGATGCCCGGCGGAATCGCCGGTCCTGCTTCTGGCTGATGCTGTTGCTTCTGGTGTCTCCCGCGTGGGCGCTGCAGCCCACCCCGGTGCGCGAAGCCGACGCCATTTGCGCACAATGTCATCGCGAAATTTCTCGCAGTTATCTGGCTACTCCCATGGCCAATGCCAGCGGCCTCGCGGCGGAAAACCTGCGGCCCGGGGTCCTTGCGCATTCCAGATCTGCCACGGAATACCAGGTTTTATTGAACGGCAACCAGGGCGAGATTCGGTATCGCTCCACCCATCCGCCGGACATCGAGGGCAAGCTGCCGCTGCTCTATTTCCTCGGTTCGGGCCACCTTGGCACCACCTACATTTATTCGATTGGCAATTTTCTTTTTGAATCCCCGGTAGCGTGGTACGCGCCGGAGCAAGGCTACGATATGAAGCCCGGCTTAGCCGAGATCGAGCGGATGCCGCCTCCCCTGCCCATGCAGAGCGGATGCCTGCGATGTCACATGAGCTCGGTCCAGCCCAGCGACCCCGGCACCATCAACCGTTATGGTGGACTGCCATTCCTTCACACCGGCATCACCTGTGAATCTTGCCATGGCGATAGCACCAGACACGTGCAATCGCGCGGCAAGGACAGTATTGTCAATCCTGTGCGGCTCAAACCCGGCGAACGCGATTCGGTTTGCATCAGTTGCCACCTGGAGGGTGATGTCACGGTCGCCCGAGCCGGACACTCGGCCCTTGATTATCGTCCCGGCGAATCGATCTCCGCCTATCTCGCCTTCTATGTTCGCGAGGGCGCCAACCTTACCGATCGCGCGGTGAGCGAGGTGGAGCAACTTGGCCAAAGCACCTGCAAACGCACCAGCGGAGACAGCATGTCCTGCATGAGCTGTCACGATCCGCACTACACGCCCGACACCGCGCACCGGGTGGCATTCTTCCGCGGCAAGTGCCTGGCATGCCACCATCAACCAGGGTTCGCCGCCACGCACCATCCTGAAAATCAGGATTGCACCAGTTGTCACATGCCGCGGAGCGGTGCGCGCAACATCCTGCATGTTGCCTGGACCGATCACCGCATTCGCAGGCAGCCTGCCCAAACCATTTCGGATGCGGATAGCGTTACCGGCGGAGAGCTGGTTCCGATCTTTTCGCCCGGTTCTTCCAGGCGTGACCTGGCGATGGCGAATTACAAGGCGCTGCTTGAAGGCGAGAGGTCGCGCGAGGTCATCGTATGGAAACAGCTTAACGAACTGCAGGGCGAATTTTCGAGCGACAAGGACGCGCTGGACGCGTTGGGTAACGTGAGCGCCGAACGCGGAGAGTATGCCAGAGCTGAGCAGTCATTCCGGAGCGCGCTGCAGCTTGATCCGGCCGATCTTACCGGTTTATCGAATCTCGGGATTCTCCTTGCCAAAGAAGGCAAATTGAAGGAGTCGCTGGAATTGCTGCAAACCGCCTTTGAACATAACCAGGATGTCCCAGGACTGGCCAAGAACCTTGCCCGGGTGCAGTGCATGGCAGGCGATGGGCAGGCGGCACGCGCTACGCTTGGCGCCGCCCTGGCGTATGGTCCCGGCCTGGGCGATCTGCGGCAACTCCTGACCGAACTGGGCGACTGCCGTTCCACAACCGGGCCCGCAACCGCACCACAGAACCGTCGATGAGAATCCTGGACCGTTATATCCGTCCCATAACAGCGGTAGCCCTCTGGGGAGCTCTCGCCGTCTCTCCCGCGCAGGGAGACCCGGTTTCGCAGGCGCGGTCACTGCTTGACCAGGGCAAGCTCGCGGAATCGGAAACCCTGCTGCGCCGGTATCTCTCCGCCAATCCTCAAAATGCCGATGCGCATTATCTTCTCGGCTATGCACTATTTCGCGAGCAGAAGGCAAAGGACTCGCTGGACGAGTTTACTGCTGGCGCAAAGTTCCGCCGGCCGCGCGCAGACGAACTCAAAGTCGTGGCTGCCGATTACGTGATGCTGAATGACTACAGCGATGCCGACAAGTGGTTCACGCAGGTGGTCGCCGAGACCCCCGAGGACGCCGACGCCTGGTACCTGCTCGGCCGCACCAGGTACAACGAAGGTGAGTTTGCCGGTGCCATTGCTGCATTTGAGCACGCTTTATCGCTGCGTCCCAGGTACGTTGAAGCCGAGAACAATGTAGGGCTGGCGTGGAAAGAACTGAATGACCGCGACAAGGCGCATGCCGCTTTCCAGACGGCCATCGACTGGCAAGGAGACTCTCCTGTCGATGCGCAGCCCTTCCTCAATCTCGGGAGGCTGCTTGCCGAGGCCGGCAACAACGAGCAGGCAGCCGGCCTTGTGGCCAGGGCGCTTTCCCTCGCTCCCAGCAACCCATCGGCCCATGAGGAACTCGGAAAAATTTATCTCGCGATGAACCGGCTCAGCGATGCGGAGTCCGAGTTGGAGAAGGCCGTCTCCCTTTCCCCCGAAACGTCGGCTCTCCATTACAAGCTGGGACAGATACTGCGCAAACAAGGTCGTGAGGACCGCGCCCGCCAGGAGTTCGCCATTTGCGAACGGCTGAATGGCGCGCACTCTTCTTCCAAGACACCCAATCCCCCCTCAACCGGTCCCGAACCAAAATAAGGCGCGCCGGCTGTGTTGGCAGCAGCCCGGGGGGAGTGAAAAGATAGTGACGCCAGCACCTGCCTCATAGAGAGGATCCTCAATGGACCGTCGCACATTTCTGGGCGCCGCATCGGCTGCAGTCGCGAGCCGCGTGATTCATGCGCCCGCGCTCCTCGCACAGAGTAGCTCCGCACCTGTAAAGCCCATGGCCCTTGGCCTGCTGGTAAGCCCATATGGCGCACCGGAGGCGGCCATCCGCCGTGTGCATGATCTCGGATTCAGCAATTGCTTCCTTTCTCTCGACGGCTACATTGGTAAATTCACCCCCGAAGTGGCCAAAGAGATCCGGGAGCTTCTGGACAAGTATGAAGTGGTAGCCACCACCGTTGAAGTCGTTGGTCCACCGCCGCTCGAGTGGAACTTTCTGCGCGGTCCTGCGACCATCGGCCTGGTTCCACCCGCCACCCGCGCGGCGCGCATCGACGCTCTGCGCCAGGCTTCCGACTTTGCCAGGCAGATCGGCGTTTCGCAGGTCCAGACCCACTGCGGCTTCATCCCTGAGGATCCGGACGACGCTCTCTATCCCGGGACCGTGGACGCCATTCGCGCGGTGGCGCAGCACTGCCACGACAATGGTCAACAATTCCTTATGGAAACCGGGCAGGAGACGCCGACCACCATGTCGCGCGCCATCCGGGACGTGAATTTGCCCAACCTCGGTGTGGGTCTGGATACGGCCAATCTCATTCTGTACGGCAAGGCAAATCCGGTCGACGCAGTCGATATCCTGGGGCCGCATGTGCGCAGCATCCACGCCAAGGACGGCCGCTGGCCCACCGATCCGAGCCAACTCGGAGAAGAGGTGTTGATTGGCAAAGGGCTGGTGGATTTCCGCACCGTCTTCACCAAGCTTCATCGGCTCGGGTATACGGGCGCGGTCACCATCGAGCGCGAAACCTCGGGTCCGCAGCAAATCGAGGACGTGCGCCAGGAGAAGCTTTACCTCGAAAAGATTCTCAACGAGGTTGCGTAATCGTTGGTTACGAAAACGGGCAGAACAAGACCGGCGCCGCGGCGCCCGAGGCAAACATGAATCGTCGCCAGTTTGTACAGACCGGCTCACAGGTGATCACCGGGATGCTTCTCGTCAATCCCAGGACTGCATTTGGTTACCAGGCCAACTCCGCCGTGCGCCACGGGCTGCTCGGCTGCGGGAATCGCGGAACGTCCGTTGCCACTTCGTTCTCCCAGAACACCTCCGCTCAGGTGGTGGCGCTTGCCGATATCTTTGCCGATCAGCTCGAGGCCGGCAAGCAGCACTTCGACAAGGTCAACGCGGACCTCGGTCGCGCCGCGATCGATTCGAAGTTGATGTTTCGCGGACCGCACGCCTTCGAAAAACTTGCCGGTTGCAAGGACGTCGATCTCATCCAGATCTCTACTCCGCCCTTTTTCCACGTGCAGCATCTCAAGGCCGCGGTCGAGGCGGGCAAGCATGTCTATTGTGAGAAGCCGATGGGCATCGATGTCCGCCAGGCCAACGAGGCGCTGGAGATCGCCACCCAGGTCAAGCCCAATCAGAGCGTGGACGTGGGGTTTCAGTGCCGCATGGCCCCACCCTTCGCCGCCCTCGCCGAAAAAATCAGGGCAGGCGCACTGGGCAAGATCGCCACCGCATCCGGCAATTACAACGCCCCCGCCTCCACTGAGAAGGTGCATCCCGGCGCCAAGCCCGACGAATACCGACTGCGCAACTGGCTATGGGATCGCGCCCTGTCCGGGGACATACTGGTCGAGCAGAATATCCACATCATCGACCTGTGCAACTGGCTGGTTGGCGCACGCCCGCTCAAGGCCACCGCAACCGGCGGGCGCAACATTCTGAATCACTGGGGAGATATCTGGGACAACTACCAGGTGGACTTTACTTATCCCGGAGACATCCACTTCTCGTTCGCATCCACCCAGTTCGGCTCCGACGGGCGATTTGACGCGGGCCTGAAGCTGTTCGGGAGCAGCGGCTCCGCGGCGGTGCCTTATTCCGGTGCTGTGCAGATCACCGGCGCCCAGGCCTGGGAATGGCAGGAGTCCACGTCGAGCGTTCCGGGAGAAGGAAAGTTTGCCCCCAACGGTGCGTTTCTTGACAACCTGAAGTACGCCGATCGGGATAAGGATCGCGGTTTCATCGATAGCATTACCACCGGCCCCGCCCACAACCAGATCGCCGCCGGCGTCGAAACCGCGCTGAGCTGTATGCTGGGCCGCATGGCCGGCTACCAGAAACGCGAGGTGGCCTGGGAAGACCTGCTTGCCCACGGCGAAACCTACCAACTGGGATTCAGCCTGGAGGAGTTCGCCTGATCCGGTTCAGGATCAAAGCACGGGCGAAAATAGGCGGGTCCGGATCAGTTCCACGGCGTCGCGCGGATCAACGGATTGCACCGGTTGCTGGCGGGGAAACTGGTAGACCTGTCCGGTTACACGGCCGCGGATTTGTGCCGATCCGTTGCCGCGGTAGATCATCTTTACCGCGCCGAAGTCTACATACTGATTCGACTTTATGCTGACTTGCTCGTGTCCGTAACGCATGCTGCATTCTCCTTCGCTGCGTGCTGCGCTCTGCGTGCCCTGCCGTTTTCGGTCGCTCTATGTAAGTTGCTGGCGACTCTTGGTAGGGCAAACAGAGAGAACCAAGGCTCAAATCGGTTAACGAACTTCGAACGGTTATCCCTTTTTCAAGGGTTTCCCGCAAGTCCCTCCCCCGGCTCGTCCGTCTGACTCAGTGCATCCGGCCGAGCCGCTGGAGGTTTGGTATACGCGGAAGTAGTGCACCGGCACCCTTGCGCGTTTCACTATTAAGCGGAAGAATTCTCCTCGCTTCATTGCTCTCGATCAGTCCCGGCCGTTACCGAAGTTCGGCAATGTCACCGATTTGTCATCCTATTGTTAGTTCTGCGACTTGGCTTCCTGCAATGCGTCTAAAAGGTGCACAATTAACACAAACCGGTGACAAGGATCCCCTTTCTGGTCACTATTTCGGCAGGCAAATTTATGGGTACGATACTGGTCATCGAAGACGACGCGCGGATCCAGAGAGCCTTGCAGCGGCTCTTCACCTCCGAGGGTTACGACATTCGCTGCGCCGGAAACGGCAAGCAGGGCCTGGAGATGTTTTCTTCCCAGGGGCTCGATGCGGTGGTGCTCGACCTGATGCTGCCCGGCATCTCCGGCCGCGATATCTGCCGGTCCATGAAGCAGGCCAATGCCGACATTCCGGTCATCATTCTCAGTGCCATCTCCGACGTCGCGGACAAGGTTCTCCTGCTGGAACTGGGGGCGGATGATTACGTGACCAAGCCCTTTAGCCCGCGCGAGCTGCTCGCCCGGGTGCAGGCCGCCGTCCGCCGGTCCAAGCGGTCCAGCATCCGCCCGAACGTTGCATTCGGCGATGTCCAGGTCGATTTTGCCTGTATGCGCGCTACCCGCAGCGGCAAGCCGATCACCCTGACCGCGCACGAGTTCAAGCTCCTCCGCTTCTTCCTCGATAATCCCGAGCGCGTTCTCAGCCGGGACGAGCTTTTGAACGAAGTGTGGGGATACAACGCCTATCCGTCCACCCGGACCGTGGACAACCAGATCCTCAAGCTGCGTCAGAAACTGGAGGGTGACCCCGCGAATCCGGTACATTTCTGCACCGTGCACGGTGCCGGCTACCGGTTCGTGCAGGCGCCCCCACAATAGGTCGCTCCACCGTCTGGAGGCAAAAAGCAGTGGCAATCCGGATGCGCACAACACTGCTGGTTTGCCTTGTCTCCATCTCCTTCGGCGTCATTGCGCTCACCCTCACAATCGTTCACAACATCCTGCAGAAACAGGTGCGGCGCGAGATTTCCGCGAACCTCGAACGCTCGATTTCCACCCTTCGCAATATCCAGTCGCAGCGCCTGCAGATGCTCTCGCGCGAAGTATCCCTGTTGGCTGCGCTTCCCGTCCTCAAGTCGCTCATGACCACCTCCGACGAGAGAACTATTCGGGACGGAGCGGCTGACTTTTACGAACTCAGCGGAGGTGACCTGTTCGCACTGGCAGACGGCAACGGCAAGCCTGTCGCCCTTTATGAAGGCGGCGCCCCGCGCGATCCCGCTTCTCTTGCCCAATCCGTCATCCCCGAGATCCGCGGAGCGCTGCAGCCAAATTACGTGATGGTCCGTGGCAACCTCTTCGAAGTCGCCGTTCAGCCCCTCTATTTCGGAGCCGCGGCCTCGGGTACGCGCCTGGGCTACGTCATCCTGGGTTACTCGGTCGACCGCGAACTCGCCGAGCAGGTCAGCCAGGCCACCTCGGCCGAGGTCATTTTTTACGCCGATAAGACCATGGTCGCCACCACTCTTGACGATCGCTACAGGGCGGAGAGCGCCAAGCGCAGCGACGATCTGCTCTCCTTCGGCGCCCAGGAAGCGGATACCTGGTTCGGCGGCGAGCACTTCGTGCATGCCGCCGTATTGCTTTCCGGAACCGCCCAGCCCCGGGTCCAACTCGTGGTCCTCAAGTCCTACGACCAGGCCAGCCGCTACGTAACCGAGCTCAACCGCGTCCTGGCTACGCTCGGTGTCGTCCTGTTGCTGTTCAGCGGCGCGCTGGCCGTGTATCTTTCCACCACCATCACCCGCCCGCTCGATCGCCTGGTGGCAGGAGCACGCGCCCTGGGTGGAGGCAACTTCGACTACCAGTTGCAGCGCGCCGGGGCCCGCGAAATTCGCGAGCTGGGCGATGCTTTCGATCGCATGCGCTGCCGCTTGCGTGCGGCTCGCGAGGAACTGGTCGCAGCCGAGCGGCTCGCTACCATCGGACAGATGGCGAGCTCCATTTCCCACGACCTGCGCCACTACCTGTCTGCCGTCTATGCCAATGCCGAGTTTCTCGGCTATGACTCCATTGGGCCGGACGAGCGCCTGGAACTACTCGCCGAAGTTCGCCAAGGCGTCCGCGGCATGACCGACCTCATCGATTCGCTGCTTTTGTTCAGTCGTACCGGGCAGTCCCTGCAGCTTTCGTTCGAATCGCTCTCCTTCCTCGCCGAACGCGCGGTCGCCATGGCACACGCTCACCCCGATGCGCAGAACGTGCGCATCGTCGTGGATCCCATGCCCCAGGTGGAGGGTTGGCTGGACGCCCGTAAGATCGAGCGCGCCGTTTACAACCTGCTCCTGAACGGTTGTCAGGCCGCGCGGCAGGGAGTTGGCGCCCCGGAAATCCGCATCTCCCTTACTGAAACCGCCGAGGAGTTCCTCTTCTCGATTACCGATAACGGCCCCGGCGTGCCTGAGGCCATACGCGAATCCTTGTTCCAGCCCTTTGTCAGTGTTGGCAAGCCAAGCGGCACAGGACTGGGTCTCACGCTGGCCCAGAAGATCGCACAGGAACACGGCGGCAGCGTGGTTCTCCATGAGTCTCGCGCCGGCCGCACCGTGTTTCAATTCTCTATTGCCAAGGCGACCCTGCGGAAACTGTCGGAAACTGCGCAAACCAGAGAGACCGCAGCCACGTCGGATGGAACCGACATCCACGCCATTTCCAATCCATGAGGGAAAGCGACATGAATCGCATTCCAATAGCAACGCTTCGTTCCATGACTGCGACCCTGGCGCTCCTGCTCTACGCTTTCTGCGCCAAGGCTCAGCAAGACGTCGCCGTGCGCCAGTCCCCCGCACCGTCTACCGGGGACTCGGACCTCAACCGGCATCTCGACGAGCTAACCGGCAAGCTGGACAGCATGCGGCAGCAGTTGATCGACTCCCAGAACGAAATGGACGAGTTGCGCAACGAACTGCGCGGCCTGCGCCAGCAACTCGCGGAACGCAGCCAGGCCGACACCGCCGATCGCGACGCGACCGCGCTGCGCACCAGTGTCGCCGACCTGCGGGAGGAGACCGGACTGTTGCAGGCACAGGTAAAACAGCACGATCAAACCAAGGTTGAGACCTCGTCCAAATTTCCCCTGCGAATCAATGGTGCGCTGCTCGCCACCTCCATATTCAACAGCGCGAATGCCGACAACTTCAACCTGCCCACTATTGCACTGCCCAACGTGCCGTACACATCCGCGGGCAGCCTTAGCACGACCGTCAGCCAGACGATGCTGGGGCTCGATGCATCGGGG
Organism: Occallatibacter sp.; assembly: GCA_036502905.1. Lineage (GTDB taxonomy): Bacteria > Acidobacteriota > Terriglobia > Terriglobales > Acidobacteriaceae > Telmatobacter. The sequence continues at coordinate 12,021 of DASXXV010000169.1, read as the reverse complement.
CCGCACCTGTGGGGGGCGAAGTCCTACGCGGATCTTAACGTCGATTTTTGGGTCGGTTCGTCTTCGCAAAACTACACTTCCGCGGCCGGCGCAGTTCGCCTCCGCACCGCCCACGCGCGCCTCGAGTGGCCCAATCGCTCCCTGGGCGTTGCCTTGGACCGGCCCCTGCTTTCTCCCTGGCAGCCCACCTCGTGGGTTACCGTAGCCCAGCCCGCGCTTGCCTGGTCGGGCAATTTGTGGACGTGGGCGCCGCAACTCGTCTTTACCCAGAGATCCGTGCTTCACCACTTCGATTTCAATGTGGGTTTGATTGATGCTCCCGCACCCAATTCGTACACGCAAGGCCAGGCCGGACAGCCCAGCGCATCGCAGCAAAGCAAGCAGCCGGGCTATGAGTCGCGGATCGGTTTTTCCACCTCGCCGCGCGATCACCTGGTCAATTTCGGTGCAGGGGGATATTACAGCCGCCAGTCTTATCCCTACGGTCATAACGTGGATGCTTGGGCCGCTTCGGGAGATTGGGATGTGGCTGTTCTCCGCGCGTTTCGAGTCACCGGCGAACTGTATCGCGGTCGCGCCATCGGCGGTCTCGGCGGAGGCGCCTTCAAAGACTACGTGAGCAGCGCAACGGAGCATTACCTTGACGGCCTGAATGCGGCTGGAGGATGGACCCAGGCAAAGGTTACGTTTGCACCCGAACTCGAGGCCAATGTGAGCGCGGGGCTCGATAACGCGTATGCTGCAGACCTGCGCGGCTCCGACCAGGCTATGGGACAGGGCTACTATGCCGGCCTGGCGCGAAACGCAACCCTGGTTGCGAATGTCGTCTATCGTCCCCGAACCTACTTGCTGCTTTCCGCCGAGTTTCGCCAGATCAACAGCCGCTGGATCAGCGGCCAAAGCCATGAAGACCGCGTCGTCGGCGTGGCTACGGGGTACATCTTCTAATGACCCTTTTCCGAATCATCATTGCGCTGGCCGTGCTCGCGATGGCGGGAATGGACGCTGCATGGACACAGCCCGCCGACGTGCAGGTCCGGGTCGAACTGCTGCAGGGCAAGGCGCGGGCGCCAATGAGCCAGGGGAATGTGGTCGTCTGGCTTTCGCCCGAGCCGGGCATCGCCATTGCGTCCGCCGACCCGCTGGTCACGCCGGGACATTTCCGAATGGAGCAGAAGAACAAGAGTTTCACACCCCATCTGCTCGTCGTTCCCCTGGGAAGCACGGTCGAGTTCCCCAATCTCGACCCGTTCTTCCATAACGTGTTCTCGCAATTCAACGGCAAGCGGTTCGACCTCGGGCTTTATGAAGCCGGCAGCACCCGGGTGGTTCATTTCGACCACGAAGGCGTCTCTTACATCTTCTGCAATATCCACTCCCAGATGGCCGCCGTCATCGTCACTCTTCGGACCCCGTACTTCGCGGTGGGTAACCGGAGCGGCCCGATGGATTTTCAGAACGTTCCCATTGGCGATTACGAGCTTCACGTGTGGGCGGAAGGAGCCGACCCCAAGGAGCTCCAGGAACTGTCCCGCCGCGTGCACGTTGGCCCTGCGCAGCGCGATGTGGGCACCCTGCGTGTATATGTCACGGGTAGCCTGGCTGAGCACAAAAATAAGTTCGGTGAAGACTACCGGCCGGATCCGCCTCAAACCTATTGATTGTTCCGCCCATCGCCATTGGGGCCGCTACTCTACCGTTGCCCCATTCCCGCACGGAACCAACCCGTGCCTTTCCGCAGGCGCCACGGTCCTGAATAGGACCCCTGCGGTGAGGGCGATCATTGCGATAACACTCAGCGCCAGCGGATATCCCAGGTTTGTAAAAGACCATCCAGCTGCGGCCGCCGCAATCAATTGCGCGGCGCCCAGCACCAGCGCCATGGAAGCTGACGCACCGCCCCTCGCTTCCTCGGGGACGATTTCCATCATCATGCTATAGAGCCCCGGTTCGCCCATGTACTGCAGCCCGGTCAGCGCCACGTAAATCATGCCGGCTGGCGCTGGATGCGAAATAAGCGCGAGCAGAATGAAGCATATTGCAGTGCCCATTTGCATCGCGAATATTCCTTTCGATAATCCCAGGCGCCGGAATACAAAGGGCGCGCACAATACCGCGGCGACCTGGCAGACCTGGGAAACGGAAAAAACGGTGCCGACGCTGTGCAGCGACAGGCGAAGATGTGTCGCCAGGAATACGTTGCCGAACGGGGCGAACGATCCCGTGACCAGCCCCCAAATGCCGACCGCGGGCAGCATCCGCCGAACGGCGGGCGTGAAGAGCGGTCCCGGCCGGGTCGGAACCGCGCCGCCGCATCTGCCGAGCCGCAGTGCTGGAATCAGCGCCAGCGCGGCTATGCAGCAGGCGGCAATCAGGGTAAGCTGGTCAGCCCCCATGGGGCCTGCATTGCCCAGATGCTGAGAGAACAACCCCGGCATCCTGCTTCCGGCGAGTGCCCCGGCCGCTCCTATGCCGATCCCCAGCGAAAAGACCAGGCTGAACGCAAGCGGCCGTTTGCGCTCCGTCGTAATTGCCGCCGTAATCGGCGAGATGCAAACCGCCCAGATGCACAGCGCGACTCCCGTGACAAATGCCAGGCATATCTGCACCGGGAACGACGGTGTTAGCGATCGCGCGCACAGCACGACGGGAGCCGCTGCGAGGCACGTAATGAGTGCGTTTCGCAGCCCGATTCGCCGGATAAGGCGCGCCGCGGGTAGGGCTCCGGCCAGGTTGCCGGCTGCCATGGTTCCCGTCAAAAGCCCTAGTTGTGCTTCGGAGTAGCCGCGACCGCTCAGGAAAAGATTGAAGAAGAAGAAGTAGATGGAGACTCCGAAGTCAAAAAAAAACATACCCCCAAAAATGTCCAGAATTGCGCGGTGAGAGCTCGTGTCGAGAACCAGAGGCTGGCGCCGTGGAGAAGAAACGCGATATTGGCGGAAGCATTGACAAGCGCGGTACGGGCCAGAAATTTTGCATACAGGAAAGCCCCGTTGCTGTTCACCCGTGGGATTACGCGGCGATATCGAATCCGTACCGTGGGAGAGTCGAGTCCTGGAACGCGTGCCGGGATCATTACCTTGCGCAGCACGGATTGCCGCGAACTGCGCGTCCTGGTCAGCAGCAACTGGAGAAGCCGCCCGTCCTTGTTGTGCCGGAACATCACCTCCAGCGGAGCGCCCCCGAAACGTCTCAGCCATCGCCGTTGACCGAGCGGTAGGCGCTCGACCTCCACCCGCACGACCTCCGGAAGCGAGCACGAAAACCAGTTGTGCGCCAGGGTGAACGCAACCGCTTCCATGCGGCGCAGGTTCATGCTGTGCAACTGGTGCCATTGGCTCCAGAACTCCACGTCGCGGGTGCGATTGTGCAGGAACGTGGCTAGTTCAAGCACGTGATGAATCACCCAGTCTCCCGTCAGCACACCGCGTAAGATGTGGAGCGCGAGATACCCGAGTTGATCCACGGGATGAAGAGCACAGATTTCCATCTTTCCCAGGCGGCGCATCACCCGCCGTTCCCAGAAGCGCTCGACCTCAGGAATGTCGATGAGCGAAGCGCGCGCGTTCCACAAACAGAAATGCAGTTCAATGCCGGGAGGCATCTCCGGGTCATAAGCATCGCCCCGCCATTTCCAGTCCCCTGGCCGGCTTAATCCGGGAAGATGGTCGGCATTTATATCCACTCCGTCCCCCAGCGTGTAGCCGATTTTCATCAACGCCGATTGGGCTTTTTCCAGATTGTCCTTGGGGCAATAGAAGTCGATGTCTGATTGCGTTCTAAGGCGCGGATCGGATACGTAATCCGGCGTGTGGGCGAACCCCTTCAGCACCACGTGCGATGCGCCATCTCTCCCCAGGGCGGCCGCCGCTTCCATGTAGGCTGCCTTCACCTTCTCGAACCGCCGCGCGCTGTTCTCAATGTTCTGTTCCAGTCGTCGCAGAACCCAATCCGGGAACCCCGAAGTGTTCACCTGCGAGAGAGCCAGTGCGAGGTGCGCAAGATCGCAGAACGCCAGCAGCCGGTGCCAGTCGGCATCAGCCAGGCTTAGCAGGGCATCGGTGTTCGAGCCCTCCAGTTGCAGCGCGTCCAGCAGCGCCGCCACCTCGCGGGGAATGCGGGGAGACACAGTTCCATTGCCAATCGGATACGGGCGCATGCCTGCTCAGTTTCCCTTCCTGGCGAGTTCATTAATGCGGTCGATTGCCCATCCGAGGTCGCGGTATCGGATCTCGAATACTTCTGCGCTAAGCAGGCGGGAGAGGGTCGCTTCCTGGGCCGGGCGCTTCTCCGGCGGCGAGATCAGGTGCTGCGTGAACCACGGCAGTACCGTGGAAGTACGCAGCGAAACCAACTCCTGGGTGTCCGCATACCTGCGATTGAGAAATACGATGTGATCCACTTGGGTCGAGTTTGCGGTTTTCAGTTCCGGCCATTCCGAGGTTTGAACCTCGATCGACGGCTTGCCCGCCGCGCGGGGTGTAACTGGGCGTCCCGCCAGTTCAGGAAACAGCACTGCTCCGGACGGGCGAAAGCGTATCTTCGTACAATTCCCCATCGCCAGCCGATCATCGCGGTCCATGGGAATGTAGGTGGCATCGTCACTCACATAAGTCCAGCCGGCGCGCGCGCCCGCATAGGCGAGGGTCGATTTGCCCTCGCCCGAATCCCCGCACAGAAGCACGCCCTTGCCGCCCGTCTGCATGCAAGCCGCATGAACCGCCACTGCGCGAGTGGTTGAAATCATGCATAGTGCCGCGGCTTCCAGAAAGAAATAACGCAGATACCGCGCGCCGGCGACCGCCGCCGGCGTTACCCTTCCCATCGCGCGTCCCCTCTTCAGGTCGGCAATGAAAAAATTATCCGTGTCGGCGATTTCGAGCAGCAGCGAGCCATGCAGCATGTGCGCCGGAGTCGGAGGGAACCCCTCATTCGGCTCCGCGCCGCTTCGCACTTCCAATTGAAATTCCAGCGGCTCGCCATGGAACTTCGCCTGGAAATGTCCCCAGCTTTGATCTGCCGCCTCGAGTACCCGGTGCGAATTGCACACCACTCGTACCGGGTAACCCAGTGGGAAATAGATCTTCTCGCAGTTCAACCTTTTACGAGAGTGCAGATATTCCTTCAGCGGAAGCTCGGTAACCGAAGCATTTTGATTCGCAGTTCCGGGCTCGAGATCCACAGAAGCTACATTCCATGGAGCGCCTGCGTCCGTTTCTGTTTCGGCTGCCTGCACTCGTTCACTTCTTGTCATCGTCGTTCTCCTCGCCTGAATAGACATGCGGTTCGCCAAGGCTGCCGGCCGGGGGAAGATGCCTGAGAAACACAACAATCGACCACATCTCGTCGTGGTTGAGAATTCCGCGCGATGCCGGCATTCCCGACGGCGCGATTCCGTTCTCGATAATCCATTTCAACTGGCCATCGCTGAAACTCTGCACCTCCTGGGAAGCCAGGGAGGGAACCGGCGGCGAGAGGTTTGCCGCGAATGGCACTCCGGTGTTCTGCCCGTCGAGGCCGTGGCACACAATGCAGTAATGTCCGAATGCCTCTTTGCCGTCCTTCAGCGTCTGGCTGGAATTCTGAAGCGGATTGCGATCGTCTTTGCCCTTCACCGTAATGTGCTTCTTTGTCCATTGCGCAAGATTTGTCTCCGCGCGCCCCGGCATGCTCACCCGGCAACCGGCCAGCATGATGCATGCCGCGCAGCCAATCGAGATCCACCCAAACTGCCCCATAAATCAATTACCCGTCACGTGCACGTCGATTGCCATTTTTCCGTGCCCCGAGCCGCAGAACCGCCCGCATTGCCCGTGAAAGTTGCCGGTCTTCTGTGGAGTAAGAGTGACCTCGGACGGTTTGCCTTTGGTGATGATCTGGTTGATCCCCAGGTCCTTGATCAACAAGCTATGCGTCACATCATCGGAGAACAGCTTCAGCTTCACTGTCTCTCCTTTCTTCACTGTGATTTCGGAAGGCGTGAATGCGTATCGATGCGCGTGAACTTCAATCGTGCGGCCGCCCGCCTCGGTAAATGCTGTTCCGAGGCAAACAAGCAATAGCGCCGCCAATGTCCCGAGTCTGAAGTGTTTACTCATCCGTTTTCCTTCGATAGTGATTCTTCGACGAGAAGAACCAAGGCAACTCATTGAAGCGAAGTCCTAAGGAGCCAAAAATTTCAGTAGAAGTCTTTCGTCTTCTCGCGAAAGTCTCGCCCGCGTTCTCATGTGCATGATCACGGTTCCCGTGATCCGGGGCGAAAGGCTCATCGGCGCCGCATGACACCGCGAGCAGTTGGCGGCGAAAACGCGCTCCCCCGGATCAGCTTGTGCTGACGATGTTGCGTGCTGCGTGTGCTCTCGCGCGGGTCCGCTCTTCTGGGGCGCGGGCGCAGCGAGTAACCCCAGGGGCAATAGCAGAAGGCAAGCAGCTATCGCACGACGATTCATCTCTCCCCCCTTCCCCACAAGGGAATCGTGAACCGGTACGTGATTCCCGCATTCCATACGTTCAGGTTTTGTTGACTGCTGAAGTTGCGTCCATAACTCGACACCAGCCGCAGGTTATCCCTGAGGTAATAATTGAGGCCGGCATCGAATCGTTTGTTATCGATTTGGGGCAGACCATTCCCGCCGCCGTGCAAAGGAAAGACCTGCTGGATACGGCCCGCCAGTTGCACCTTCTTGATCGCCGCATACGAAGTCGCCTGGTCGAGCTTGTACGCGGCTTCCAGCCAATATCCGCGGCCGTAGTAACTGGCGTCGTACTCGCCCTTAATGTCCAGCGATCCTTCCAGCGGCTGCCATGAAACGTAGGCGGCGCCGCTGTTGATGTGCTGATCCTGGAGAAACCGCTGCCCTGATCCGCCGATTTCAAAACGCAGTCTGGGGAAAAAAACGCTGGCGTCGCCGCCGGCCGCCCGCGCGGAACCGAGCTGGTCGATGTCGCTGCGCACTGAAAAGTACGCCGAATACTGCACGCTCATGCTCGGCGTTTGTGTCGCGACTCCGCGCAGCATCAGCCCGTCGCCTGCGCCGGTGGTGCGTGTACCTATGCTGGCGGTGTACGGAGAGTCCTGCAGGTTGCGAATCCAGATGGGGCCCAGCCGTTCGTTGTAAAGGCCGAAAGGAAGAAGGTATCGCCCGCCAACCACGATGGCGTGCGTGTCGGCAAGCCAATCCAGTTGCGCGTACTCGACGTCCGTGAAGACCTTTCCCTTGAATGGGCCGGAAGTGAAGTTTTCACGTTGAAAGAAGCCGGTAAAATCCGTACGCGATTCCAGCAGCAGATGCCGGCCGAATGGGATCAGGAGAACGGGATCGACCTGGGGCTCGAGCGTCGGTCCTCCGCCGGTCACGTTGTGAACGTATCCTGCTCCCCCCGAAATGATTGGCACGCGCCCGGCTTCGTTTTCCGCAGTTGCCGTGGTCTGCGCAAAAAGACGCGAGCAAGCGAGAACCCATGCAAGCACGGTGTGCGCATATGGCGTCCACTGGCGAAGCTTCGGCAGTTCCACCGCATTTACTCCTTGGCATCAGGCGTTCAACAGATATCCCGATGCGACATGGAGCGAATCTACAGGGCACGCAAACGCGTCTTGTCAGGGCGATGTCATCACCTCGTAACTTGTGCCGGCCCCGGAAAACTCCATATGATTGCGAGCTTTACTTCGGTAGCCGCCACTTAGGTTGCACAAATCGATGACAAGCGCGAAAGGTTGTAGTTATTTCAGGCGTACCTGAGTGCCGGTGGAGCGCGCGTCGGCGAACTCGTTGCCCGCCTCCGGGCCTTTGCTCCGCGCGGGGTCCACCAGAAGCCACATCGCCCCGCCCAGAACGGCCAGAACTGCGGCGAAGACGAAAGCAGCAATCCAACCCATGCGGCTGGCGATGTAGGGCGTGAGCGATGCAGTCACCGCGCCGCCGATCTGGCATCCCATGTTCATGACCCCGGAGACAACCCCTGACCGGGCGCCCGCGATATCGGCGCTCACGGCCCAGAAAGAACTTTGCGACAGATAGAGCGCTCCTGCGCCGCCTGCCAGAATCATGCTCGCCGCGTAGGGCCCGCTCACCTGTGCTCCGACCACGAGAAAGACGGCTGTCAGCGCAAACGAAACCACCGCGATTCCTCCGCGGCCCCAGCGCAGGCCGATCGTCTTTGTCAGCCGGTCGCTGATGAACCCGCCCCCCAGGCAACAGATGGTCATGGCGATGAACGGGATCATTGAAACCAGCGCGCTGGCCTTCAGGTTCAGGCCCCGCACCGTCGCCATGTAAATGAAAAACCAGCTGAAGAAGATCCAAGCGACGTAGCCGAATGCGAAATAGCTCAGCGTGAGAGCGGCCACGTTGCGATTGCAGATCGCGGCTCCCCACGAGATGGAACTGTCCCCGCGCGGAAGCCCTTGCGGGGAGCGATGGGCCTGAATGAATGCCAGTTCCTCTTGCGAGACTTGGGGATGCTCTTCCGGCACGTCGCGCGCCAGGCCATACCACGCAAGGCCCACCACCACCCCCGCCGCCGCGCTGAACCAGAAAGAAGCCCTCCATCCGTAGTGGCTGTTGATCCAGGTGAGCACGGGTATGCTCAGGCCCGCACCGGCGCCCACCCCTGCAAATATCCAACCGTTCGCACGCCCCCGCTCCGGGACAGGAATCCAGTGGGCGACGAACTGATTCGATGCCGGGTAGATGACGGCTTCGCCTGCGCCCAGGGCAAAACGGATGGCGATCATGATCAGGAGGACATGCGGCACGCGGGGATGGGCGACCGTGGTGAGAGCCGTGAACAAGCCCCACCACAACACCCCGGCGGCCAGCACCAGGCGCGGCCCGAAACGGTAGGCGAGCCACCCGCCCACAACCTGGAAAGCCGCGTACCCCAGCAGAAAGGCGCTGAAAATCCACCCCAGGTGAACGTCATCCAGGCGGAGTTCACTCCGGATCGCGGGACCGGCGATGGAGATGTTGGTGCGGTCCATAAAGCCAACCGCGCTCAACAGAAACAGCCACAGCACCAGCAGCGTCCGAACCTGGAAACCACGTCTCAACCGGTCGTAATCCTCACTCGTGAATATATCTGGTTGCACGCCCCAAGGCGCCCTCTGGCTCCAGCCTCACGACGAATGTTCCGGTGCGGTACTAAAATGGAAGGTCATCGAGGAGGTCAGGTCCCATGACTTATTCCCGCAGGGATTTTCTGGGTGCGGCCGGCATGGCCGCCGGCGCTTTCATGGCCAATCCCACCCTTTTGTCCGCGGTTGTGGCTCCCGCGAGCCGCGTCGCTATTGGACGGTGCCCGGAATACGATCGCCAGGTTCGCGACGTCCTCGCTACCATGTTCGACCAACTCGGCGGGTTGCAGCCGCTGGTGCGCGGCAAAACCGTCGCCATAAAACTGAACCTGACGGGAACGACGGACACCAGGCTCGCCGCCATGGAAAACCAGATGACCCACTGGGTTCATCCGCAGGTCATTGGGTCGCTGGTGTCGTTGCTGGGCCAGGCGGGAGCCACGCGGATCCGCTTGCTGGAGAGCGCGCCGTTCGGCACCAAACCGCTGGAGGAGTTTATGATTCAGGCCGGTTGGCAGCCGAAGGATTTCGCCGGCGCAGCCACACGGGTCGAATTCGAGAACACCAATTTTCTCGGCAGCGGAAAGAGCTATTCACGGTTCATGGTTCCGGGCGGAGGCCTCATGTACGCGGGCTACGACCTGAACCACTCCTATCACGATACCGATGTCTTCATCTCGCTTGCCAAGCTGAAGGAACACCGCACCGCCGGCGTGACGCTCTCCATGAAGAACTGCTTCGGCATCACCCCGTGCACCATATACAGCGACGATGTACCCCAGGACGAGCCCGCTATCGTGCCGGTCGGGTTTCGCGGACCAATGCATTCCGGCTCGCGCGTGCCGCCCAGGAGCGCGCCGCAGCCGGTGGCCGAATCGAAGGATCCCGGCTTCCGAGTGCCGCGTATCACTGCCGACCTCGCGGCGTCGCGGCCGATCCACCTCGCTGTGATCGACGGCATCTACACCATGACCGCCGGCGAACTGCCCTATACGCGCGAACACAGCAAGGAATGGGTGAACAAAGCGGTGCACCCAGGGCTGCTGATTGCCGGCATGAACTGCGTGTGCACCGACGCCGTGGCCACCGCCGTGATGGGCTTCGATCCCATGGCCGACCGCGGCAAGCCACCGTTTGAGAAATGCGACAGCACGCTGGCGCTTGCTGAAAAGCTCGGGGTAGGAACCCGCGATCTCAAGCGCATCGAGGTTGTAGGCACGCCCATCGAGAAAGCGCGCTACAAATTTCCGGCGATGAGTACGCTCGCTACCTAGAGTTTGAGTAATGAAAAGGTGACGGTAGCTCCCAGGTCTCGCGTTTGAGACCTGGCATGCTCGCCGTAACCGCGGGCTGATGGCGATAGAATGACCTGTCTGTAGTTACCGACAGGTCGAACATGCCCATTCCACGCCGCAAATTTCTTGCTTCCCTTGCCGCATCCGGCAGCCTCGCTGTCGCTCCCCGTTTTCCCGCCGCCGAAGAACAGGCCGCCCGCGCCGTTCGCGCCACGCCCGTCCCGCGCATCCAGGACATCAGCGTGATTGAATGCGAGCCGCAGGGCGTGCGCCTTACGGTCGTGAAGATCACCACGGATCAGGATGGGCTGTACGGCTATGGCTGCGCGACATTCACGCAGCGCGCCGATCTTGTCCGGCCCGCCGTGGAGAAGTACCTCAAGCCGTTTCTGCTGGGCAAGACGACGGATCGGATTGAAGACATCTGGCAATCCTGCTACGACAGTTCTTACTGGAAGAACGGGCCCGTGCTCAACAACGCTATCAGCGGCATCGACCAGGCGTTGTGGGACATCAAGGGACGCCAGGCCGGGATGCCTGTCTATCAGCTCGCCGGCGGGAAATGCCGCGAAGCTGCCGACACCTACGCGCATGCCGATGGCGCAGAATTCGAAGAAGTGGTCGAGAACGCCCGCAAGTACATGGCTAATGGATGGCGCCATGTGCGTGTGCAGGTGGGCTTACCGGGCATGGCAGGCTACGGCTCAAAGCACAAAGAGGATGGCCGGCCGAAAGCCCTGCACGACAAACCGCTGTTCGAGCCCCCCGCGCAGTTTCGCCGCGCCTTGAAGCTGCTCGAAGTGTGCCGGCGCGAGTTGGGCGACGAGGTCGAATTGCTCCACGACATGCACGAGCGGCTCACCCCCAACCTCGCCGTGCAGTTCTGCAAAGCCGCTGAGCCCTACCGCATGTTTTTTCTCGAGGATCCGCTGTCGCCCGAGGACCTCGGCTACTTCCGCCAGATCCGCCAGAACTGCGCCACGCCCATTGCCATGGGCGAGCTCTTCAACAGCCCGCATGAATGGCAGCCGCTCATCGCTGAACGCCTCATCGACTACATCCGCGTGCACGTGTCTCAGGCCGGCGGGTTCAGCCCGGCGCGCAAGATCGCCATTCTCGCCGAGCAGTTCGGAGTGAAAACTGCCTGGCACGGCCCCGGTGACGTGTCGCCGATTGGCCATATGGCGAACGTTACCCTCGATCTCGTGAGCTATAACTTCGGCATCCAGGAATACTCGCCCTTCAACCAGCGCACCCAGGCCATCTTCCAGGGCTGCCCTGAGATGCGCGACGGCTATTTATGGGTGAGCGAGAAGCCCGGATGGGGCATCGAGATCGACGAGAAAGAAGCCGCGAAAGCCCCGTTTACCGCGAGCCCGCTCAATGGCGGCTGGGGTGAAATCCGCCTGCCCGACGGCACCGTCATCAAACAGTAGGAACTGACACCCCGTGCCCCATCCTCGCGACTTTTTGCTGTCGCGAGGGTGGGAGACCACAACAGTGTGTGCTTCAACTGAACAACGCATCATCCCACGACTGCGCCTCATCCCACGTCGGCGTGGGCGCGAAGTACTCCGTTCCCGGCTTCAAATGCCGCCGCACTTCGTCTTCATTCAGCTCGATCCCGAGCCCGGGTTTTTCGGGCACCTT
>DASXXV010000168.1:0-30819 GCA_036502905.1 Occallatibacter sp. | reverse complement strand
ACCTGGGAACTGTTGCAACAAGTGACGAGCTTTCCCCAACTTAGGCCAGTGCGGACCTTATCACAAGTTGAGTCGCGGAATGGGCTTGACCGACCTTCCTTCGAGATCGTGAGTTTGATACCAAGTATCGAAGAAAGCTTGAAAAGCTCCACGTAGCGCACTGACCCATTCAATTACTGGACGACCGAGAGACGTGAAGTCCGTAAGACGCTCATCAAAGTATTTTGGCTGGAAGTGATAAGCGCCATTACGGACGCGTCGAAGAATATCGACCATTGGAGAGTCGATTAAACGAGCAACGTCAGCGTTTTGCAACTTCAATCCTTTCCACCCCTCAATGACCACATAAAGTGTAGCCCGCGAATTCATCAAATACATGATGCTGGTTGTGAAGGCAGGATCGAAGAAGAATTTCGATTCGACCGCTTCGGGCAGATGCTTATTGAATTGCTCATCCATAGCGACGAACCATAAGAAATAGCGGCTAAGCGTGACTACTGGATCGGTTTCGATTTCCAATCGTGCACCTCGAGATTCTTTGGAAGATTCTAGTGAAAGGATATTCCTTCTTGCATGCAAACAGACGACCCATATTCCTGAATCAGCGAAACGTTATCAAAGCGCAGCGGGCGGTTATGCGAGGTAGACTTGTGGACAGGGGGAAGCATGGCGACGACGGAACACGCAGGCGTGACATTCACGGTGAAGGAAAGCGCGGACGGCACGCCCTGGTTGATGGTTGATTTCGATGAGCCCGGTTTGAGTTTTTGCAAAGGTTCCGATTTTATCGGTCTTCGGTTCAGTCGAAGGCTAACGATTGAACAGGCCGAAGCATTCAAGGATCGTCTCAACGGAATGATTGAGGGAATGAGCTTTACGAAGTTCTAAGACCTCGTGTACCTATTACGTACCAAATATCCGTGTATCGGGCGTATGGTGCGTTTTGAGCGGCATTGAAAATCAATAACTTGCGTAGAATTAATAGCCCTTTGGAATGCAAGTCCCCCTCCGGGCACCATAGAATCAATGACCACCAGAAGGGATCCGAAGACATACAATCCCAAAATACCCACGATGATCTGAGGTGAACGAGCGATTTGGTGACAATGCGCTCGTTGAGAAGCACGCCCTCCGCAACTCAGCCGGTGATACCTCCTTGCTCGGCAGCCTCATATCCACGCATCTCTTCGCCAGAGCTGCCCGCAAAGCCGGCTGGCCGCGGCCAGAAACAGGATTCCCAGCGCCAGCACACCGGGCGCAATCGTCCAGCGTGCTTCGAGGCAGTCCAGGGCGCAATCAAGCACCTGGATAAGCCCAACGATAGCCAGCAGGTTTCCGAGTGCTCGGCGGGCTCCTGCCACCAGCAACAGAAGCAACATGAGAGCCAGAACGAGGTTCCGCGCCGTCAGGTAGCCGGCATAGGTCCGCACGGCGCCAGTGATCTCCGCATGCGGCTGCACCAGCATCCCCGGCTGCACGAATGCGATAACCGCGCCCATGCCCGTCAGAAGGGCGCAGAGAACAACGACCGCTTTTACCCATGCTGGGATCACTCCCCCCGGGGCGTCGTCGACCTCAGTTTTCGACATGAGTTGCTCCGATTCCCCGGGCTAATTGGACCCCGGTCTCATTCACTACGGAACAAAGGCATGTTTCGTTCCACCTGCGCTAACAGAACAATTCTTCCTTCTCCCAACTCTGGCGGATGCGAGCAGTAAACCATCAGAGCGCGCGGTACGCCACCGCCAATACGCGGGGACCTTTCCGCGGGACCACGCACATGCATCGTCAAAAATCTATCCCTTGAAAAGGAGAGCATGTGGTAAGTACAAATTACCGTAAGAGTCAGCTTACTGCTGCGGAGAGCGCTCGATGGGCGCCGGCCGGATTCGAAGGGAGCGGCGTTGACAATCAATAGAGTACTGTCGTACGCTTTCCGTCATGCGGTATTCGGTAGAACACAAAGAGCGGAATCACGAGAAAATCCTTTCCGTGGCCGCTCGCTCTTTCCGCGAGCATGGCGGTGACAGCAGCGGCATCGGGACGGTGATGAAAAAGGTCGGCCTGACGAAAGGGGGCTTCTATCGGCATTTTAAGAGCAAGGACGACTTGTTCGTCGAGGCGGTGGCACGGGCACTCGAGGAGATGGGAAGAGGCGTGATGGAAGTTACAAAGTCGGTGCCTGAAGGACAGGCTCTGCGGGCTATCATCGAACGCTACCTTAGCGCGCGCCATGCCGACTCGCCGGGATCCGGTTGTGTGCTCTCCGCCCTCGGGCCGGAACTGGCGCGGAAACCGGTAGCCGTGCGAAAAAGGATTGAGGCGTTGTTGGACGCGTATCGTGAGCGGCTACTGCCATTCATTCCCGGTCAGACGCGAGAAGAAAAACTGACCAAGTGCAGGTTGTTGTTTCCCAGTATGGCGGGGGTGTTGATGATGGCCCGCGTTATTTCGGACCCTCAAAGGCGTGAGCAGAGGTTGATGGAGGCGAGGAACTTTTTTATAAAGAGCTTCGCTGAAGCGTAATTTTTTTGTCTATAAAGAGTACGACCGTACTCTTTCCAGGAAACCAAACAAAACCAAACCGAATCGAGAGGCTAACCGATGAAATTCATGATCCCTTTTCTAGTTGCGATGGTGCCGCTAGCGTCCGTAGCCCAATCACAGTCCGGGACTGCACCAGGACTGCCTAGCGTGGCCATACCTAAAACCACCGAAGTGCTGGTCATTCAGACTCCCAGGCAGGGTGTGACTTTTCAACAAGTCATGGCTGTTATCCCGGCGGAGATTCGAGCGACCGTGAATCTCTACCTCGACGGGAAAATCCGCGAGTGGTATTCGCGCGGGGATGGCAAGGGAGTCGTCTTCCTAGTTGACGCGAATACCGAGGACGAGGCACGAAACATCATGGAGACGCTGCCACTGGCGAAGGAGCACTTGATGGATACCGAGTACATTCCCGTCGGACCATTAATGCCGCTGAGAGCGTTGATGGGCCCAGGAGCACAGCCGTGACTTTGTTCGGATATGGACGGATTCCTCGCGATTCCTTTCGAGGGGCCTCAACCTACACACGCAAAGGAGGAAGGTATGGAGCAGCCAAGGAACAAAGAAGTTGTGGAACCACCAAAGAACCTCGCGACCGGAGTTCTGGTCTTGCTTACCGCGAAACAGGGAGTGACGCGAGAGCAGGTCATGAAGTTTATGCCTGCGGAAATCCGCGCAACGATGCGGCTTTACCTGGATGGCGCGATCCAGCAATGGTACGCGCGAGGCGACGGAAAGGGTGCGGTGTTCATACTCAACTGCAAAGACGTGACCGAAGCTGAAACTATTGTCGCTGGATTGCCGCTCTCCAGTGAAAATCTGCTGGATCACCAATACATCCCTATCGGCCCGCTGGCGCCGCTTGGCGCGTTGCTGGGTGGCCCAGCGGCCCGCGCGGCTTGAATTGTGCATGGGGAGAAGATCGATCACTGGACCGGAAAGGTTTTGCCTCTCGGCAGGCTTGACCGGTCGAGTGCTATCGCTGCTCGTTCCTTTACGCCGAAAGGATTACACGCATTTCTCATCCCATTTTGGTCACAGGCGCAGCTGGCGGTCAGCAGGGCTCAACCGGACGCACGATCGCAACGCTTCTGCTTGCGCAGGGCCTTCCTGTTCACGCATTTGTCCACAAACTCGATGCCCGGTCTGATGAACTCCGACGACTTGGTGCCGAAGTCATCGAGGGCGATCTCCTGAACCCGGCTTCGGTCCAGGCCGGGATAAAAGAGGTGGAGCGCGCTTAGTTCACCTACCCGGGTCAATGACATCGTTGACCCGGGCCGCGGACTCGACCGGCTCCGTCAAACTTGAAAGGAATGCAAATGTCACCGGCACTCATCTTCAATCTGCATCTCGTGTTGGGTTATGTGGCGTGGCTGCTTTGCGCCAGTGCATATATCGTACCCAAGCTCAAGGCGATGGACCGCATCGACGCACATCGTGCCATCGCTACGCTGCACAGTTTTCGGTTCTTCGGCCTGGTGTTTATTCTTCCAGGGGTCGTCGGGCCTCATCTGCCTGCCGGCTTCGCTCCGTTTGCTGCGTATGGCGACTTCGCAACCGGAGTGCTGGCTCTCCTGGCACTTCTCACAGTAAGAATGCGACCGCTCTTCTGGGCGTTTGTCGTCGCATTCAATCTTGTGGGTGCGGTCGACATCATTGTCGACTATTACCATGGCGTTACTTTGAATCTTCCCGCCCTTTCGGGAGAACTGGGCTCAACATACGCGATTGTGATTATGTATGTACCGCTGCTGATGATCACGCATTTTATTGAGTTCTCCTTCTTGCTGCGCCCACAGCGCAAAGTGGCTCGCGCCGCCGGGCGCAATGTGGTCGCGTCGTAGATAAGACTCTCGCCCTCGATGGCAGGCAAGGGTTTCCGAACTAAAGCTTTAGGGGAGATGATCTTTGGTCGCCGAAGACGCGCCGTACCCGGGAATGCCCATCTGCCATGCCGTGTAATTAAATTTTCGGCCGATCGAAGGCTCAGGATTATACCGTTCCGAGATGCGTGGATCAGCGCAGCGCGGTGGGGGGCAAATTCGATTTCGCGATCGCGCCGTAAGCCTGCATGCGGAGGGAGATGGAGAATCAGGCCTGCATGCCGTCTTTGATGCCGCGGACCCAGAGCGTTCTCACATTGCTGCAGTCGTGAAGTTCCAGTACGGGCGCGTCCGCCGGCGTGGCGATATGAAACAGGTCGGCTCCGGCAACGTTCTGCATGATGATGGCGGGGCGCGCATCGGGAGCCATCGCGGCGATTTCTATATCGCGAAGGCTCACGTTGTTCGCGTGGCGAAGATAGATACCCTGGGAAGGCATGTCTCCGAACATGTTGGGCTCGGGATATTTCTGCTCGTTTTCGGCGGGCATGGTCGCGGCCTGCTCCCGGGTGCCGCCGCCGCTGTGGCGGATGTAAATGTCGTGCAAGGCGAGGTCTTGGATTTCATGGCCGGGGATTCCGCTGAGGATGCATCCGAACCGCGAGGCGGAATTAGAGCAGACGATATTACTGATTTTCACACGCTGAAGGGTGCCCGGCCGGGTGCTATCGGACGGTCCGCGCAAACGGGCTCCGAGGCGCAGAAAGATGGGCGCGGATACGATGTCGCGCATAGTGATGTTGGTGATGGTGACGTCTTCGAGGAGAGCGCCGTCCACGGTTTCCAGCGCCAGGCCCTGGCAGCCGTCGAAGACGCAATTGGACACTGTGATGTTCTTGAATCCGCCGTTCGACTCGGTTCCGAATTTGATCCGTCCGGTGTGAGGCACGCGCACGCCTTCTTCGAATTTCTTCCAGGTTCCATCGAGCATGGAGCCCAGCTGATAGGCGCCGGTGACGTAACAGTTGGTGATCTCCAGGTTCTCGGTGGCGCGCGCATGGCCGAGTGCGAAGCTGCTCTTGGGCACGATGGCGTCGTCCCAGGGCGAGTTTACGGAGCAGTTGGCAATGCGCACGTTGCGGCAGCAGTCGATGTCCATGCCGTCGCGATTGGTGTCGATGGTGAGGCCGTCGATGACCAGGTTATCGACGCCGGTGGCGAGAATGCCGAACCAGCCGCCCTCGAGAATCTGGAAATTGCGCAGTTGAACATTATGGCAGTTCTTCAGGCTGATGGCCTTGTTGCCGACGCCGCTGGTGCGGTGTTGGGCTGCATCGCGTGTCTCGGGGCCGTTGTTGCGCGCGAGGCCTTTGCCACAGATGCGTCCCGGCCCATAGATGGAGATATCGTGCAGGTTCTCGCCCCAGATGAGGCTGTTATGCCAGTGATTGTGGCCGTAGTCCTGGTAGGCTTCCCACGCCTGCACGGGCTCGGGCTCGTCGTAGCCTCCGGATTGTCCATCGGGCAGCGCATCCGCGGCGACGATTACCGCCCCCTGATCGAGGAAGAGAGCGATGTTGCTCTTCAAATGAATCGAGTGGCAGAGAAATTGTCCGGCGGGGAAGGACACGGTCCCGCCTCCACTGGATGCAGCAGCATCAATAGCGCGGTTAACGGCCGCGGTATCGAGGGACTTGCCGTCGCCGGCGGCGCCGTAATCGCGTACGTTGATCGCCGAGCCGGGCCTGGTTGCGGAAGCTTGCGCGCTCAACGCGGCCGGGCTCAGGGACGCGGCTGCGCCCATGCCGGCCATCTTCAGGAAATCTCTGCGAACACTGCGATCCATGTGTGCTCCGATGAGGCTTATCGAACTTCACGAGGGGAATCCCTAAGCCCGTAAAAGAGACATTCGCTCGTTCCAGTCGGAACCGCCGTTTATGGGGAACCGGGCGGCTGCGGCGGTCCGGTGGTCTGACCATTCAGATCACATCATGAATTTAAATACATCGCCAGGAAGTCTCGCAAGGGTCGCCAGATTTGCCTTGCGGAGGTTGGAAACGGTGATAGTCTCTTGATCATCATAGTTTTGAAGGTGAATGGACTGGCGATGCCGCGTCGCAAGCAGGAATCCGCGCAAACCCAACGGACAACGCAAGTGGTCAACCACGTGCGGGGGCTGATCGAAAGCGGCACATTGAAGGCGGGCGATCAGATTCCTCCGGAACGGGATTTTGCGCGCATGCTGAAGATCAGCCGGGCCAGCCTGCGTGCCGGGATCGGGCATCTTGCAGCGCTGGGAGTGATCAAGATCAAGCACGGGGTGGGAACATTCATCGCCGACGGACCTCCCGACCTTGGACAGGGCTCGCTGAGCATCATCGGTGCACTGCATGGGTTTCAATCCTGGCAGATGTTTGAGGCCAGGATCCTGCTGGAAACAGGCCTGGCGGGCCTTGCCGCGGAGCGCGGCAAAGAAGAACATCACGCGGCCATGTCGGAGGAACTGGCGGAAATGTTCGCCAGCCTGGAAAGCCCTGGAGACTACCTGATTCACGACGTGGTGTTTCACCGGGTGATTGCGCAGGCATCGGGCAATCCCATTCTCGCGGCCATCATGGAGACGGTGACATCGTCGATGTATGACAAACGCCGCAAGACGGTGGAGCGCGCCACGGACCTGCGCGAATCGGCGGAGATGCACCGCGAGATTTATCGCGCCATACGCGCGCGCAAGCCGGACGAGGCGAGGCGGCTGATGGCGCAACACCTGAAGATGGCCCAGGCGGCCCAGGGCATGGAGCGGCCAATGGCCAAGGCAGGGCAGCTCAACCAGGAGCATGCCGCCGTGGTTCCGGCGCGCCTGGCGAAGGTTTGACTGCCGGGTTCTATTGAGGGGCGAAGATCAACTCATTCCCCTCGGGGTCTTTCACGATCACACCGCGATGCTCCTCCGAGAATTGCATTCCGCGGCGTTACCAGCCGGGGTCCATGCACAGGAAAGACCAGGGACAGCACCTTCGCGCGAGCATTCGTTGGGCTCGTCACACAGCACCGCTAATTTTCTGATGGGATGTGCGCAAGCCGGGCGTACAATCCATTGACGTCGTTGAATCCCAGCCCTCAACCTCATCTGTTCGCGAGTTTCGCGTGGAGGCATCCATGGGTGTTACGCGCATTCTGCTGTTGGCCAGCCTGGTAGTTTGTCCTGTCATGAGTTCCGCTTTTCCCGGGGAAGGGAAGGCGGCGCAGCCGCTGCTTCTCAGAAATCCATCCTTGTCGCAGGATAGTATTGCATTCCGCTACGCAGACGATGTCTGGACCGTGTCCCGGCAAGGCGGAGATGCGCAGCGCCTCACTTCCGACGGAATGGTGCAAGCGGGCCCGTACTTTTCTCCTGACGGCAGCCAGATTGCGTACACGGCGCATCTTCAGGGCAACGACGACGTGTACATTATCCCGTCGACGGGAGGAATACCGCGACGCGTCACATGGCACCCTGCCGGCAGCATCGTGGTGGGATGGTCGCACGATGGCAAGGACGTGCTTGTGGCTTCTACCGCCCTGAGCCACAGCTACTTTTTCCGGCTGTTTCGAGTCCATGCCGACGGTTCCGGTTCGCCTGAACCGCTGCCGTTGCCGTCCGCGTTTCAGGGAGCGTTCTCGCCGGATGACCGGCAGATAGCCTATCAGCCGCACACCCGCTGGCAGGACGCCTGGAAGCGCTACGTGGGCGGGCAGACCACGCCTATCTGGATTGTGGATCTCAAGAGCCTGGACCTGGTGAAGATTCCACGCAACAATTCGAACGATTCCAGCCCCGTGTGGCAAGGGAACGCGATCTATTTTCTGTCGGACCGTGACGGTCCTGTTTCTCTCTACAAGTACGATCCCGGGTCACGCGAGGTGTCGCGCGTAGTGCAGAACAAGGGGCTGGATCTGAAATCGTTGCAAGGCGGTCCGGGCGGCCTGGTGTACGAGCAATTCGGCTCCATTCACCTGCTGGACACATCCACGAATGAAGACAAGGCGGTGGCCGTGAACATTCGCGGAGAACTTGCCAGCCTGGCTCCGCACATGGCGACCGTTACTCCGGAAGAGATCCGGAATGCATGTATTTCTCCGACCGGCGCCCGCGCGGCGTTCGAGGCGCACGGAGAGATCTTCACGGTTCCCGCGCAGAAAGGGGACACGCGCAACCTGACCAAAACACCCGCGGCAGCGGAGCGGGATCCATCCTGGAGCCCGGACGGAAAGACGATCGCTTATTTTTCCGATGAATCCGGAGAGTACAAGCTTTACCTTCGCGACCAGGGGGGCATCAAGCCAGCCACGGCGATCGATCTCGGGTCGGATCCCAGCTTCTTCTATCACCCGACCTGGTCTCCAGACTCGAAACACATCGCCTACACCGACAAGCATCTTCGCCTATGGCTGATCGATGTGCCGGCGGGCAAACCTGTGCTCGTCGACCGGGATCCATACTTCAGCTTTTTCTATCAGGCCGACCTGGGCTGGTCGCCCGATTCGAAATGGATCGCGTACAGCCGAAATCTCGATAACCAACTGCGCGCGGTGTTTCTCTACTCGATGGATTCACACAAGTCGACCCAGATCACGGACGGAATGAGCGATGCATGGAGCCCGGCTTTCGATCTGAAGGGCAAATACCTGTACTTCCTGGCATCAACGGACGATGGTCCGTCCCGGGCCGGCATCGATTTGTCATCGCTCGACCGGGCGGAATCGAGTGCGGCGTACGTGGCCGTGCTCTCCAAAGACGGCGACAGCCCAGTACCGCCGGAAAGCGACGACGAGAAGATCAAGGAAGACGAAAAGAAGAACGAGCCCAAACCGGTGCAGGCGGCAGACGACAAGAGCGACAAGACTGACAAGGGTGCAGGGAAGCAAGCAGACGCGGACAAAGACAAGGACAAAGGGAAGGAGGGAAAGAAGGACGACAAGGATGCGCCGGTCAAAGTGACGGTGGACCTGGAGAATATCGGGAACCGCATTCTTTCTCTTCCCATACCGCCGCGCAACTATCTCGAACTCAGCGCGGGGAAGACGGGCGTTCTGTACCTGTCCGAGGGCGGCGCGGTGGGCCAGTCTTCGCGCGAGGAAGACGGGCCCAGCACGACTATATGGCGCTTCACGCTGGAGAAGCGGCAGCCCGAAACAGTTCTCAACGAAGTGAACGGATTCACGGTTTCCGCGGACGGCTCGAAAGTACTCTACTCCAAAAAGAGTGCGTGGATGATTGCCGCAGCCGACGATCTGAAGCCGGGCGACAGCGGGCCGGGCAAGCCCGTCAACCTTGGGAATATGCAGACCATGGTGGATCCACGGGCCGAGTGGAAACAGATGTACCACGAGACCTGGCGTATCGAGCGCGACTTTCTGTACGACCCGAATACCCATGGACTGTCGATACCGAAGATCGAAGCTCGTTATGAGCCGTATCTCGACGGCCTGTCCTCGCGCTCGGAATACACGTACCTGTCGGAGGAGATGCTGGGCGAAATCACCATCGGCCACATGTTCGTGTTCGGACCGTTTCACAAGGAGGACTTACCCAAGACAGGTCTGCTGGGGGCGGACTACAAGATTGAAAACGGCCGTTATCGCATTTCGCGGATCCTGGGCGGACAGAACTGGACTCCGGGGCTGGCCTCGCCGCTTACTCTGCCCGGTGTGTATGTGAAGGAGGGGGAGTACCTGCTGGGCGTGAACGGCCGCGAGTTGCATGCCGCGGACAATTTGTACCAGTGGTTCGATGGCACGGCGGGAAAGCAGACGGTGCTGCGGGTGGGTCCAAATCCGGACGGCACGGGCGCCCGCGACGTAACGGTGGTGCCGATTCCCGGGGAGGGAGGCCTGCGGAACCTGGATTGGGTCGAGGGCAATCGTCGCCGCGTATGGGAGCTGTCCGGCGGGAAGGTGGCGTATGTCTATATGCCCAACACCGGAGGGTCCGGTTACACCAACTTCAACCGCTATTTCTACTCTCAACTGGACAAGCAGGGGCTGGTACTGGATGAGCGCTGGAATGGGGGAGGCTATATCGCCGACTATATCGTCGATATTTTGAAGCGATTCCCATTGTCTGGCGCGGTCGAGCGAGACAGCAAGCCGATGCGCGATCCGGCGGGGGCCATTTTCGGACCCAAGGTGATGCTCATCAACCAGAATGCCGGGTCAGGCGGGGATGCCATGCCGTGGTACTTCCGAAAGGCCGGTCTGGGCAAACTGGTGGGGACGCGCACCTGGGGCGGGCTGGTCGGCATCGGCAATTACCCTTCTCTGCTGGACGGCGGCGGGGTGATGGCGCCGCGCTGGGCAATTTACGGAGTGAATGGCGACTGGGAAGTGGAGAACAAAGGAATCGCGCCTGACGTGGAGGTGGACCTCACGCCAAAGGAAGTGGCGGATGGCCACGACAAGCAACTGGAGATGGGCGTGCAGGTTGTACTGGACGAGTTGAAGGCGACTCCAGTGCCGGATATCAAGATTCCGCCTTATCCCAATTACCACAAGAACGATGGCCTGGGACGAGAGCCAGTGACTGCCGAAGGAAAGAAGTAGTTCCGGGACACGTTGTGGGGGGCGCTGCGGCAGTTCTGAGGCGGCGCGTGCCTGCGTGCGCATCCGGAGTGTCTCCATTGCGGGGTGAAGTCATTGGCGCCCGGCGACGATTATCGAAGTGCAGAACGACGGGAGCGCAAAGAGACATCAAGGATGGCGGCCAGGGAAATGGCGGTCCAGTAAACGGCGATGTCCCACGGGTTGAATATGCGGCCGAGCAGGAGGATGCCGGCCAGGGTGCTGCGAAAGGCGTCCAGCCAGGGCGGGTCATAGAGTTTCAGAAACTCGACCGCGGTTGCAAGGAATCCTGAAGCCAGGGTGCTGCCGAGCGGCCGCCAGGAGGGAAAGGCTGTGGAGCATACCCAATAGATCATTACGGCCCAGAGCGCGGAGCCGCCGTATTTCACCACGAAGGCGGGCAGGCCCAGATGCACGAAGCGGACCGCGAGTCCCGCGCCAATGGTAATGGCCATAAGGGCCAGAGAGGTCGCCGGGGACCGTGACTGGGTGGAGGCGGACTGATCGAATCCGGCAAGCCGGTGGAACCT
The DNA here is from genome assembly GCA_036502905.1 of Occallatibacter sp. Lineage (GTDB taxonomy): Bacteria > Acidobacteriota > Terriglobia > Terriglobales > Acidobacteriaceae > Telmatobacter. The sequence goes on along the minus strand of DASXXV010000168.1, from coordinate 19,316 downwards.
GCGAATCATGGCTGCACCAGACAAGGTAGAATACGCGGCCAGAGTGCGAATATGAGCGATGCGAGCGGTGAGAACCCGGACCCTGTCAGAATCGCGCCTGGTCCCAGGTTGCAAATCGCTCTGCTGCTGGCGATGGTTGCGGATGTGGTGGAAATGGTCGTCTTTCCTCTATTCGTGGAGGGCGCGGTGTCCCCGGCTGAGGATGTGCTGGATATTGGGATGGCGGCGGTGCTCAGCTACCTTCTGGGCTGGCATTGGGAGTTTCTGCCTTCTTTCCTGGGAAAGCTCGTTCCCGGGGTGGACCTTGTGCCTTTGTGGACTCTGGCCGTGGCCAACATCTATCGCAGGTCGAAGCGACTGGCGGTTACCACGGTTGAAGGGAAATAGCGTCCCGATGCTGTGATTGGCGGCATTCCCGCACGGCGACGGGGTAGGGATTGGGTACCACTGGGATGAGGTAACCTCAACGGTAACTTCCATTTGTAATGCACATGAAGTGTCATCATTTCCGACTCATTGTGTGACGCCAATCACAGGGAAATTGTGCAGAATAGGAACAGGTTGTTTCGCGCAATTTCAGACCTGGCAGGTTCTCGAGGTTGGCACAGGTCCCCAGCCACTCTGTAGTTGCAATAGTCGTCGCAGTATCGATTGCTTCATTTTTAGTTGCCGAGGTGAAAGTTATGGCTACCCAGGTGATGCCCGGGCGCGAGCGTGTATATATCTCCGGCTCCGCTTCCAAAGCAAACGCAGCAATCCCCGAAAGTTCAATCCCCACGTTTCCATCCGCACTCTTTGCGGGGCTGTCCCAGCGAGATTTGATGGAGGTCCTTTCCTGTGCTCGCGTGCGGATGTTCGCACGCGACGAACTGCTTTATTCCCAGGGACAGACGGTACGCAACCTGATTGTGCTGCAATCGGGCAGCGTGAAGCATACCCAACTGAGCTCAAACGGGGACGAAGTGCTGCTTCGGATGACCGCTACGGGCGAGGCGGTGAATCTTCAAACCGATCCGAACGCCTGCAGCCAGACATGTTCCGCACGGGCTATGGAGCAGTGCCGTGCTTGGATTTTCGAGTACGCCAGGCTACAGGAACTGCTGGAACGATATCCGCGGATGCGTCAGAACATTACGTACATCCTTGCCTCGCGTCTTCATGAGCTGGAGGAGCGCTTCCGGGAGATAGCAACCGAGAAAGTGGCGCGGCGACTGGCGCTGGCCCTGCTCAGGCTGTCGAAGCAAGTGGGCAAGAAGTGCGAAGAAGGGGTGCAGGTATCGCTGAGCCGGGAGGAACTGGCCCAGATGACCGGCACAACCCTGTTCACGATCAGCCGGGTGTTATCGAGGTGGGCAGAACAGGGATTGGTGGCTCCGAAGCGGGAGGCCGTGGTGATCTGCGATGCGGCGCGCCTGGAGTCGGTAAGCGACTACGAGATTTAGAGCTGAAGCAGGATTACCAGGTGCTGGCTGCTTTCGCGTCGAAGTTGGTCGCGTCGACCTGATTGAATCGGCTGGCGGGATGCATTTTCCATGGTTCTGCCGTATTGCGCAGACGGGTCCAGGCTAACCGGCCTGGCCCGGCTGCGGAGTTCCCCGATTGCCTCTCATTCGATTCCAGGTCCCTGCAAACCTCGACCTGGTGCCCGCGACGGCTGCTTTAGAAAGTCGCGTGGTTCCATCCTTGACAATACTGCCGAGCAACCTTGCGGCCTGAAGCGTGGCAGTGCGGCGCAGGCCGGACTTTTCTACCTGGGCCGTGCAGCGGCAGTACTCCTTGGTAATCATCCCGACCCGCAGGGTCAGGAATGCATTGGCCGAGCCGGACAGTACGGCCTCGGCGAGAAGGTGCATTCCGGGAATGGCCGCCACGGTGGAGCCAAAGATGGTGCTTACCAGGACGTCCACGTCCACGTCTTCAATTCCGGCGGCGATGAAGGCGGTGGACGCCACGTTGGCATACAAATGCACGAGATCGCGAAGAGAGGGGCGCTGGTAATACACGTGCGCCACTTTCCAGATCATCCTGGTCTGCGCGGCCAATACCACCAGGACATCGAGCCTTCCGCTCTGAAGGACGGCGGTGCTGAGGAAGACCGCCGAGGCGTTCGATACGACGGCATCCTCGGCATGCTTGTCGAGCAGCCGGATGGCGGCAGCGAGTTCCTCGGCGGTGGCCAGGCTGGCTCCTCGCAGGCGGTTATTGCGCGCCAGGCGCTTGCGGAAATCGGCCATGAACTGCTCGTACTCCGGGCCTTCGGTGGCGGAAGGCGGCGATTTGCGTTTCGGCACCCGGAACCAGAGAACGATGGGCGCCAGCAAGAGGGCGGAATAGAGAAAGATCAAGCCCCACATGACTCCGTCGCCGAAGGTTGGATTGACGCTGCGCGCCGATTGCACGATTTGCGCGGTCTGGTTAAACAGGAAAATGGCGAACACAACGAGGATGAAGAGGGAAACGACCACGGCCATTTTCTTGAGCGTTTTGATCATAACGGGCCTCCCGGGGCTGCAGTTCATGAAACTCCGCTGGGCTGAGATTAACTCCGTCCAGGCCGCTGCAGGAATGGACGCGAAACCGGTAGACTGTATGATCACTCGGCATATGCTCAATCGGTTCGAAATCGCCGCCGTATGCGTCGATCTGCGCCATCGCCAGGCAAGCGACGCGCTCTTCTGGTTAGAATAGCTGCGACTTTGTGTCAATACGGCTCGCGCTCCCAGAGCTCGAGGAGGACATGACTCGAGAAACCGTCGGCATCGATTTGTGGTTGAGGCACGTTCTACTGTTGCTTGCCCTGTTCACGTGGATGCGTTTCCCGTCGGCGGCATCGCAGAGCGCATCCGGTTCCTGGCCGATGGTGAACCTCGATCCCGGAGCCATGCGCTATTCGCCACTGGCGCAGATTACTCCTGCAAATGTGGGGCATTTGAAAGTTGCATGGATCTATCACATGAAACCCGCCCCGGCGGCAGGTAACGCGCCAGACGGCGCGTGGCGTCTCTCTGAGGATCAGCCGCTGATTGTCGGGAACACCATGTTCGTGGTAACGCCCTACAGTCGGGTTGTCGCTTTGGATCCGGCGTCCGGCAAAGAGAAATGGGTCTTTGTCATTCCCGGATCCGACCAGGCGTCACTGCGCGGAGCCGCCTATTGGCCCGGAGACACATCGACTGGACCCGCCCTCTTGTTCGGAACCAATCATGGCTTCCTTTATTCAATCAGCGCGGCAACCGGAACGATCAACACGGGCTTCGGCGACAAGGGAGCAGTGGATCTCCGTACCCCTGAAGTGATGAGTACAGGCACGGACAAGCTCTACATTTTGCCCTCGCCGCCAATCATTTATAAAGATCTGGTCATTACCGGCGCAGGCCCGGGAGAAGGGCGCGGAGGCGCGGGCGGCGGAGTCGGTCCCGCCGGAGATACGCGGGCATGGGACATTCACACCGGAAAGCTGGTATGGACGTTCCACTCGGTGCCACGCCCGGGAGAGGCCGGCCACGACACCTGGGGTGGCGACAGCTGGAAGCAGCGCTCCGGCGTCAACGTCTGGGGCTACATGACGCTGGATGAGGCGCGGGGCATCGTCTACATGCCGTTTGGAGCGCCGAATTACGATCGGGTTGGGGTAGATCGGCCCGGCGACAATCTCTTCGGCACGTCCATCGTCGCGGTGGAGGCGGCGACTGGAAAATTGCTCTGGTATTTCCAGGTGGTCCACCACGATATCTGGGACTACGATACGGAGGCGCCTCCCACACTGGTCGATCTCCATCGCGACGGCCAAACCATTCCCGCCGTCGTGATCGTAAACAAGTCGGGGCTCCTGTTCGTGCTCGATCGTGTCACGGGAAAGCCTTTGATCCCGGTTGTGGAAAGGCCCGTGCCCCGCAGCGACGTTCCGGGCGAGCATGCCTCTCCCACCCAGCCCTTTCCTATAACTCCCGAGCCGCTGGCGCAGGTGAGGGTGCAGTTGTATCACGACCTGCCGGAGCACGCCGGATGGTGCAAGGCGTACGTGAACGATAACCATATGCTGCTGGCGCAGGAGCCTTACACGCCGCCGGCATTCAATCGCTATTCGGTGAACCTGCCGGGCACACACGGCGGCGTGAACTATGCAGGCGGGGCGTTCGACCCCCGGCTCGGTCTCTTTGTAGTGAATGTGAATAACCTGGGCCAGCCGATGCGCATCGTGCGCGACGAGACCGGAGGCTACACCAATTCGGGTCCATTCGCAGGAACCGCGCGCTTCTGGAATCCCGAAGATCACCTACCATGCAACGAACCGCCCTGGGGAGAACTCATAGCGGTGGACGTGAATAGCGGAAAGATTGCGTGGCGGTCGATCCTGGGTGTAACGGACAAGCTTCCCGAAGCAAAGCAACACACCGGCCGTCCCGGGTTAGGCGGCCCCATCGTCACCGCGGGCGGGCTGACATTCATCGGCGCCACCGACGATGCCCGCTTCCGGGCCTTCGATACCAAGACGGGTCAGGAAATCTGGACGTTTCATCTGCCCGCGTCAGCCGAATCCATTCCGATCACCTACATGGACGAACATGGGAAGCAGTATGTTGCCATCGTCTCCACGGGCGGGGGATTGCTGCGTGCTCCGCTGCTCAGCGATGAACTGATTGCATTCACGCTTGACGACGGCGGCGGTGGAGGGCCGAACGTGGTTCAAGCCAGCGCGGATCCGGCGGCATCTCAGCCGTCAGCCACGCCACCCGTGCTGGCCGGGAGCATGCATGATCAAGACCCAAAGAAGAGAGCGATACTCCGCAGGGAAGCCGCTTTGCTGCCCTCGGGCGCAGGCCGAGACGTTACCATTCGTGCCTGCTCCACGTGCCACGCTCTCGACATCGTGACCAATCAACACCTCACTCCGCAGGAGTGGACCAACGTGGTGCAGACCATGTCCGCGAAAGGCGCAGCAGCCACGCCCGTCGAACTGAATGTGATTGAGTCTTATCTAGCGAATGCCTTTCCTCGAACTGGCGGTCAAAGCAGGAAGTAAGTTTTCCCCAGGCTGGAACACAGGGGACTACGGTTTGCCCATGGTGGGACCGGCGGTATTCATCATGTGCGGAATGCGGTCGGCGACGGGCGGAAGCGGCTGCCGCAGCTTGTGCGGGCCTGCCTGATACCAGTACGCGACCGTGTAGAAGTTATCGGAACGATGATTGGCGTGGCCGTGTTCGATTGTCATTTTGAAGTACTTCTCAAAAGGAATCGGCGAATCGAGGTGAAAACGGTAGACACTCCATTTTGCCCCGCGGTCATCGCCGCCGTTCATCGGGTTTCCATAAAGTTTGTAGGCAAAGGTCGGGTGATTTGAGCCAAACGGATTGATGCCGCAGTTGCCATAGCACCAGGCGCCCAGGTAGTAGTCTTCCGATCCGGTGCCCAGGATCCTGGGCGTCTTCTGGTCGTCGATGAACATCATGTCGTCGCCTTCACCCCACCAGTCGCCCTGGTTCTGGATGATGCTCTGAGTGACGCCCACATAGTGTCCCGGGCCTTCCGCTTCGAACATAACGTAGTTATCCTTGCCATCGGTGTTGCGCGCGTCGTTGACGTTTGGATCGCCGTTGGCCTTCCAGTCATCGGTCCAGCCCTTGTTGGGCTGTGCCTGGCGATATTCCGCGAAGAAGTGCAGCATGCCGGGGGGAAGTTCCTTGTGCTTTTGCCAATCGATGTTGAAGTAGAACGCGGAAATGTTCTTGCTGCCTTCGTTGGCGATGGTGACACGCGCGGATTTGTAGAAGGGCATGGGAAAGAAGCAATTGAGCGCGCGCTGCGAGCCCACGGACAGGGGACCCGACTCGTAATTGACGTATTCACCCAGTCCCAGGCCGAAGAAATCGCCGACCGGCGCCTCGACGGCGGGCAGCGGGTCATCATCCCAGTAGATGCGAAGAACGATCTTTTTCAGGTGATAGGGCTCATCCGAGGCGATGGTGAACCAGAGGTGGGTAATGATTCCGGGCCCGCTTAGTTCGGCGATGGTTCTTTGTTCGCCGGCCTTGATGGGATGCTTCCAGTTGCCGTCGTCATTGGCGCCGGTGGGATCCGCCGAGGATACACGTTCCTGGGTGTAGTGTTTCTCGAAGGGAAGGGAACTGAGGTCCTGCGCGGATGCGGTGAGGGAGAACAGCGCCACAAGCAGCGAGAGTCCCCATCCCCAGTGGAGACGAAGCGCTACGGGATGTGGATTGGCTTTTGAAAGGTTCGACATGGGTGCATCCCTTCTGAAGGTTTGAATCACAACTTGCCCGAATCAAACCGCAAGCGGGCTGAGGGAGAAACGAAAGATTCCGGATGAGATTGGAAAGACGGAGGGCGAGGAGCTGGGGAGTGGAAACACGCAAGCGAACGGCGCAAAAGTTGGGAGCTTGCGAGGCAGCAGGTTTCGGACGTATCGGCTTTTCCATTGACAAGTGGAGAGAAGGAGAGTTTACTCTCTTGGTGAAACGTTTAACACAACGCCGTTCATCATGTAAAGGACCGTCGGGTTGAAGTATTTCGTGTCCCATTGTTACGCCCTGCTGCTGGTTCCGGCACTGTTCCATTCCTTGAGCGGGGGGACCGCCGCATTCGCGCAGGAGGCCGATGAGCAACTCGCCGCGCATCAGCAGCGCGCCCGCGCGGCCGAGGAGAGGCAGGATTTTGCCGCCGCTGTGCGCGAATACAGGGCGCTGGCGGATGCCCTTCCAAACAATGCCGAGCTGGAGAGCAACCTGGGAGTCGCCCTCTATTTCAATCACGAATTCAAGCGGGCTGCGGATACATTGCGGCGGGCGGAAACACTTAAGCCGGCGCTCTATGCGCCGCATCTGTTCGCGGGTCTGGCCATGGCCCAATTGGGCGAGCCTGATGCGGCAGTAGTCGAGCTGCAGAAGGCGGTTAGCATCAACAGCGCCGATCCGTTGGCGCACACCTGGCTGGGATACGAATATACCGCGCAATCGCGTTTCGAACGTGCCGCGGAGCAGATGCAGATTGCCGTGCAGCAGAAGCCCGAGGACCAGGACGTATGGTTCGCCCTGGGCCGCTGCTACCTCGAACTCGGAAAGCAGGCAACTATCGAACTTCTGCACGCCGCTCCGGATGGCGGAAGAACCTGGCAGCTGGCCGGCGAACAGTACGAAGCCCAAGGCAACAAGGGAAAAGCCGTGAAGCTTTATTCCGGCGCGCTGGAGCGCCGGCCGGATCTAACGGAGCTGGGTGAGAAAGTACACGCGCCTGGCGGCACGGCAGCCGCGGCCAAGGCCTCGCGCGATGCGAATCATGACGAAGAAGATCGCCTCTACCGCCTGGTGCATTCCTACCAGGCGAAAGCCAAAGAAGCGTTCGAACGCGTGGCGCGCATTGATGCGGACTCTTACCGCGCGCACCAGGTCCTGGGGGATTCCTACGCGGCTGCCGATCGATTTGACGATGCCATCCCCGAATACCGGATGGTGCTGGAGCGCAAGCCCGATTTGCCGGGCATCCATGGAGCATTGTGTAACGCGCTTTCGCGCACGGGGCGGATCCGGGAGGCCATCAAGGAATGCGACGCGGAGATTGCGGTGTCGCCTTACTCGGCCGGCGCTTATGCCCAGGACGCACGCTTACACGTTCTGGAGGACGATCATGCGCAGGCGGCCACACTGCTGCAGAAGGCCCTCACTCTGGACAGACCGCCAATTGCTGTTTACAAGCTCCAGGCCCGGATAGAGGTAGCGCAGAAGCGGTATCCGGCTGCGATCAAGTCTCTCACGCACTATCTCGCAGGTGAACCGAAAGACGCGAGCGCGTGGTTTCTTCTGGCCCGCGCCTACAAGGCCGCGGGCAACAGCACGAAGATGGCGGAGGCTATCGAGACATACAAGAAAACATCCGACGCGGCGAAAGGCAGCGGGGAAGTTCAGCGGGCGTTCCATACCCAGCGCGATGGGGATGCGCTGCCGGGCGAAGCAGAGATGAATGGGGCGAGCGAATCATCGGGATCCCATACCCAATAAAAAGCGTACTTGTTGAAGCGAGGAGAGAAATCAAAATGTCAGTCTACGCTTTGCCGTTTATTTCGGAGCCTGCTCCGGTTGAAGCGAATGAAGTTGTGCTGATCGCCAGCGGCGACCTGCGCGAGTCTGCGAACCAGGTATGCTGGCCGGCGCAGTCGAAGATGGAAGCAGGCGTGATCGCCGCGCTGGAGGCGGAGGGAGTGAAGGTGCGTCGCGGGCATCCCTATGACGCGGATAGAGGCCATGGATTTATTTCCAGCCAGCGCATGGGCATGGATGTGTTCATGGGCATACACCCGGAAGCGCCGCTGGTCGTGGCGGAGGCAGTGTGGCAGTACAGCCACAATGTGCTGGCAGGCCTGCAGCGCCATCGCGGCCCCATTCTCACCGTGGCAAACTGGTCGGGCGAATGGCCGGGCCTGGTTGGCATGTTGAATCTAAATGCCAGTCTGCATAAATCCGGCGTGAAGTTCAGCACCATCTGGAGCGAGGATTTCACGGATGATTATTTCCGCAAAGGAATTCACCAATGGCTGAAGGACAAAACGATTAAGCATGATGAGAGTCATATTCGCGATCTGGATGCAGGCGCTTTGCCGGGCGCAGAGAGAGAACTGGGAACGGCACTGGCCAAGGAACTGAAATTCCGCCGTGCCATCCTGGGAGTGTTCGACGAAGGCTGCATGGGGATGTACAACGCCATCATTGAAGATCATCTGCTGAATGCCGCCGGCATGTACAAGGAGCGCCTCAGCCAGTCGGCACTGGTTGCGGCCATGCAGCAGGTATCGCGCGAAGAAGCGCAAGCGGTGCGGACATGGCTCGACAAGAAGGGAATGACCTTTTGCACTGGTAAGGATTCCGCCACGCAATTGACCGAGGAGCAAATCCTGGAGCAGTGCAGGATGTATATCGCCGCGCTGCGCATCGCGGACAGCTTCGGTTGCGACGCGATTGGCATCCAGTATCAGCAGGGACTCAAAGACAGCGTGCCGGCGTCCGACCTGGTGGAAGGGCTGCTGAACAATGCCGACCGGCCCCCGGTGAAGAATCGCGAGGGAAGGGAACTCTATGGGGGAGCGCCGTTGCCGCATTTCAACGAGGTAGATGAATGCGCAGGGGTGGATGCGGTGGTGACCAACCGGGTGTTGACGGCGATGCACCTTGATCCCGCAACGACGCTGCACGATGTTCGCTGGGGCGAGCATTTCCATGGCGATGGCATTGACGATTTTGTGTGGGTGTACCAGATTTCCGGCGCCGTTCCCCCATCGCACATTGCGGGCGGATACGCCAAGGCGCGCAGCGAGCGCCAACCTCCCATGTATTTCCGCCTGGGGGGCGGGACCCTGACCGGAGTCTGCAAGCCCGGCGAGGTAGTCTGGAGCCGGGTATTCGTTGAGAACGATGAATTGCACGTCGATATGGGCCGCTCTACCGCGATTGCACTGCCGGAAGAGGAAACCAGGCGACGCTGGAGCCTGACGACACCGCAGTGGCCGATGATGCACGTGATCCTGCACGGTGTAACGCGGGATCAGTTCATGGCCCGCCACCGCGCGAATCACGTGAGCGTGGCGTATGCGCCCACCGCCGAACAGGCAGACAAGGTGCTGGCGGCGAAGGCTTCCATGTTCGCCGGGTTAGGAATCAAAGTACATCTCTGCGGCGTGTAGTCAACGGATGGGGACCGCAAGTTGCTGCGAGTCCAAGCCGCAAGGCAGACTGCAACCGAGAGGACAGGGATACTGATGCGATCATCTTCTGATTCGCGTGTCTGCGTGCGTGCGCCTGGCCGGCACATCGCACCACCCGATCCGCGAGCGCCTTTTGGCGCGTGGGTTGTGCTGGGACTGGTGGTGAGCGCAGTCGCCTGCGCTGCCCAGGAGTCCACCTGGGTACGGCCGAGCAAACCGGGTGATCCTCTGATCTGGGGCCGCCGTGACGGCATCGTCTTCGGCCTGCAATCGCCGGGCGGCATCAAAGGCCCACGCGGGCTGATCCGAATCGGCCTCTACCCGGGTCCCCAGGCACAGAGTCCTGAGCTGCTGAACTTCGTTGCCGTGGAGCCAGTGGTGCAGGGGGCCGGCGCGCGCTTCGACCGCATGGCATTCAGTGAACTGGAGATGAGCCAGCTTGACTCCGGACAGCGGGGCAAGCGTATGTGGGTTGACAGGGAAACGAGCGCGGACGACGGAACGGCGTCAGGCAAGCTGGAGACGCTACACGCCGGAAAGGCCATCGTCGAACGCCTTACAGTGCGCATCGACGTGGAGCGATTTACCGCGAATGGCGCGCACGTTTACTTTATCGCCAGCATCGACAGCGATCACCCCGGCGAATTGCGATTGTGCGGGTATGCGGAAGCCGACAGCCCGCCCATCGACGAACTCACGGTTACGGCGACCATGGGAAACTACGAGCGGCTGCGGCTTCTGTGGCTCAATGATCGCGTGATCGACAGCCGTGAACTCTTCGCTTCGTACACCGGCGATGCGTTCGTGGAGAACGTCGATTATCCGCTGGGAGAGATGCTTCGCTCCGGCGAGGGCGATGCCATGGTGTTCTGCACTTCGAGCGAAGCCGATCCTGGTAAAACACCCGGCAACGATGCGGCGCACTGGGTTTATACGCTGCCCAAGTTAACGCAATACTGGCGCGTGCCGGGACGCGATGTCGAACCCAACCTGCGCGTTCGGGTGAATGCGCGGCGGGTGTACTGGGCATCGCAGGCTCCGGTTCTCGGCGGCGTAGCGTTTGAGAACTTCGAGGTCCGGGAGCGCTTTGTACCAGGCCAGTCCTTTATCTTCGGCATCGCGCGCCAGGAGCCCTGGGATCTCTACCATGGGCCCGCCAAGCTTTCACCGCGTGCGCCGGAGCCAGCCCCATGAATTGTCAGGATCGAGCGCGGCGCCTGGGGACGGAAGGCTGTTCCATTCTGATCAGGTCACGGCGCGCCGTGGAATCCCTGATTACCAATGTTGGAACGACGCGAACCACGACGGGATCGCCCGTGAGCCGGCCTTCAATCCTGTCCATGAGGAGCGTGGCCGCACGCGCACCCATTTCGTAACTGGGTTGCACTACCGCGGTCAGGTGGGAGTGGGATGAGTGGTCCAGGGTGAGATCGTCGAAGGTGGCCAGGGATATGTCGCGCGGGCATTCGACGCCGGCTTCCTCGAAGGCGTTGAATACGCCAACGGTCATAACTCCATTGCAGACGAAGATGGCGCTGACGCCGGCGCGTTCCTCAAGAAGCTGTTTGGCGAGGCGGTGGCCGGACTCGAGGCGGTAATCGCCCTCCAAGACGAGCGCTGGATCGACAGGCACATCCGACTCGCGCAGCGCCTCCTCGTATCCCTGCAGGCGCTCGCGGGCGTTCTGGAGGGTCAGAGGGCCGGTGATGATAGCAATGCGCCGGTGGCCGAATTGCAAAAGGTGGCGAACGCATTCCCGTGCACCGCGGGCGTTATCCAACAGAACCGCGTCCGCTTCGACGCCTGACACTGGACGGTCGAGGAACACGACGGATACGCCGGATGTTATGGTGCGGCGGATATGGGAAACGTCCGACCCGGGAGCGGACGCGAGCAGGATTCCATCGGCGCGATAGGAGCGCAAGGCCGCAAGAAGCCGGCGCTCCCTCCCGATCTGCTCATCGGTATTGGCGGTAACGAGGAAGTAATCGCGATCGAAGGCCGTATCTTCGGCGCCACGGATGATGCCGGGGAAGAAGGGGTTGGTGATATCGGGGAGGACCATGCCCAGCATTCGGGTCTGCTTTACCTTCAAGCCCCGCGCGATCGCATTGGGCGAATAATCCAGTTCGCGGATGGCGGCATGGACGCGCTCCTGCAGGTCGGGGCTGACCCGCTTGGTGCCACGGATGACATTGGACACTGTCGCGATGGAGACGGAAGCACGTTTGGCCACCTCCACGATCGTTGACAAGGTGAGTCTCCTTGGTTAAACGGTTAACTAAGCATCTTAGCAGCTTTGATGAATCCGGCCCAAACGCTTTCGAACACGGCGCGGTCTCCAGGAGAGAGGATTAGAAACAGGATGTTGCAAAGTTTCCTTTCAAGGGCCGGAACCATCGGAGACGCGTCTGCATGACTGCCGGGATCTGGGCCGTAATGGCTCCTGATCTCTGCAGCATGAGCAAAACCTACACCGGCGCGCTGTTTCCGAGCCCTTCAAGCGAAGACGAGCGCCGGAGCAAACTGGTTTGCGGCTCCTGAAAATGCCCGGCGACTATTGGCCGCGGTAATTTTCCCGAAGCACCAGCATGACATGATCCGCTGGCAAATTCGAAGTTTTTTCTTGACATTCGAAATAAGCCGGTGCTTGAATGATCGGCGTCTCAGTTAAACGTTTTAAAAATCGGAACCTTTCAAGAAGTGTGCGGATGAGATCCGTCAAGCATATGCCGTTCCTGCTGCTCCTCGTTCTGCTCGTCGGTTTCATTTCGCCAGGCCGCAGTTGGGGACAAGTCAATCTCGGCGCCATCAAAGGCGAGACACAGGATGCGCAGCGCGCGGTCGTACCCAATGTCAAAATCACCTTGAGGAATGAGGCTACGGGTGTCGTCCAAACCTCTGACTCGAATGCCTCCGGCGAATTCAGCATCCTGAACCTCGCGCCCGGAAATTACACGCTCATCGCCGAGGCTCCCGGCTTCAGCTCCTCGGTCCAGGAACACGTGGTGGTATCGGTCGGCAGCACCGTTTCTCTTATCGTTCCGCTCAAGGTTGGGGCTGTGCAGCAGTCCGTGGTGGTGACCGCAGACCGGGGTGGCGTCGAGACCGAAACATCGGACATCGGCACTGCCATTACTCCCGAGGAAATCAAGGATCTTCCTCTGTCTCTCAGTGGGGATATGCGCAATCCTCTGAATTTCGTGCTTCTGACGCCGGGAGTGGCGGGTTCAACGCCCGGCGCCACTCCTGACTATCGGCTCCACATCAGCGGCTCGGTGAGTTATGCGAACGAGGTCTTTATCGACGGCGTTCCCATCATGAATACCAATCTCGCCGGAGATATCAGCTCGAATCATCCTCCCATCGATTCCATCAGCCAGTTCAAGCTCATCAATAGCAACCAGACCGCGCAGTATGGGCTGTCGAGCGGCATCGTATCGTTTGCATTCAACTCCGGCACCAATGATTATCATGGGACACTCTTCGACTTCCTGCAGAACGACGCACTGAATGCGGCCGGCTACGTCACCAATGCGCTGCATTTGAAGAAAGCGCCGTTGAAGCAGAATGAGTTTGGCGGCACATTTGGCGGCCCGGTCCGGATTCCCTGGCTTTACAACGGCCGCGACAAGACGTTTTTCTTCGTTGACTACACCGGATTTGCATTCCGGCCGAGCGCCAACAATGCGACACTTACGACTTTTCCGACGCCCTTCCGCAACGGCGATTTCTCCCCCATTCTAGGGCCGCAATTAACCGTCAACGGCGCACCGGTCACCGACCCGGCTGGACGTCCTGTATACCAGGGCGCGATCTATGATCCGTTCTCGGTTCATAATGTCACCGGCCCCGACGGGAAGACCTATGCGGTGCGGGATCCCTTCCCGGGCAACATGATTCCCAGCGCTTTCCCGGGCCTGAGTAAGGTGTCGCAGACCGTGCTGCAAAGCTTTCCGACGGCGACGACCAATGCCATCAACGACAACTTCGTTCGCCGTCAGAGTTCGAAGATCGATGAGCATCGCCTGGTGGTAAAGATCGACGAGCATATCTCCGAAAAGCATGCAATTTCCGGAAGCGTGTTTACGGGCGCGTACTCAAACTCGAATAACGGCGGGCTCAATCTTCTAGATTCGTTTACCAACAGCGCGCCCACCACGCAGATCCGGCTTACGTACAACTATGCGCACTCGGCGACGCTGGTGAACAACACCAATGTCGGGTTCATTCGCGACAAAGGGTTCAACGGCCCGCTCCAGCCTGGTCCGGGACTGGCGGAATTGGGCCTGCAGGGACTGCCGGCTTTCCGCCCCGATAGCCCGTACCCGCAGATCGGGATCGGCACGGCGCAGAACAGCATCGGCGCGGGGAGTGCATCCTTCGATGCAGAAAACCGCTACATCCTCAATGACAATCTCACGCTGGTGCGCGGGCACCACACGCTTACAGTAGGCGGGGAAGTGCGCTGGCTGCAGCGAAACGAAGGTGGCCTGCCCGCCGGGGGCATCACTTTCGAGCCCACCCAGTCGGCGCTGAACGGTACCGGTTTCGCGAACGGTCAGGCGGTGACGATTCCTGGCGGCACGGGCCATCCCGCGGCGAGTTTCCTGTTTGGCGGCACCGATTTCGTGAACATTGGCTATCCCATCGAGTCGGCCTACCGCTGGTGGCAGACGGGCATGTTCGCGCAGGATGATTGGAAGCTGCGGCCGAACCTGACGCTGAATCTTGGCCTGCGCTACGACATCCAGGTTCCGCGTTCGGACGCGCACGGGAATGTCTCGACGATGGATCCGACCCTCGCCAACCCTGCCGCCGGCGGAATCCCGGGCGCGTTCACCTTTTATGGGAAGGGAAGCGGCCGTAACGGCCGCAACCGTATCGGTAATACCGACTATGCAGGCTTTCAGCCACGCATCGGTATCGCCTGGTCTCCCGACGCTAACCGCAAAACGTCGTTCCGCGGAGGATTTGCGGTCACGCGGCCCCTGGGGAATGACAACCTCGAAGCGGCCATCAGCGGCGGCCAGTACACGACGGGGTTTTCCGGCCTTGCCATGCTCAACCGCGCCCAGGATTACGTAGGCTCACCGGGCTATTACTGGGACAACACCTATCCGCAGTCCGCGGTGGCTGGAGCGTCACTCGATCCGGGCTTGCTGGTGGGCAATGACAACCCGCCCATGATTCATCCCAAATCGGGGATGCCGCCCACCCAGTTCTACTGGACGACGGAAATGGAACACCAGTTCGGCTCCAGCGTGGTGGCCAGCATCGGCTACGTGGGCATGCACACTTATCATCTCGGCGTCTGGTCAAAGCCAAACGAAGTCAATCCGAAGATGGCGCAGAGCAAATACGGTCCAATCGCACAAGCGGATGGGCTGCCACTGAATCAATTCCTCGCTTTGCCCATCAGCGATCCGCGTGTGCAGGCTGCAGGCATTTCCGCGCCGTGGGCTGGATTCGAATCGACGTTCGGACATGCCGCCACCGCGAGCCAGGCACTCCGGCCCTGGCCGCAATACGGAGGCGTGGACAACCCGCTGAATCCGATTGCGAGCGTTTCCTACAACGGCCTGCAGAGCAGCATGCAGAAGCACTTCTCGCACGGGCTGACCGCACTGCTTTCCTACACCTTTTCCAAGACCATCGGGAACGCCGATTCCAATTCGGGTCCGCTGTCGGGTGCGGAGAACGCCATTTTCGCGGGGTCGTTCTACCAGGACTACTATGATCCGAAATCGGAGCGCGCCGTGACCAGCTCTGACATTCCGCACGTGGTTTCGCTCAGCTACACGTATGAATTGCCGTTCGGCCACAACAAGGCCCACTTGAATCACGGACCGCTTACGGAAGTGGTAGGCGGATGGTCGGTGTCGGGCATTCACCAGTATCAGAGCGGCCGTCCGATTCACATCGAGTACGACGCTTTCGGGGCTTCGAATCCTTACTTTGCCGCCGGCGATGGGTTCAGCTTCCGGCCGAATATAGTTCCTGGCCAGCCCTTGAAGAACCCGGCGTATAAGCGGAGCTGCTCCGGACCGCTGCAGAACGCTGCCGGGCGCGTGCCCTGCCAGTTCTACATCAATCCCGCGGCATTCTCCGTTCCGCCATCCGGCGATTTCGGAAATGCACCCAATCTGATCTCGGCACTGCGCATGCCGGCCTACATTAACGAGGATCTCTCCGTCTCCAAGCGAACCAGGATCTACGAGAGGTTGGATCTTCAATTCCAGGCGAATTTCTTCAATGCGCTCAACCGTACTATCTTTTCATCAGGTGGAAACGCACAGACGTTTATCATCAATGCGGCTCCGCCCGATTTAAGCGCGGATTCGCTGGCCAATTCGAATACTGTCTTCGGTATCATGACCGCCCAGCAAAATGGTCCGAGAATTATCCAGTTCGGAATGAAGCTGGAATTCTGATGAGTGCAGGTGGCATGCAAAACACACAGACACACCCTTCTGCATGCCACTGAACCCCTCGCAACAGTATTTACCGGACTGCCTCCCGTCGGTGATTGCTGGAGCAGCGACGATCGGCCTGCAACGACGTTCATTTCTGGTGTTCCAAGGGAGGATTGGGCCGAATCTCGATCACCCGCATCATCTCCTTTTCCTGCTCCTGCTTCATGTTTTTGATTTCTTCGAATCGCCGCGCCTGCTGGTCGCGCCTTGCATCTGCGGTGCGGGCGTAAAGCTGAAGCAGGCCGAAATTGGCCGCGTAGTTATCAGGATCTTTGCCCAGGGCTTGATTGAAATACGATCCCGCCTGGTCAAACTCGTGGTTCTGCACGCAGATTTGGCCCAGTTCCGCGAGCGCATCCGGTTGACCAGGTTCGAGCGCCAGCACTTGTTTCAATTCCGACGTCGCGGTCTCGAGCTGGCCTTCCTGCCGGGCTATGCGACCGAGGTAATAGTGCGCATCGGCGGCGGTATTCTTGTTAGAAGCCGCCTGCCGAAACCATCCTGCTGCTGTGTCAAAGTCCTTGGCGCGATAATTCGCGGCTCCCAATTCGAGGACGCCTTTAGGGTCCTGGGGACGCACCTGGTGATATTTCGCAAGGTAAGGCATAGCCTGGGACGGATCGGCAGAGAAGGAAACCACGATGCCCATGCCCAGGTTGTAATCAGGGTTGTTGGGCTCAAGGCGAAGCGCCTCGGTCAGCGCTTTTCGAGCTTCGGCGAACAGTCCCATGCGCACGCAAATGACGGCAAATTCAAAGGCCAGAGACGAGTTCTCGGGCTGCAGGTCTCTGGCGTGAGCTACATATCCGAGAGCGCCCTGATTGTCCCCGATGGCCTTAGCCACGCGGGCAAGATCCTCCAGAATATCCACCGACTTGCTGTTGCCGGCAAAGGCGCTTTCAAGCGTGGAGCGGGCAAGCGGGAGCTTTCCCTGCGCTTCCTGGGCAAGACCCAGAATACGCAATCCCTCCGGGGAGAGGGGTTGATGCTCGGCAACAGCGCCGAACAGGAGTTCGATAAGGTCTGCTCTTCGGGCGAGGCGAAGATTGGACAGGCAGGTATCCGCATCCTGCTCAGTGAGCTCGGGGTTGGCCTGCAGGGCCTGCGCGGCTTCGCTGGTCTTATCCCGCTCGCCGAGGGCAGCGTAATCCGCGCACAAGAGCGCCTCTGCGCCAATCTTCGCTTGAGACTCGACACTCAATTTCTGGAGATGTTGAAGCGATGAACGATATTGCTTGTCCCAGGACAGGATCGTGGCTGCCTGGTAGTGCGCCTCATCGTTTCCTGGTTCGAGCTGAACTGCTTTCAGGGTCAGTCGAAGAGCTTCGCGGCGGGCCTCGGGGTCCGTCGCCGCCTTTTCCATGTTAATGCGACTCAGATTTAAATACGCGCTTGTGAGTCCAGGATTGTGCTCGATCGCATCGGAAAAGGCTTTGCTTGCTGCGGCGGTATTTCCCTGCTGGATCTCAATGACCCCGAGCAGATTTTCGATTCCTCCGTCGTGAGGATAAATGCTGGACGCATTGCGGACCAGGATTCTCGCACCCTGGAGATCACCGGTCTCAATCTTCTCCTGGATGGCAAGTAGGGTGCGTTTATACGCGGGGGAATTCTCTTGCACTTCGCTGGCGGCCCGGATAGGCGCGAAAGCGGTGCAAACAAGAAGACAGGTGAGACCAAGAATGCGGACGCGTCCGACAGATCGCGGCCGCTGCAGCCGTGGAATCAACCTCAGACCCAATTGCTCTAAACTAATCGCCATGGACCGGGAGACCATATGGGGCGTTCGATTCGCGGTAGCGGCTGGTGTTCTTTCTCTTGCCGCGACGTGCCTGCCTGCCCAATCCTCCCGGGACGAGATTGCTCCCCCGGAGCCGGCAATTGCCTCGCTTCAACTGTCGGAAGAAGCTGCAAGCCAGTTGCAGAGGGCGATGAACGAACACGACTATATTACTGCGGAGAGACTTCTCCTGGCACAAATTGACGACGACTCACATTCTGCGCGGGCTGCGCGGCTTCTGGCCTATGCAGGCGGGGTCTATTTTCGTGACCAGGATTATATGAATGCCGCCATAGCATGGAAGAAATCGGAAGCAATTACACCACTGGACCCTACTTTGAAATTCTGCCTGGCGATGGCATTCATTCGGATATCGCATCCCGATTGGGCGCGCAGCGTCCTCGAGTCCCTGGCCGCCCAGCATGAGAGCGAAGCGAGTTACCCGTATTGGCTGGGGCGTCTTTCGTATGACGGACACGAATACGAGAAAGCCATCCAGTACTTCAAGCGGGCGATTCAGGTTGATCCGCGAATGGCCCGGGCCTATGACAACCTGGGGTTATGCTACTACTACGAAAACCAGAACGAGCTTGCGATCGCAAATTACCAGAAGGCCATCGAGCTGGACCGCGATTCACCACACCCATCTCCCTGGCCTTACCTGAACCTTGCCGTCACGCAGCAGTTTCTCAATCGCTCAGCGGATGCGGAAAAAAATCTGCGCGAAGCTCTCCGGCTGGATCCCACATTGGCCAAGGCTCATTTCCAACTGGGCACAGTCCTGGAAGACAGGGGCCGTCCGGAGGACGCGCTCACGGAGCTGGGTGAGGCCGCGCGGCTGGATGGCGGCTACGCCGAACCACACATGGCGATTGCGCGGATTCTGCACAAACTGGGACGGGAAGCAGACGCGAAGAAGGAAGTTGAGGCATACCGGCATCTTCACGCCCAAACTTCGCGATGACCGGCCGCGATGGTAAATCGGCCGGGTTGATTCCTGCGGCGGGGCGCTTATAACAAGCTTAGAAAGAGAAGCGCCACCCGGCCGAACGGAGGTATGGCCGGGTGGCGCTGACGTCCAAAGAATCGGACTCGAAGCAAATTACAGCAGAGTGAGAACGATGTAAGCCGAAGCCGAAACACCGAAGTCGATGCGACCAGCGGGAAGCGGCGAGTCGCCGCGAAAACAGCCCGTGCACAGTAATCCTGATTTGGCACCAGGTCCCTGACCATGTGGATCCGTTCCTGACCATCTCAGCATCCCAGGTCTCAAACCACCCCAGCGACGAGGACCTGTCGCTGGGGACTCCGGAATCGAGACCTGGGGCACCCAGGAATGGCGCGGTCA
>DASXXV010000167.1:0-19097 GCA_036502905.1 Occallatibacter sp. | reverse complement strand
GTAGTCGCCGTTCAGATTCGACGTGGCCAGAATGCTGTAGTCCGATGGGCGAATGATGATCTGCTGGAAGATGGAGTCGGCGATGCGATCGTTGACCAGGATCTTGTTCTTCCATGCGCCGTGGCCGTGCGACTTGCCGATTGAGTCGAGGACGCCCCTGACCTCCGCGCAGACCGCATCACGGAAGCTCTGCGGCGCGAATTCCATGCCGGGTTCGATCAGTACGGCGTTATCTTCGACGCTGATGCCGGAGTTAGATTCGACGTTGCCAAGGATCCAGCTTTCCCGCTCCGTGACGGTCTGGTCGCGGAACTCCTGCGTGGCTACTTCGTAGCCCCACTCGCGGAAGGCGCCCTCGGTGAACTTCTGGATGTTGCCCTTGTGGACGAGCGTGACCGTTTTGCGTCCGGTCTCCATCGCATGGCGGATGGCATTGCGCACCAGGCGCTTGGTGCCGAAGATGGAGATGGGCTTGATGCCCACCCCCGAGTCGCTGCGTATTTTCTTCTTTGTCTTCGACAGGAGATCGTCATTCAGGAAAGAGATCAGCCGCGCCGCATCGGGCGAGCCTTCCTTGAATTCGACGCCCGAGTAAACGTCCTCGGTGTTCTCGCGGAAGATGACGATGTCGACCTTTTCGGGATGCTTCACCGGGCTGGGCACGCCCTGGTAGTACTTCACCGGCCGCACGCACGCATAGAGGTCGAGGATCTGGCGAAGGGCCACGTTGAGCGAGCGGATGCCACCGCCGACGGGGGTCGTGAGCGGCCCCTTGATAGAAACGCGAAGGTCGCGCGCGGCGTTGACTGACTCGTCGGGGAGCCAGGTGTTGAACTGTCGGAACGCCTTTTCACCGGCGAAGATCTCAAACCATTTGATCGAGCGCTTGCCGCCGTAGGCTTTCTCCACCGCCGCATCGAAGACTCGCTGGGAGGCCTTCCAGATGTCGCGCCCGGTGCCGTCGCCCTCGATGAAGGGAATGATGGGATTGTCGGGGATAGTGAATTGGCCGTTCCTGTACTCGATGGGCTTGCCGTCTTGCGGCAATTCCAGCCCGTTATAGCTGCTTTGCATGGGGTCCTTGCCGGTGTCCTTCCAGGTGTGTGTTCAACAGGAAGGCTAGCACCCGCCATTTGGGGGTGGCAATGGCACGGGCTTGGAGCCGGCGGACTTACGGAAGGGTTTACCAACTCCGCGATGCGGTCCCGGGCAGTTCTTACCGTCGCGACTGGTGTTCCAACTCGTTGCCCTCAAACCGGGGAATGCCGAAGTGGCCGCGGAGATGAAGCAGGTCTATCGGGCTCAGGTTGCCGGCCACCGTCACCAGCGTAACCGATTTGGGAGTTTCGGCCAGCACCACCGCGCCGCGCACATTTACGCCGTCCATCACCACCCAAACGTCTGTCGTGCCGTCGTGCACCGGACCGCCATGGTCCTGGGTGCTGACCACGTGCTTCCAGCCGCGCAGGTGGTAGGCCTCGCGAATGCTGTTGACGGCTCCTTCATCGGGAACGCCGTCTGCTCCGAAACGCAGCAGGTGCACGCTGACGCCGTCCAGGTGGTTGACTGCCACCCGGGTGGGCTCATCGGTATCCGGCCATATGTTGGCCGCGGCTCCGAGCATGCTGCGATCCAGCGTGAAGCTGTTCTTTACCGCCGCCAGGGCACTGAGCTGCGCGAGCGCCGGGGGCGTCCAGTCCAGGACGACAGGGCCGTATGCCGGTATGGGAGGCGGCGCGGGTTCATACGGCGCCGGCTGCTGGGCCTCGGTGGACAGGCCTAGCCATGCGGCCACAAAGATAGGAATCGCAAGCCGCAACATCTGCTTCATTTCCTGGTGAACCCGATCCGTCCGCAAAAGTTCTGCGCCGGCATCGGAAATCTTTTCGCATCGCGTTTCCCGGGAAATTGGTCCTCCGGGAGAAAGGCGAAGGGCACGATCCCGATCTCGCATGTAAATGCGGAATTAATTCACCAGGCTTCCAGTATTCGCCCGGCGAATTGATTTAAACTCTACCGGGAACCTGCGGCAGATTGCGAACTGAGCATCATGGAGGACACATAGAAATTGGGAAAAAGCATGGTCCCGAAGAAGATGTTTTTCACCAAGGGTGTAGGCAAACACAAGGAACGCCTGACGTCCTTTGAGCTAGCCCTTCGGGATGCGGGAATTGCCAGCCAGAACCTGGTGCGGGTCAGCTCCATCTTTCCGCCGGGTTGCAAGGTCCTTTCGCGCAAGGAAGGTCTCAAATACCTCAATCATGGCGAGGTGGTGTTTTCGGTCATCGCGGAAAACTCCACGCGCGAGCCGCACCGGCTGATCGTTGCGAGCATTGGCGTGGCCATCCCGGCGGACCGCAACACCTACGGGTACCTCAGCGAGCACCACAGTTTTGGCGAGACCGAGGAGCAGGCGGGTGAATACGCCGAAGAACTGGCCGCCGAGATGCTCGCCACCACGCTGGACGTGGACTTCGATCCTGACAAGAGCTGGGACGAGAAAAAGGAGATCTACCGGATCTCCAACAAGATCGTCCGCACCAGCAACGTGACGCAATCGGCCGTGGGCGACAAGCGCGGCCTTTGGACCACCACCATCGCCGCGGCGGTCTTGATCCTGGATGAAGGATAGAACTGTGACCGGATGATTTCGCTTTCCCGGTCAGGCGCTCTGTGAACCCAGGGACGAAGGCCCATCCGCGGGAAGCCGAGAAAAATCGCGCCGAAGCCTGGCGCCCGACAGAGATAGGAGGCCAATTCCGCGCCGCGGAGTTGGCCTTGCTTATGGAGCAGAACAGAAGCATGACTAGCGCACGCAAATACAAGATCGGCCTGGTGCA
This sequence comes from Occallatibacter sp., assembly GCA_036502905.1. GTDB lineage: Bacteria > Acidobacteriota > Terriglobia > Terriglobales > Acidobacteriaceae > Telmatobacter. Next base: position 16,257 of record DASXXV010000167.1, on the reverse strand, counting down.
GATGAGCATGGGCCCCGACCCGGAGGCGAACTTCGAATCGGCGCTGCGGCACATTCGCGAGGCCGCGCAGCGGGGCGCGAATATCGTTTGCCTCCCCGAATTATTCCGGGCGCAGTACTTCTGCCAAAGGGAAGACCTGCGGCTGTTCGATCTCGCCGAGCCGATTCCGGGTCCCTCGACCAAGCGGCTGGGCGAGCTGGCGCGCGAGCTGCGCGTGTCCATCGTGGCGTCGCTCTTCGAGCGCCGCGCCGCGGGGCTGTATCACAACACGGCCGTCACGCTGAGCTCCGATGGCGCCATCGCCAGCGTGTATCGCAAGATGCACATTCCTGACGACCCGCTTTACTACGAAAAGTACTACTTCACTCCCGGCGACCTGGGCTTCCAGGCGATTGATACAGCGGTAGGCCGCATCGGCACGCTGGTGTGCTGGGACCAGTGGTATCCCGAGGGCGCGCGCCTGACCGCCCTGCAAGGCGCGGAAGTGCTGTTCTATCCCACGGCCATCGGCTGGCACCCTGCGGAAAAGGATGAGTTCGGCGCGGCGCAGTACGATGCATGGCAAACCATCCAGCGCGCCCACGCTATCGCCAATGGTGTTTATGTCGCGGCGGTCAATCGCGTTGGCCACGAGAATGGCGACGTGCTGGGCAATCGCGCCGACGGCCCCGGCTTGCAGTTCTGGGGCGGAAGCTTTCTCGCCGATCCGTTCGGGCGCATCATTGCCAGGGCCACGCACGAAAGGGAAGAATTGATCGTAGGCGAAATCGATCTCGCGCTGATCGAGGATACGCGCCGCAACTGGCCCTTCCTTCGCGATCGCCGCATCGACGCGTATACGCCGATTACGAAGCGGTACCTCGATCCCGTGCACGCCTGGGCGCCTGACGGGGAACCGAAGTAGCAATTTTCCGCGCTCTGTTTTTGTGATCTGAGCGCAGCGAAGGACCCGCTTCCTTGAACGAAATCACGACCAGCACACCCCGCGAACTCGGTTACCGCATACCCGCCGAGTGGGATCACCACGAAGCCACATGGCTGGCGTGGCCTCACAACCCCGAGGACTGGCCGGGAAAATTTCAGGCTATTCCGTGGCTGTATGCGGAAATCGTGCGCCTGCTGGCCGCTAAGGAGCGCGTGCACCTCATCGTTCAGGACGGTAAAGAGGAGCGTCGCGCCATGGGTATCCTCAAGCGCGCCGGAGCCCATCTCGCCCAGGTGACCTTCTACCAGTGGCCCACGGACCGCGTTTGGACGCGCGACTCCGGTCCCATCTTCGTGCGCAATGTAGACGGCCACGTTGCCATCACCAACTGGAAATTCAATGCATGGGCCAAATATTCCGACTGGCATCTGGACGATGAGGTTCCCGGCCGCGTATCCGAAGTGCTGAACCTGCCGCAGTGGCAGCCCAGCATCGCGCTCGCCAACGGCTCGCAGCATCGCGTGGTCCTCGAAGGAGGATCCATCGACACCAACGGAGACGGCATCCTGCTGAGCACTGAAGAGTGCCTGCTGAGCGAAGTGCAGCAGCGCAACCCGGGAGTGAGCCGCGAGCAACTGGAGCGGGCCCTCAATGATTTCCTCGGCATCGACCAGGTGATCTGGCTGGGTAGGGGAATTGCGGGCGACGATACGCACGGACACATCGACGACATCAGCCGGTTCGTTGGCCCATCGACGATTGTCACCGCCGTCGAGTCCAACCCATCCGACCCGAACCACGAACCACTCGTCGAAAATCTGCAGCGGCTCAAGGCCGCTCGCACCCCGAACGGCAAACAATTCACCATTGTCGAGCTTCCTCTTCCCCGGCCGGTGGTGTTTCGCGGCCAGCGCTTGCCGGCCAGCTACGCGAATTTCTACCTGGCCAACGGACTCGTTCTCGTACCCACCTTCCACGATCCCAACGACCGTGTCGCGCTCAGCATTCTTGCCGAGGTGTTTCCCGGCCGGGAAGTGATCGGCATTCACTCCGTGGACCTGATCTGGGGCCTCGGCGCGCTGCACTGCATGACCCAGCAGCAGCCCGCCGCCTTATCATCGCAAGCATGATCAGCGACCTGGAGGCGATGCAAGCTGCTCTGGCCGAAGCGCGCAAGGCCGCCGAAGCCGGCGAGGTACCCATCGGCGCGGTCGCCGTCCACGAGGGCGCGGTTATCGGGTTCGGACAAAATCGCGTGCTGCGCGACAGCGATCCCACCGCCCACGCAGAAGTCGTCGCCATGCGCGGAGCCGCACTGGCGCTGCGCAATTACCGCCTCAGCGGTGTCACCCTTTACGTCACGCTGGAGCCCTGCGCCATGTGCGCCGGGGCCATGATTCACGCCCGCATCGACCGCCTCGTCTACGCTGCCGCCGATCCCAAAGCTGGCGCGGCCGGTTCAGTGCTTTCCGTGCTGAACCATCCAAAGCTGAACCACCGCATCCAGGTGGAGCAGGGAACTCTCGCCGACGAATCCGGCGAACTGTTGCGGGCGTTCTTCCGCGAGCGCCGCGCTAGCTAGTGGCATGTCGCGGTGAAAGCGCTATTGTGGCATCTCGCACATGCAGATGAAAACAATAGCCTGTCATCCTGACCCTGACCCTGAGCTTGCGAAGGGGACGGGGAAGGATCTGCGGTTGCTTCGACCAATGCTGGTAATGAACTCTCTGCGGCAGGCCACTAGAGTCTGCGCAGGAGATCTAGCACCGCGAACTCCGCTACCCCGCTATTTTCTCGTCAACGCCCGTATCCGTTCCGCCTGCTCAGGCCACTTCGCCGCCAGCTCGTCGTAGCTCGCATTTCGGTAATCGGCGAAATCGAAACCCGGCGTTACCGTGCACCCCAGCAGAGCCCGCTTGCCGTCGCCGACGAGGCGCGTTCCCTGCCACACACCGCCGGGCACGATGACCTGCACGTGCTGACCCGCCAACAAATCCGGTCCAAGGATCAACGCAGCGGAGCGGCCATCCGGATGAAGCTGGAGCATCTCCACCGGGTCGCCAAAATAGAAATGAAAGATTTCGTCGGAGTCCAGGACGTGCATCTCCGAGAACGTGCCGGCCTCGAGAAGGTAATAGATGGCCGTGCCGTGGCGCCTCACGCCGCGGGGCAGCTCGACCATCCCCGGAGAGGTGTAGGTGCGGCGAAAAAAACCGCCCTCCACCGGGTGCGCTTCCAGGCCTAGCAGCCTTTTGATCTCCTCGGCGGTCATCCATCACAGATGCTAGCAGCTGCATCCTATTAAAATTGTGTGATATGACAGTTCGCCTGTATTCGACGAAATGGTGCCGGGATTGCCGTGCCGCCAAGCAATTTATGGACTCCCACGGCATCGCCTATACCGAGGTCAACATCGACGCCGATCCGGCCGCGTCCGCCGAGGTCCTCCGGCATGTCGGCAAGCGCGCCATTCCCCAGCTGGTGATTGACGGCGAGTGGTTCCAGCCGTATCATCCCGGCCGCGGACTCCTCTACGACGAACTCTTCCGGCGCCTGCGCATTCCCCGCAACGTTTGACCCGCCCTGCCAACCGGGCGAGCATAACCCTTTAAAATCTAAAGTTGGGTCGATTGGCCGCACCCGCGGCCTCGCTATCAGCGCAGGAGTTCTCATTGATTGATCGTTATACCCGGCCCGCGATGGGCCGCATCTGGACGGAAGAGAACAAGTACCACTGCTGGCTGCGGGTAGAGGCGGCGGCGAGTACGGTTCTCGCTGCGGATGGCGTGATCCCCGCGGCAGCCGCCGAGGCCATCGCCAACCATGCCAGCTTTTCGGTGGATCGGATCCACGAAATCGAGGCCGAGGTTCGCCACGATGTTATCGCGTTCACCACGGCGGTGGCCGAGAGCCTGAAGGCCCAGGGCCTGGATGCCGAGTCCCGCTGGCTGCATTACGGGCTGACGTCCAATGACATCGTGGATACGGCCCAGGCATTGCAGGTGAAGGAAGCTTCGCAGCATATCCGTGCGGGCCTGCTTGCGCTGGCCGGCGTGCTGAAACGGCGCGCGCTCGAATTCCAGCATACCCCCACCATCGGGCGCACCCACGGGATCCACGCCGAGCCCACCACGTTCGGGCTCAAGATACTGAACTGGTACGCGGAAATACAGCGCGACCTGGTGCGCTTTGATGCCGCCGCCGAAGACATGCGCGTGGGCAAGCTGTCGGGGGCTGTGGGAACTTTCGGCCATCTCAGTCCCGAACAAGAAGAGAAAGTTTGCGCGCGGCTGGGACTGCAACCCGCGCCGGTGGCCACGCAGGTGATCCAGCGCGACCGGCACGCCGCATATATCTCCACGCTGGCCATCATCGCCAGCACGCTCGACAAGATCGCGGTCGAAGTAAGGCATCTGCAACGCACCGAAGTCCGCGAGGCCCAGGAGTACTTCAGCGAAAAGCAGAAGGGCTCCTCGGCCATGCCGCATAAGAAGAATCCCATCACCAGCGAGCAGATCAGCGGACTGGCTCGCGTCCTCCGCGGCAATGCGCAGGCCGCATTTGAGAATGTGGCGCTGTGGCACGAACGCGATATTTCGCACTCATCGGTGGAGCGCGTCATCTTCCCCGACTCGACCATCCTCGTCGATTATCTGCTGGCCAAGACGGCGGATCTCATCGACCGCCTCCTCGTTTATCCGGAACGAATGAAGAAGAATCTCGAATCCACCGGCGGCCTCATCTTCAGCGGGCAGTTGCTGCTCGACCTGGCCGAGGCCGGGATGCTGCGCGAAGACGCCTACCGGCTGGTGCAGTCGCACGCCATGCGCGCCTGGAAAGAAGATCTGAATTTTCGCGAAGAGGTGGCGCGCGACCCTGCCGTCGCGGCACTCCTCCCGTCCGAAAAATTGGAAAGTACGTTTGATTACACGCGCCAGCTCGGCAACGTGGATGCGATCTTTCGCCGGGTGCTGGGAGAACAGTAGCAGCTGCGCCCCCAGGAGCTGGAAGCTTGAACGATATAGAACTCACAGTAGCCATCACCGGCGCCTCCGGCGCAGCCTTCGGGCGCGAGCTGCTGCGCGCGCTGGAGGCTGACGACCGTGTCGCCCGCGTGCATTTCGTGGCGTCGGAGAATTCGTTGCGCGTCATCGCCGAAGAACTCGGCATATCGGGTCGCACGGACCTGCTCGCGAAACTGCTGGGCGGCGAGCCGAAAAAGACGGTCCAACACCCCGATGCGAACATCGGCGCCTCCATCGCCAGCGGCAGCCACCCGTCGCACGGCATGATCGTCCTGCCCTGCTCCATGGGCACGCTCGCGGCCATTGCCAATGGTCTGGCCGACTCGCTGATCGCCCGCGCCGCTGATGTCACCCTCAAAGAGCGCCGGCCGCTGCTGCTGTGCGTGCGCGAGACCCCGTTCAATCGCATCCACCTGCGCAACATGAATCTCGCCGCTGAAGCGGGCGCGGTAATCTTCCCCTGCATTCCCACCTTCTACAACCAGCCCATCGACTCCACCGAGATGGCGCGGCAGTTTGCATTCCGCGTACTGGCGCACATGGGCCTGCCGCAGCCGGGAGCTTATGTGTGGAAGGCGGATGAGTGACGCACGACCAGGCAAATAGGGCATAGGGAATCGGGATCAGGCGAGGTCGCGGCGGATGCGGTTGCCGGTTGACATGGAGAGCGCACAACACCGATACTGCCCTTGATGCCGACAGGGCGCCAATACGGACGGGAGGCCATGGCCATGTGTAAGCCATCTTCGACCCGTGTGTCCGGCTCTTGAACGGCGAATGCGCCAGTCGCAACCGGTCTTGATCCAAACGGCCCGGGTCCTAAGCGGATCCGGGCCGCTCGCTTTTTACAACCTTTGAGAAAATGACTTGCTCATCGACATGCGATTCATGTCCCCGCATCCTGTTTACACGGCTGACATCGGCATGACGAGTTCGAGACATTTTGAAATCTGAAACGCGTTAGGCTTGATTTTCGAACCGACGAAATCCCCGAAACCCTCAAGGAGCGATCATGTCCGAACCCAGGCAGCAGCAATTTGCCACTCTTGCCGTTCACGCCGGCCAGGTCCCCGATCCCACCACCGGCGCGCGCGCCGTTCCCATTTACCAGACCACCTCGTATCTATTCCAGGATGCGGATCACGCCGGCCGGCTCTTCGCTCTGCAGGAGTTCGGCAACATCTACACCCGGATCATGAACCCCACCACCGATGTCTTTGAGAAAAGGGTGGCGGCCATCGAAGGCGGCGCGGCGGCGCTGGCCACGGCGTCAGGACAGGCGGCGGAGACGCTGACCATCCTTACGCTCGCTTCCGCGGGCGACGAGATCATCTCCACCACGTCGCTGTATGGGGGAACCTACAATCTCTTCCACTACACCCTGCCGCGGCTGGGAATCCATGTCCGCTTTGTGGACGCGGACGACTTTGACGGCTTGCGCAAGGCCGTCAACGAAAAGACCCGCGCCATCTATACCGAGAGCCTCGGCAATCCCAAGAACGACGTTGCCGACATCGAGAAACTCGCCGCCATAGCCCATGAGAACGCCCTGCCGCTGGTTATCGACAACACCACTCCCTCGGCGGCGCTGGTGCGGCCCATCGAGTACGGCGCGGACATCGTGGTCAACTCTGCCACCAAGTTTCTGGGGGGCCACGGCACCTCGATCGGCGGCGTGATCGTCGATGCCGGCAAGTTCGACTGGGCGGCTTCGGGACGCTTCAGGGAGTTCACCGAGCCCGATCCGTCCTATCACGGCCTTTCCTATGTGCAGGCGTTCGGGCCGCTCTCGTTCATCCTCAAGGCGCGCATCCAGGGCCTCCGCGACACCGGCGCGGCGCTTTCGCCCTTTAATGCGTTCCTGCTGCTGCAAGGCATCGAGACGCTGCACCTGCGCATGGAGCGGCACTCCCAGAACGCCCTTGCCGTGGCCAGACATCTCGAAGAGCACCCCGGGGTGGAGTGGGTCAATTATCCGGGACTCGAGTCCAGCCGCTACTACCAGCGGGCAAAGAAATACATGCCCACCGGGCAGGGCGCGATCATCGCCTTCGGCATCAAGGGTGGCTACGAAGCGGGCAAGAAGCTGATCAATTCGCTGCAGTTGTTCTCCCTGCTGGCCAACATAGGCGACGCCAAATCCCTGGTCATTCACCCCGCATCCACCACCCATCAGCAACTCTCGGTCGAGGAGCAGGCCAATACCGGGGTCACTCCTGAACTGGTCCGGCTCTCGGTGGGTATCGAGGACATTCGCGACATCCTCGCCGATCTCGACCAGGCCATCGAGGCCGCCAATGGGCACCTCTTCGCGGCAGCGGAAACGGCGGCGGGTCGGGCGGCACAATAAACCCGCGGTATGCGCCTCGTACCGTGGAGCACGCCTGACGTGGTGGAAAATGAGTGTGATGAACGAAGCCGGGACTCCAGCGTCCGGAACTGAATCGCCCGCGGGCGTTACGGTTCCGGAGCCCACTTACGAAGGCGATTTTGTGCTCGATGGCCACTTCCTTCTCGATTGTGGCAGGGCGCTGGCCGGGGTAACCCTGCATTATGCCGTCTATGGCCGGCTCAATGCCGCCCGGGACAACGCCGTTCTGGTTTGCCACGCACTGTCCGGCTCCGCGCTGGTCGGTTCCTGGTGGCCTGAGGTCTTTGCTCCCGGCGCATTGCTTTCGCTCGAGCACGATTTTGTGATCTGCATCAACATGCTGGGCTCGTGCTACGGGTCTACCGGCCCCGGCTCGGTCGACCCCGAAACAGGGCGGATCTACGGCCCGGATTTTCCTCTCGTTTCCATACACGACAACATAAGGGCCCAGGCCAGGCTGCTTGATTCGCTCGGCATCCACAAATTGCGCCTGGTGATGGGCGGTTCCATCGGCGGCATGCAGGCACTGGAGTGGGCCATGCAGTTCCCCGATCGCGTGGAGCGCTGCGCCATCATTGGAGTGGCGCCCCTGACGGCCATGGGATTGGCCCTGAATCATCTGCAGCGTCAGGCGATCCAGGGCGATCCGGACTGGATCGGCGGCAACTACCTGCCCCACAAGCAGCCGCGCTACGGTCTGGCGCTGGCGCGGCAGATCGCCATGCTCAGCTACAAGTCGGCGGCCCTGCTCGACGAACGGTTTGCCCGCAATCCCAACCGCAATGGCGAAAATCCCTGGAGTCTCGACGACCGTGGCGGCGGGCTCATCGGCGGCCGCTTTGACGTGGCCGGCTACCTTGATCTCCAGGGCCGGCGGTTCGTCGAGCGTTTCGACGCCAATGCGTACCTGGCGATCCTGCGCACCATGGATATATGGGATCCGCTGCATGGCGGAAAATCTCCCCAGGAGGCGTACGGCTCCATCCACGCCCGGCTCAGCTTTGTCGGCATCAGCTCCGACTGGCTGTTTCCCCCCGCCTCGGTCCGCGACTTCGCTCTTTCCATCCGCGCTGCCGGGGTCGATGCCGATTATCGCGAAATGACCAGCACCCACGGCCACGACGCGTTTCTGGCCGAGCAGGCGGAACTGGTCCGCCTTCTCCAGTAACCCTCCTGTAACGACCGGCTCCCGGATCGCATCCAATCGGCGCAGGAACACTTTTTGCGGATTCGGTGTCTAAAGCCGGTATGCGGAGGGTTGGGCGGAACGAATCTGAAAGATGGGACGGAACAAGATGTTGCCGCATGTTTGCTTCAAGGGGGCAGCGATACACTTGAATTTGGGCATCGGACGGGTCGTGGGACCGGCCGGTTCCATGCAGATCCGTATCAGCCCAAAACCGCTTTTCTTATGCAACTTTGCTTGTCACAGGGGGCTGGGGTTTCTATAATCCTTCCAACACTGCCAAGGAAGCCGTGGTATTGCTTTCCTAACGACCTCGGTACTCAACCGCAACGACTCAAACGGTTGTCTCATTCCGCGAGCGAGTGCTTGAAGATTGATCTCCATTTCCGTATTTCCCAGGAGCACTGAATGAAGAAGTTAGTCTTTGCGTCTGTGGTGGCGCTGGCAAGCGTGGGTTTTGTTGCCGGTTCTACGCTGCATGCCCAGGAACAGGGCGGACAGTCCTCCCTCACCATCAAGGATCCAGCTGAGTACAACGCGTACCAGATGTACAAGACCCAGACCGATCCTAAGCAGAAGGCCGCCGCCGGAGAAGCCTTCCTCGAAAAGTATCCCCAGAGCGCGGTGAAAAAGTACGTTCTCGACGACCTTCTTGACGTCTACCAGTCCACGGGGCAACCTGACAAAGTTGTTGACGCCGCCAATAAGCTGCTCCAGGTCGATCCCAACAACATGAAGGCGATCCTGTACTCGGTGATGATCAAGAAGCAGCAGTGCGGCCAGAAGAGCGATGCGGCCACCTGCGACGATGCCGCCGCCCTGGCGCAGAAAGGCCTGCAGGCTCCCAAGCCCGCAGAGACCTCCGACGAGGACTGGAAGAAGATGACCAGCGTGGCCTATCCCATCTTCCACTCCGCCATCGCGCTCGATGCTGCTCTCAGCAAGAAGGACTTCAAGCTTGCGCAGCAGGAATACACTGCCGAACTGCAGATGTACACCGACGAGCAGTCAAAGTCGGTGGGACTGCCCAGTACGCTGCAACTGGCACAGGCGTACAGCCAGCCCGGCGCCACTCAGGACCTGCCCAAGGCCGTCTACCTGTACGCCCGCGTGTGGGACTTTGCTCCTCCCCAGTTCAAGGCGCAAATCGAGCCCAAGCTGCAGTACTACTACAAGAAGTACCATGGCGGTCTCGACGGGCTGGATCAGGTCAAGGAGCAGGCGAAAGCCGACAAACTCCCCCCGGGATCCATCAACGACATGATCAAGCAGGCCAAGACTCCGGCCGAGCAGATTCATGACCTGCTGGCCAGCACCCCCGATCTGAACACCCTGGCCCTGGCCGACAAGGAAACGGTTCTGGCGCTCGGCTCCAAGGAGGACGCCGACAAGCTGTGGGCCCTCCTCAAGGACAAGACCACCCAGGTTCCCGGCGTCGTGATCGAGGCCGATGCCAACACCGTCAAGGTGGCCGTCACCCAGGACGCCCAGGACACCAAGGTGGCGGACTTTGTGGTCAACATGAAGAAGCCGCTGACCGAGGCCGAACTCAAGGTGGTCCAGCCCGGCTTCGAGTTCAAGACCCAGCCCGCGGCCGAACTGGTGGGCACTTACGACAGCTACACCCAGACCCCCGCGACACCGACCACTGCACAGGCAGCAGTCATTGTTCTGCGCGATGGCGAGTACATCCCCGAAGCCAAGAAGAGGGCGCCCGTCGCTCATCATCCGGCCGCGCACCGCCCGGCAGCACACAAGTAGCCGGTCGGGTCTTCTGCTTCCGGGAATCGTTGTTCGCATGACAAAGGGCAGCCCGCAAGGGCTGCCCTTTTTTCCTGCGTGCGCCCGATGTCACGGTCGCATACCGGTCATGCCGGACCCCACATTTGCGTCTGCGCTGGAAAGCAGGTAGTGCCACGCGTCAGGGCTTTCATCCGGAGCGCAGCGAGAAATGTGCTTTCGCAATCCGGCTGCTTTCCCCGGTGGCGCCTCGCTCAACCGTTGAGCTCCGCCAGGATCCGCGTCACAGCTTCGTCCTGCGCTTTCCGGCCCGCCGCCGAAAGTTCCATCGAGATCTTCTGCTGCGGGTCGATGGTGATGGCATAGAGGATCACGTCGCGATTGCCGCCCTGCATGTAGAACGCGTCCAGCAGGTCTTTCACGCCGATATCATGCGCGGTGAGCGTGGGTGGATAGTCGCGCGAGAATTTCGGTGTGGTGCGACTTACGGTGCCCATGGGATTTTCATCGGCGGTGGCGTCAACCAGAAAGATTCGGTCGGCCTGCTGCAGCGGCTCCAGAAGAATGAACCCGCCCGTGCCTCCGTCCAGACATTCCACATTTGCGGGGAGGGAATGCTGGCCCAGGGCCCGGACAACGTGAACTCCTATACCTTCGTCGCCCATAATCACGTTGCCGAGCCCCAGGACCAGGGTTTTAGTAGTATTGCTGTTTCTATTTATCACTCTTCTCCCGGACGAACTTCCATCCGCCCACGATGGACGAGATCGTACCGCGTCCCTCGATGTAGTCATGATAGAAGCTCAGGTAAATGTGGACGATAATAAAGCCCACAAAGAACCACAGGAGTAAGTGATGCCAGTGGCGGACGCCCATCTCTCCGCCCATGAGCGGCACGATCCAGGTGAACATCCGCGGAATGAACGAGTGGCTCATGCTCGAGTACAGCGCGAACCCGGTGACCGATTGAGCCACGAACGCCAGGAAGGTCAGGAAGTAAATGAAGGCGGCCAGTGAATTGTGCCCCGTGGAGATTTCGCCGTGCAGTTTGGTCTGCAGCACGTCGGTTTTGATCACATCCACCATCTCCCGCCGTTGCGCCCTGGTCAGCGGGAAGAAATTGTTCCACCTCGCATATTTGTTTCCCACGAAGCCCCAATAGATCCGCGCCAGGAAATTGAACACATACACATACGAGCAGAAGAAGTGGATGAAGCGCACCGTGCCGAACCAATACTGCTGGTACGCCTCGCCCGCATAGAATGCGCGGATTGGCGCCCCAATCAGGTAACCCGTGAGGCAGAGGACCACCAGGGCGATGGCGTTAATCCAGTGGTAGGCGCGCACCGGCATCTCCCACACATACACCCGCCGGTAATCGGCCGGATGGGATCCGCGCGCCGGAGTGATATGCTTTGCACCGATTCCAAACGTACTCATAGGCTCACTCGAATGAAACCTGGTGGAGGTGCCTGCCCTGCGGATCGTACAGGTGCACGGCGCAGGCGAGGCACGGGTCAAAGGAGTGGATGGTGCGAATGATCTCGACCGGCTGTTCGAGGTTGGCCACCGGCGTGCCTATCAGCGAGGCTTCAAACGAAGAGTGCTGCTGCTTGGCATCCCTCGGCGAACCATTCCACGTAGTCGGCACCACCAGTTGGTAGTTGTCGATCGCGCCGTTCTTGATCTTGATCCAGTGCGCCAGCGCGCCCCGCGGAGCTTCCACCAGGCCCACGCCTTCGGCTTCTGCCGGCCAGGTCTTCGGCTCCCATTTCTCGCCGTTGAACGTGGAGGTTTCGCGGGTCTTCACCCGGCCCATCAGCTCGCCGAAGTACTCCTTGAGCCAGATCATCGCCAGCGCGGCATCGATGCCGCGTGCGGCGGTGCGGCCCAGCGTCGAAAACAGCGCGCCCACCGGAACATTCAGCTTGCCCAGTACCATGCCCACGGTCTCTTTCACATCCGCGTGGCCGGCCGCGTATGAAACCAGCAGGCGCGCGAGCGGGCCCACTTCCATGGGATTGTCCTTCCAGCGCGGCGTCTTCAGGAACGAATACTTCTCGTGTCCTTCAAGCGTCTCGAAGGGAGGCTTCGGCCCGGTGTAGGCAATCTGCGTCTCGCCCGCCCACGGATGTATGCCGGCGTCGTTGCCGCCCTCGTAGGTGTACCAGGAGTGCGCGATGTATTCCTTGATCTCCTGGTTGTCGCGCGGATTCACCGGGTGCACGGTGCTCAGATCGCGGCCCAGCACGGCGCCGCGCGCATATTTGAACGAGTCGGGGTTGCCGTATCCCTTGGTGGGGAACTCTCCGTAAGAGAGGTAATTCTTCAAACCGCCGCCGTAGTTGGCCCAGTCCTTGTAGAACGACGCCACCGCCAGCAGATCGGGAATGTAAACCTGGTTCACGAACTCATCCGCCTGCGAGATAAGCCCCGAGACCAGGTTGAGCCGCTCGGTATTGATGGCAGCCACTTCGTCGGCATCAATAGAGCAGGGAGCGCCGCCAACAAGGTAATTCGGGTGCGGGTTCTTGCCCCCGAAAACGGCGTGAATCTTTACCACTTCCTTCTGCCACTCGAGCGCGTCAAGATAGTGGGCAACGCCAATCAGATTCACTTCGGGCGGCAGCTTGTAAGCCGGATGGCCCCAGTACCCGTTGGCGAAAATACCCAGGCCGCTGGCCGCGAAGGCCTTGATCTTGTCCTGCACGGCGCTGAAATAAGCCGGCGTGTTCTTGTCCCACTTGGAGAACGAGCCGGCCAGTTCGGCGGCCTTCTTCGGGTCCGCTTTCAGGGCGTTGACAATGTCAACCCAGTCCAGCGCGTGCAGGTGATAGAAGTGAATCACGTGATCCTGCACATACTGGGTAGTCAGCATGATATTGCGGATAAGCTCGGCGGTGGGTGGAACCGCGATGCCCAGCGCGTCTTCAACAGAGCGAACGCTGGCCAGCGCATGGACCGTGGTGCACACGCCACATACACGTTCGGTGATTGCCCAGGCATCCCGGGGATCGCGGCCGATGAGGATCTTCTCCAGGCCGCGCACCATGGTGCCGGAGCTGAATGCGTCCGTGATGACGCCGTTCTCCACCACTGCTTCTACGCGCAGGTGGCCTTCAATACGAGTTACAGGATCGACAACAATTCGTGCCATAGTTCCTCACGATTCCTTCTGATCTTCGGCGTGGACTTCGGCAATCACCTGCTTCTTGCGGACATTGGTGACAATGGCGTGGGCGGCGACTCCGGCGAGCGTGGTCAGTCCCACGGCCGTGCCGATGGTGTCCGCCGTGCTCTCAATGCCGAAACCGGGGAACCGGGACAAATGTTGATACAGCGGCCCGTTGTCCCAGAAGCCTTCTTCACTGCAGCCGATACATCCATGGCCGGATTGGATCGGGAAGCTGGTCCCTTCGTTCCACTTGACCACCGAGCAGGCGTTATACGTCACCGGCCCCTTGCAGCCCATCTTGTAAAGGCAATATCCCTTGCGCGCGTTCTCGTCGTCCCATGACTCGACGAACAGGCCGGCATCATAGTTGGCGCGGCGATAGCAGGTGTCGTGAACGCGGCGGCCGTAGAACTCCTTGGGCCGGCCGAGAGAATCGAGAGCGGGAACCTGCCCCAGCACCAACAGGTGCGTCACCACACCCATCATCACGTCGGCGATAGGCGGGCAGCCGGGCACATTGATCACCGGCTTGTTCACCAGTTTGTGAATGGGCGTGGCGCCGGTGGGATTGGGCTTGGCCGCCTGCACGCAACCGTTCGAAGCGCAGCTGCCCCAGGCCACCACCGCGGCCGCATCCGCGGAGACTTCCTGCAGGATCGATTCGGCGGTCTTGCCGCCGATCATGCAGTACACGCCTCCATCCTTGGTCGGCACGGCGCCTTCCACCAGCACAATGTACTTGCCCTTGTTGTTCTTGATGGTGTCGCTGAGGCTCTTCTCGGCCTGGAATCCGGACGGCGCCATCAGCGTCTCGGTGTAGTTCAGCGACAGCACATCGAGTAGCGCGTCGGCCACGATGGGATGAGAAGCGCGGATAAACGACTCGCTGCAGCAGGTGCACTCCTGGAAATGCATCCAGACCACGGCTGGTTTTTCTTTCTTCTCAAAAGCCGAGACCACCTGGGCCACCCCGGCCCGACCGAGACCGGCGATGGCCGCGGCCGCACCGCAGAACTGCAGGAAATCGCGGCGGCTGTAGCCTTTCTGCTGCATGTTTTGCCATATCGACTGACCCATGCGTACCTCGCTTGCTGCACAAATGACCGCGAACCCGGCGTTTTCCGGAGACCTGGTGAAACCCGCGATTCGCTTGGTTAACGAGGACGAAGGTACCTACGGCAAAACACGATTGACTGTGAGCGCGATCACGCATGATGCGAGAAGTTGGAGCTGTCGGTTATCCCATGATGATTTGGGTCACATGATCCCCGTTGCCGTGACCCAGCCTGGTGATCCAGCCTAAGCCTGACCATATTGATTCCACCGAGTTGATCCAACCCAGTTGCAATGGGAGCTCCCCGTTCCCCTTGCACGGCGCGAATCAATCGCGGCGCATGGCGTGAGTAGCCACGTAATCTGCGACCGCCTGGCCAAGCGCATTCCCTCGAATACACGATATGCGGAAATGGATTCCCCCAAAGACCCGTGCATCGGCAATCTCAGCCGTAACCGCTGACAGACTGGGGAAGCTTCTCGTTCCCGGACGAACGTCCGAAGTTACCGTAACCGGTGTGTCATCGCCGAACAGCCGCGCCAGAATCGCCGCTGCCGCTCCGCTAACCGTCGAGTGCCCCGAAGGATACTCGGGATGGGGAGGCGTTCCCCCGGGGAAGAAATCCAGCCACGGCGTCCATCCGGTGTCAACATCTGTGGCCGGGTTGCCGTCGGCGTCACCGGCGCGGATCGCCGTGATGGGCCGCCAATATACATATCGGTACTTCGCATCCCAGCATGCAATAGCGGCGTCTGCCATGGTGACGTTCAGCAGCGCGAAAAGGTGCGCATTGCTCGAAAGCGAGAGCGATCGGTGTTCGGAAATTTGAGCGGCAATCCTGTCCCAGTAAAGCGGCGTATTGCCGTTCCAGAACAGGGCCAGCTCCGATTGGTCGGAGCTACGACCCGATCCGTTGAAAACTCCCATCGTCTTTATTTCGTTGTAATCGGCCGCATATTCCGCGCTGGTCAGGCCATTGGGCGGCGCCGGGCGGAATTGGGAAGGCCGCCTCAGTACCCAGGGTGTCATGCTTGCGAATTGCGGACTGGCCCCCGCTGCATTCACCAAGGGCGTCGGCCTCCATGCTCCCACCGCCGCGGCCGTGCCCTCGATTCCCAGCACACCCACGAAAGGCGGTGGCGGAGGCGCAAAGCCATCCATCAGCCGGTTGGCCCAGATGGCGTCTGCCACCGTCTGCCCCCAGCTCATGCCCGCCTGAATGGAACCGGGGCTGTCATGAAGTGCGCCAATCGAGGCATCCCGTTGCGCGGTCAGAGATGCAGAAAGGGCCGGGTATTGCTTGAGGAGTATCGCGTAGGCGGCCTGGATGGCCGCCGCGCTCGCGGAGGAATGTGCCGGCGCCGCGGGTTTCACCACCAGCGGCGTGTACTCAGTGCGGATTCCATTCACCGCGTCGAAGACAGAAGCCGATACCATCGCAGCGATTCGTGAGGTCACTAGCGGACCAGTGCCGGTGGCAAGCACGGTCGTGTTGGTGATGGCAATCCAGTCAAGAACGGCATCGGATGCCAATGCCGGAACCGAGAAAATTGTCGCAACGAGAATCGCGAACAGCACGATTCTTCGGGCAGAGAACCGCATAGCGGGAAACCTGTTGGATTTAGTCATGACACCCCCTCGCACCGGGAAGGTGCGGCGTTAGCCGACGAGTCTCGAATGGGGATGGGGGCGATCTCGTCGGGTGTGGAACACGAAACGGGGAGACCCCAGTGTGGCGCGAAGTCTACTCACGGCTTCCGGGAGTGTCAATCGGAATCCCC
>DASXXV010000166.1:0-4410 GCA_036502905.1 Occallatibacter sp. | reverse complement strand
CGCATCAGCCGTTCACTTCTGGAGATCGTGCGGCTTTTGACTCGATACGAGGGTCCGGAATCAGCCACATGATGGCAACGATGATGTAGCATGCGCCTGAAATCCATGTGCGCACGAATGCCAGCGGAATGGCCGCCGCGTAGATCAGGATGGAAATCTTTCCCTTTCTGTCGCGTCCAATCGATGTTGCGAGAGTCGAGCCTCGTCCATGAAGGCTGATGAGGGTCCTTGTAAGGATGAAATAGGCGATTGCCGCCAACAGCAGAACGAGGCCGTAGATAGCCACCGGCCACGATTCGAAATTGCTTTCGTCCATCCATGCAGTGGTAAACGGAATCAGCGACAGCCAAAACAGCAGATGCAGGTTAGCCCACAACGTGGCACCGTTCACGTGCTGAGTGGCATGCAGCAGATGGTGATGATTGTTCCAGTAAATGCCGATGTAAACGAAACTCAGCAGATAACTCAGTAAAACCGGAAGCACGGACCTTAACGCCGCCAGGTTCGGTCCGTGCGGCGATTTAATTTCCAGCACCATGATGGTGATAATGACTGCAAGTACACCGTCACTAAAGGCTTCCATTCGTCCTTTGCTCATGGGTCCTCCGGACAGATCAATGTGAGGCGAAGCAGTGTATGCCGCGGTCAGGTCAAGGCGTCAGATCTGGCCAGAGATTGCTGGCCCGCTGCGGATCTGAAATGAACATCAGCGACTCCGGATCGCGCAGGAACTGCTCATACAGCGACATCGATGCACTTAGACCCAAGTCCGGGTAAGCTTTCGCATCGTGCTGCTCGAGACGCGACGAAGCATATCGCGGGTTTGGCTGCCACCGGATTTCTCCCGATACTCCGACGAGCGGGAACCATGCCAGACCCTCGTGGGCACGCACCGCCTGGTAGTCGAATCCGTACTGGCGATCGCACAAGGCGCCGAACGCCATCCTGCGCTGTGGGTCGGCGTTGATGACGCAATGCGCCCACCCCGGGGGCATCGCGACTTTGTCGCCGGGCTTCGCATAAACCGCAACGCAACGCCCGGGGGCATCGCCATCGCTCTGCTGGCCGTAGATGATCGCGGCTCCCGACCAGATCTCGAACACCTCGGGCGCGGACCAGCCGCTATGAGGCGAAGGGGCGTGTACATGGCCTTGCGATCGTACCGGTTCAGCGCCGAGGGTTCCCGACGCATACACGACCGCCCCGAAAAGCAACATGCGCTGCTCAAGCTCTGCGCGTTCCGTGGTACGGCCGAAGTCCATGGCGATCCCGTACACGGGGTCCGGTCCGTCGCAGTGTGGATCGAGCAGACTCGGCCGAATGGCATCCAGCATGCGCAATTCCGGCCGCGGACCGAACACTCCGGCGCCATATTCGAATGCGAGTTCGGCGGGCGAGACGGTTATCGCCCGGCCCGGATGAAACGCCGGCCCACTCGACATCAGGCCTCCTCTCGCACGTAGGCTTTGATGGTCGCGAACTCACTGCTCGAAAGGCCCGCCGGCCGGATCGTATATGGACCGACCGCAGCCGGCACAATAAACGTCTCGGCATAACGCGCCCTGAACGGCGCGAATGCTTCCGTGGGGCTCTCGATGATAACCGCGGCCCCTTCGACAAGGTTAAGGACATTCAGATTGCCGCGGGTGTGGTGAGGCACCGTTCGCGTGAACCAGTGCCGCCGCGTTTCCAGAAACTCGAGCGGATGCAGGCCGGTTCTCTCCTCCCGCCAGCCGTCGCCCTGGCGCACCGGGGTTTCCTGCGCGATCAGGTGTTCCCTGACCCACCCTGTTGTGCGGTTCCACTGGATGTTACGGATGCCGTGCTCGAGATGAATCGGCCGCGGTTTACCGTCCAGGCCCAGCCGTCCCCAGTCCCACAGTTTGAAGGTGAAGATGTAGGGGGTGGCGCTGATCTCGAGCACCATGCTGTTGCGCCCGGAGCAATGGATCGTTCCCGCCGGAATCAAAAAGTGATCGTGTTTATGGGCGGGCCACTGATTGACATACTTTTCCGTGGGAAAGACTGACCCGGCTTCCTGGGCGGACCGCAAGTCGGCGATCATCGCGTCGCGATCGATGCCCTCGCGCAGACCCAGAAACACCATCGCGTCCGGCGCCGCATCGAGCAGGTAATAACTCTCGTCCTGGGTATAGGCCATTCCAAAGTGCTCGCGAATGTAGCTGGTGAGCGGATGCACTTGCAGGGAGAGATTGCCTCCGCGCATTGTGTCCAGGAAATCGAAGCGAATGGGAAATTCCGCGTCGAACCTGCGCACAATCTGCTCGCCAAGCAGCGATTCGGGGTGCTCGTGTACGAGCGTCAATGAGGGCAGTTCGTAGACCCTCGACCCGAAGCGGAGCGCCAAGCTGTTCTCCTCTGGAACGCAGTTAAAGCACCAGGCGTAGTTAGGAGGCCCGTCCGGCAGGTGAAAGTGGCGCCGCATCCACTCGCCGCCCCATGGCCCTGGATCGAAGAACGGCACCAATGAAAACGGACGGTGCGCGGTGTCGGCAAGTGCTGAGCGGAGCACGGCTCCTGCCAGCATCTTCGGAGTGTCCGGCACGTTCCCATCGATCCAGTAGTCCACGCGGCGGTACAGTTCGTGCCGTTCCAAGTCGGCGGCGCGCCAGTCGAGAAAGTAAGCTCGCTTGTATAACTCCGACGCGGGAGCCGATGCATTCTCCAGCCCCAGGCTGGGAGCTTCGCCGCGGCGCTGCCGCTGCTGGATTTCCCACCGGTTCACGTCGACGTAGATCAGCAAATCCCATTGCGGCAGGAGCAGCGTGGCGCCCGTGCCGAGGGCGACGACGCGTCCATGCTCGAACTCGGCGTGTCGGCGTATTGCGAGGATCTTCGCCTGATCGAAGAACTCTTCGAGGCGGACCGGCTGCATGCGAGCGAACACGCGATCGTGGCCGAGCCGCTCGGCAAACCTGGCTTCGATGCTCTTCGCAGGCAGCATGGCCTCGTTGCTCTCCAGCACCAGGCGGGGCGAGAAAGCGCTAACGAGCTTTTCGCGAAGCACACGGATGACAGCCCCCGGGTAGCATTCGATCGCAACGCGGCGTGCGTCGCCTCGCGAGGCGAGCCGGTCAATGATCTCGGCCCAGCCCATGGCGCAGAGCGTCGGGTCGGCGGAGACGTCCACGGCAGGATGTAAATCGAATTTTGAAGTCATGGAACGCCGGCCTCCGCCAGCGGGATCGCCGCAGGCAACGCCGCATCCGGGAGGGCCGCTACACCAGGCAAGGAGCACCGTCACGCAGCACCATTCGCTTGCTGAATCCAGTGCGGCGGATCTGGTCGTAGTCGTGTCCGGCATCGCTGGGCCAACTTGCCAGAAATACCAGGGGCTCCTCGCCGATATTGGCGACTCGATGCGCAACACGGCCGGGAATGTAGTGCAACGATCCTGGACGCATCTCCTGCGAACATGTCTGTCCTGCCTCGTCCATCAGCAACAGCACGCCCTTGCCCTGCACACTCGCGTAGTACTCGCCACGGTCGCGATTGGCATGGAAATGGCCATGGGTCATGAAGAATTCGTCGCCTACGCGCCCCGGCCGCAGGATAGTGGATCCCCAGAACAAACCGCCCTCGGTCCCTTGGGGGACAGGCATCCAGGACCGAACCCGGTAGACCTCAGTCTCAGGGTCCAGCCCGCGCCATGCTGCCTGGTCGCGAAAGATACCCGGAAGCTGCCCGAGGAGCTTCACGGACTCGGTTACGCCCGGACCTTCGATCTCGCCTGTGTTCCAGCGTACGAATATCGGGGCCGCGATCGGCGGAACCAGACGACTCATCACAGCAGCAATTCTAATACGGTAACGATTGTTATTAGGGGAACGGATCGCAGAATCATCGGGAGCAATGTAATACCTTCGGTGTAAATTCAGCTACGGTGGTCGTTTCTCTGTTCCGACGATGCAGGCGTATCTTCGTCGCCGCGCTACCAATCGACGGCTCTTATACACGTAAGATAATCCAGTACGATCGCAGAATTCACACCGATGATTTCGGGCCATGGTGCGGCAGTTGCTCTGGGCTTTTGAATAAGAAGAGAGATCGCACATTGATGAAGATCACGCGCATCACCACCGCAGTGGTCGAAGGCAACTTCGACTGGACGATCGTCCGTATCGAAACCAACGAAGACCTGCAGGGATTTGGGGAGTGCTATTTCGCGCCAGGCCTGACGACAATCGTCGCCGAATTAGGGCTGCTCCTGGTGGACGAGGATCCCCGCGATGTTCAACGGCTCTTCCGCAAAATGCAAATGGCGGCCTCGGGAGCAGGTTCGGTTGCCGGCATCGTTTACAACGCGATTACGGGCATCGAAACGGCACTCTGGGACGTGAGCGCCAAAGCGGCGGGTGTCCCCCTCTACCAGATGATGGGCGGTAAGTT
>DASXXV010000165.1:0-9661 GCA_036502905.1 Occallatibacter sp. | reverse complement strand
ATTCCGGGAACGTATCGCGTCGAGGCCCAGGCTCCGCGCTTCGCGAAAAGCGTGGCAAACGGCGTCATCCTCAGTGTCGGCCAGCTTGCTGTCTACGACATTCGGCTAACGATTAGCTCGGAAGCGACTGCCGTTGAAGTGGACGTTCACGAGCCGATGGTTCAGCTCGATCAGACGCAGCAGGCAAACATCATTAACGAGGTGCAGGTTGAGAACCTTCCCAACGTCAACCGCAACTTTGTGCAGTCCATCTACACCCTTCCCGGGGTATCCAACTCTTACGCCCCAACAGAACAAAACCCGGGAGTGGGCACGGCCTATTTGTCTTCCGGCTTCTCTATCGGCGCCAGCAATGGCAGAAGCAACCTGGTGACCATTGACGGCGGAGAGAATGATTATGGCTCAGGTACCATGCGGGACATGCATGTGCCCATCGACTCCATTGAGGAATTCCAGGTGAACCGGAACGGGTTCGCGGCGGAATTCGGATTTACCAGCGGCACCGCGATCAACATGGTAACCCGGGGCGGCACGAACCTGTTGCATGGCAGCGCCGGATTCTACTTCCACGACCGCACCCTCGACGGCGGCAACTACTTCGACAAGCTGGCGTCTCACGGCAGCAAACCGTTCGAGCAGTCGGTGATCGCCGCCGCCTCTCTGGGCGGACCCATTCACAGGAACCGACTTTTCTTCTTTACCGCGCCCGAGTTCCAAATGCTGGATGCCGCCACAGTGCAAAACATTGCTGCGCAGCGGGAGTTTCAGCCTGTCGCGTCGCAAGCGAACGGGTATAACGGCACCTGTCCCAACCAGAACACTCCCCAGCAGCAGGTGACGCAGCTCTGTTATCTGACGCAGATGGCAAATGCCGGCGGTGCCGCGGGTGCGGTCGGCGACGCGCTCTTGAACTCATCCATGTTCGGAGATCCGTTCGCCAGTCCAATTCTGACGGCACTCGTCGCTCCCAACGATGGTACATTCGACGGGATCCCAGCCAGCCCAACCGGCTCCGGCGTACGCGGGCTGCCTGGTTTCAGCACCCCCCGCGGCCGGTACTTCAACTGGGTATCGCGGTTCGATTACTCCAGGCCGAACAACAGCGTGGAACTGCGCTTTGCTCTTATGCGCGAAAGCGACTCGGTGTCTCCGCGCCCTCCATACTCTGGAAATGAATTTCAGACCGACTATACGCTGACCGGATCATGGACGAAGCACATCTTGAACGCAAACATGTACAACACCCTGCGCGTACAGGCGGTACCCAGCAATACCGCAACCGTGCAGGCTCCGGCGCCAAATGGTTCGGAGATCGATCTCGGAAACGAAATTCATCTGGGTACGCCGTTTTCCTACCCTTACATTGCCCGGTCCAGGAGATTCCAATTTGACGACACTCTCGCGTGGATCAAGGGATCGCACAGCTTCAGCGCAGGAGGCTCGTGGCGGCCAGACAACTACAACGTCCAGGAGAAGCTCTGGTTTGGTGGGGAGTGGGAGTTCACCGATGGCACGTTTTCCATCCTCGATCTATCCGGGGCCTATGCTCAGCAGGTGGCCGACTTCAACGTGAGCGAGGGATATCCGGCCGGGGGTCCAGCGTCAACCAATCTCAGCGCGGTACAAGCCTACCTGGCTGGAACTCCCACACTGCTGCTGCAAGCGGATCCAGATTCCAATCCCAAATGGAGCGGATGGACGAACCTCCTTGGGGTGTTTGCGCAGGACACGTGGAAGATGCGGCCGCGACTGACTGTTGACTATGGGGTGCGCCTCGATTACGACGGCGAACCTGCACCGGTGCCGCACAGCGTGCGGGTTTCGCCGCGGCTTGGAATCGCGTGGGTCCCGGGCAAGGATGAGAAGACCGCCGTGCGTGCGGCTGCCGGGATGTTCGTTGCGCCTGACATCTTTCTCATTCCGTTCTACGCGAACATTCTGGGCACCAGCGGTCGCTACGTGAATCAGGATGCGGTGGTGGCCGGATTGCCTTCGCCTCCTTTCCCCTCGATTTTCGCGGTGTGGGCTGCGCAGCAGAGCAATGCCACAGTGGCCGAGCCAAACCCGTCCTTCACCAGCGCGCAACTGGCATCGCTGGGCGTGCAGATCGGTCCGCCGGGTCCGACCGCGTTTGGAAATTTTATATACACCATGGCGCACGGGTTCCAGCCTGCTTACAGCATCCAGGCGAGCTTCAGCGTTGCCCGGCAGGTGACGCCGAAGCTCTCCATTGAAGGTGCGTATCTGATGTATCACAACCTGCACGTCGAGCAGGTTCTCGAGGCAAACTTCGTCGAGGACACGGCGGTGCCTGTTGATTCTTTTGTAGGCCCGTACTACGTACCCAAAGCAGGCACAACGGCCGGGGAGCCGAACAGTTCGATCTTTCAGAACAACGCGTTCACGTCAGTGGGTAGCGGGATCTATCACGGGGCGACCATCTCGGTGACGCGCAGAATGGACCGGGGACTGCAATTGCAGGCGAATTACACATTCAGCAAAGCCATTGACGATACCAGCGATTTCAGTTCGCTCAGCACGCCATTCCGGCCGGGTTCGCTGAGTCGCGACCGCAGCCTGTCGGACTTCGACATCACCCATACTTTTGTCGGCAATGCCGTTTACACCACTCCGTTCCGCCAGGCGAACGGAGGAGTGACACAGCGTGTCTTTTCGAACATCACGGTCTCGCCCATCTTCACCGCGCGCAGCGGCATCCCGTTTACGGCGCTGGTACCCGGGCTTGTGAACGGCACCATCGGTCACAACAACAACGCCCGTCCATGGCACGAAGGACGCAATCAGGGGAAGGGCGCTGATTTCTACGGCTGGGACCTTCGCCTGTCGAAGACGCTGACGAGCGACGAGGGGCGCCGCAGCCTGCAAATCATTGCCCAGGCGCAGAATCTCGTCAACCACACGAACTTCGCAGCGGTGAACAACAACTTCCCGGCAAATCCTGACTATCCTCTGCCCGGCGGGGGGACGATTGAGAACGGCCCCTACCACCTGACCGGCTTCAGGCCTACTTCGCAGGTGCAGCTCAGCGATCCACTGGCGTTCATGTCCTCGTATCCTGCGCGGCAGATCAGCCTGGCGCTGCAGTTGAGTTTCTAAACCCGCTCTGCGCCGGCGGGGGCGCCTGGCTCAGCGGCATTCGCGTGCGCGGCATCGAGTATCTCGAGCAGATTGCGCAGTTCGCAAACTTCGGCGGTATTACGACCCTCCTGGAACCACGCCTCCAGCGGCTCAACAAGCGCGCGGGCCTCGTCCACCCGCTGCTGGTCGCGCAGCAATCGGGCAAGCGGCGCGACCGCGCGGGCCTCGAACATCTTTGCGTCGTAGCATTGCGCGACCTTAATCGCATGCCGCAGGCCGGACTCGGCCGCGGCAATGTCGCCCTGAGCCAGGTAGATCTCTCCCTGCAGGCGAAGCAGCTCTGGCTCCTTGACATGCTCCGCTGATTCCGCGATTCGCTCCAGGCCCCTGGAAATCCAGGAGAGCGCTTCGTCCAGCTCGCCCGCTTTCAACTGCGCTTCAGCGAGCATCAACCAGAAGTAAGGCAGGTTGAGGCCGGTGCCGGTGAGAAGGTAACTCTCCAGCGCGGCTTTCATCTCTGCGATGCCTGCTTGGGTATCGCCACTCATGGCCTGGGCCCACCCGCGGAAGAAGTGCGCCTGCGTAGACCAGAAGACGTAACCGGCATCGAGCGCGCGCGTATAGGCCTGCTCGACTGTCGCTGCTATGGCGTTCTTATCGCCGCGCAGATGATGCGCGTGCAGCATGAATCCGAGCTCATACGTTTTGGCTGCTTCAATGTTCAGGTCTTCGATGAGCGCCCGTCCCCACGCCCAATGGCGTTCCGCCTGGTCGGGGTACCCGAGGGACCAGAGACTCATACCCAGAACGTGAGAAGTGGCATACGACGATGGGATATGCAAGAGGCCCATCAGCACCCGCTCCCGGTCTGGCGTCGCCAGCGGGAGCGCCTCCTCCGCGTATTTGCGGACCAGGGAAAAATCAGCCATGTAATATGCCGGATAACTGGCGGCGTGGCAAGCGGCGATCACCAGCACGGGATCCGCCATGGCAATGGCCATCTCATGAACCCGTGTTGCAGCCTCCAGCGCCTGGAGCTGCTCGCCGCGCAGGAAATGGGTCCCCGAGAGCGCGGTGAGTACCTGGTACAGGCCGACGTAGTTATTGGCCCTCGTACACAATTCGCCAGCCCGCGTGAATGCAGCCTCGACTTCGCGTGAAGCCCAGCCGGCGGTCTCTGTCAGCGCCTGACCGAGTGCCAGTTGCGCCTCCATTTCTGACTGCAGGCGAGTAGAGTCGTCCTCGGGAAGTGTCTGGAGCAGAGAGATTGCTTTGCGTAGATGCGCCTCGCACTCGCGGAGGGCCAGTCGATTCCTGGCCTGCTGCCCGGCTTTCATCCAGCCGGTTGTCGCCTCCGGCATCCGTCCGGCACCCTCGTGATGGCGGGCCAGCAGTTCGGGCTTGGTCTCGGCCATCTCCGGAAATCGCTGCAGCAGTGCCTCGGCTATCTTGTGATGAAACTCCTGCCGTGTCTTGCGCAACAGCGACTCGTAAGCGGCGTCCTGAATGAGCGAGTGGCTGAACGTGTAGCTGGCGGACGGCGGAGCACCATCCTCCAGCACCAGCCCGAGTTCCACCATGCGCTGCAACGCGGCGGTCAGCGGCGCTGCCGGCCACCCCAGCACGGCCTGAAGCAACTCGAAGCCGGACTCTCGCCCGATGGTGGCCGCCAGCTGCGCAACGGGCTTGTCGGGCCCCAGCCGATCGATGCGCGCCATCAGGGAATCTTGTACGGTGGCGGGAATCAATCCCGATGGCAATGGTCCGGTGAGTTCGTATCGATCTTCCAAATCCATCAGCAGACCCGAGCTGAGGACCGTACGGGTGACCGCTTCGATGAAGAGCGGAATTCCACCGGTGCGCTTCGCGATTTCCTCCACAACCGACGCGGGCAATCGCTTGCGGCCGGCAACGTGAGCAACCAGGGCTCGCGCATCCTGCGTGGTGAGAGCTCGAACCTGCATGTCGGTGCAGTGTGGACGGCACAACCAGGCGGGCGAAAACTCCGGCCGCGTGGTGCAGATCATCATGGCCGGCCGGTTCGGCACCCGGGCGGCGATCTCCGCCAGCAGATCGAGGGTGGAGGGGTCTGCCCAATGCAAGTCTTCTATGAGAAGAAGAACCGGCGTGCCATCGACAGCGTGCACCAGTAAATCGGCAATCAGGTCGACAGCCATCTGCAGACGTTTCGCCGGAGGCAGATCGCTCTCCGAATAGCGGCCCTGCACTGGCACGGAAAGCAAACCGGCCAAAGCGGCCGTAGCCTGTGCAACGTCCACGCCGCGTCCTGCCGAGAACTGTTCCAGCAGGTCGAGCTTGTTGGCTGCGGACATCCGCTCCTCGATGCCCAGCCGCCGTTCAATCATTTCGGCGATCGGATAGAGTGGACTGTTTATCTGGTAAGGAGAACACTGCGCCTCGAATATCTCATGAAGCTGGGGGGCAGCCGTGTGCCGCGCGGCATCCATGAGCCGTGACTTTCCCATACCCGCTTCGCCGCGCAGCAGCACGCACTGCCCCTGGCCCCCCGCAGCCTCAGCCCAGGCTGCGCGAATGGCATTCACTTCGCGCTCGCGGCCCACAAAGGGGACAAGGCCATACGCGCTCTTCATGGCTTGAAACCGGCTTGCGGTGCTGTGGCCGAGCACGCGATAGATCTGCATGGGGCGCGAGATACCCTTCAGGGTTCGCGATCCGAGTTCTTCGAGCGCAAACTGTCCGCCCAGCAGGCCGCGCGTGGCATCGCTCACCACGATGGCATCGGGCGACGCCTCTGCCTGCAGGCGCGCCGCTACATTGGGTGCTTCTCCCAGGGCGAGCTGTTCCCGCCGTCCGGTGGCACCTACGTCACCCACCACCACCAGGCCGGTGTGGATGCCGATGCGTAGCGGCGGACGTATCCCCCCCACGGCGATCTCGGAAGCGCGGGCCAGGACCTCGAGGGCGGCGCGCACGGCGCGCGCGGCATCGTCCTCATGCGCGGCCGGATATCCGAAGTAGGCGAGAATGCCATCTCCCAGGTACTGGGCGATAAACCCCTCGTAGCGCTGGATCGCCTCGGCACAGAGCGCCTGGTAGCGCGAATACAACTCGCGCAGGTCTTCCGGGTCGAGGCTCTCGGCCAAGGCCGTCGAGCCCACCAGGTCGGCGAAAAACACGGTGAGCTGGCGGCGCTCCGCTGCAGGGGTACGAACCGCAGTCAGCGCGGCACCGCATCCGCCACAGGCAGCAGCTTCCATTGCATTGCGGAACGAACAGTGGGGACACGGAATGCCGATCGGGGAACCGCACTCGGAACAGAATTTGACCCGCGCGGGATTTTCAGTGCCACAATCTAAGCAGCGCATGGCGATGCCGGTACCTCTGGCCGGAATTGGGCGGTAGACGGCTTCACTATAGCATGGGCAAACAGATCACCTACGGACGCTCCTGCTGCCCCCCATCCAGTGTGGCGCGGCGAAAGCGCGAGGGGAGGAGCACGGCCGGGCGCGATACCCCGTGGTGCTTATAACTGCCGGCAACATTCCAGGTCCGGTCATCGCTCCGGGCAGAAGGTACGGGTAACTCAGCCACCACTGCGCTGACACCTCGAAGGCCAGCGCCGGCCATCCTGATGCCTGGCCGGTTTCATCCGCGGTTTCGTAATGCCCGCCGCTGAACCGGGGGCAATAAGCTGCATCGATGTCGAGGACTGCGCGCAATCTCCGAACCGTGCCGAGATTCCAGCTTCTGTCGAAGTCAGTCAATGTAGGGATGGGGCCCACCGCCGCCGGGGAGAACGAAAGCGGCGTCTGGCTCAACATTTTGCGCACCGGTTCGAATTGTTCATACCCGCCGATAGCGGGGCGCGGTTCATCGCCGGAAACGCTCCAGGTCAGAGCTGCGAGCCGACGCCCCGTCATGCTCGTCACGGTGTAGCTGCCGGCGTTGACACGTACACGTGCGAGTTCCTTATTGAAGCCCCAGAAATTCCGGCCGATGAACAGGTTCCATCGATCGTCGAGGTACAGCTTCGGCATGAAGTAGTGCGGGCCCGCTGCCGGGAGACCAGGGGCCGCGGAAACGCAGACGAAGGGAATGCCGAGCGTCTGCTCGTGGAAGCTCATGGGCGGGAGCATCGTGGGGAATGAGAACTGACAATGAGCGAAGGTGTGAGACTGGAGGATTACCGGATGCGTTCCCTGCGGGGTGACACTCTGTGCGCACAGGCCCAGGCCCGCTGGCAGCATCGCACGCACCTTTGAAGACGGCAGCGCCAGGGCGATGCAGCGAGTGATTGCATCCCCGACAAATCCGAAGGAATAAGGTGCTTTCACGGGTGCTTCATTGTACACTCTGATTCGCGAAACTCCACGATGACAGAGCGGCTTCGAAGAGTACTGGTCCTGGGCGCCACCGGCCACATCGGCCAGGCAATCGTACGGCATGCGCTGGCATGCGGCCGGGAAGTCACTGCGGTTTCGCGCCGCGAAAATCCTGAGCCGCTGCGAGGTTTGGCGGTGAAGATAGTTCGCGTCGATCCAGACCTTCGGAATCTCCCCGACCTGGTTTCCGGCCACGACCTCCTCATCGATGCGGCAGGCCCGTATCGCCTTGTACCCGATCTGCCGGGCAGCCCCTCGTGGCAGGCGCAGGTAGAATCTGCGGTCCGACGAACGGAGAAGATCGTGGACGCCGGACGCCGCCACGGTACCCCGTTGGTTCACGTGAGCTCGTGCACCACGGTCCGGCGGCCGATGTCATCTTCCCAGCAAGCCGCCGCCGTTTGGCGCCGTTCTATATCGCCCTACTTCGAAGCCAAAGCAGCCATGGAGCGGGCCGTGGTCGCCGCGGCTCGTAACGGACTCCGCGCCGTTATCGTGAATCCCGGCGCATTCCTCGGACCGTGGGAATATCGAACAGTAGAAGCCAGTTTTGTCCGTTCCGTCCTGGAGCAACGCTTTCCCATGGTGCTGGACCAGGCCATGTGTGTGATCGACGTGCGCGATGTAGCAGAAGCCATCGATCGCGCGCTCGTTCACGAGTTTTACGGACGGCCGGTTCCACTCTCCGGTCACAACATAAGCCTTCAGAATCTGGTGATGCTCACCGCGCAATTGGCCGGGCTGCAACTAGGACGGCCGTTACTCCTGCCCCCGGATACCGTCCTGGCCACGATCTTCTGGATGCAGAGAGGCTTCATGGCATGGGGGCTGACGCCTCCCGAGCCATTGGGCTTCCTCCCGCTTATAGCCGACGTGCTTCCCATGCCGCGTTCGCCGGAACAGACGGAACTGGGCGTTACGATCCGGCCGCTGGAGACGACCCTGCGGGAGGCGATTGCGTTCCATCGACAGCGGCGGGCGGCGTGACCTCAGTTCCGTCGACATCCTGGATCAACACGATCTTCTCGCCGTAGTACCAATCCGCATTCCAGGAGAGCGACGCCGGGAGCAGGCGCTCGCGATCCTCCGCATTGAACATGTCGCGCCGCAGGCAGAAGTCCGGCTTCTGATACGCGCGGGAGAGCTTGTTGATCAAAGCCTCGTATTGGACCTGGCACTTGTTGCGCGCTAATCGAACCATTTCGTTCAGTTCGGTGGAGTGAGCGCGCGCCTTTTCCAATCGCACTAACGCAGTGTCCGCGCCTTCGACTTCGCTGGCGAGTTCCGCAATCAGCGCCTGCACCATGTCCCGGAGGCGCGCCTCGTCTGCCAGCGCCACCGTGTCCAGATTGTTGTGCGGGGATGGCTCGCCCTCCACTTCCAGACATCCTATGGAGCGCAGCGTCTCGAGCAGTATCTGGCCTCCCTGGGACAACTGCTCCGGGTCGGGCTGACGCAGCGGAGTGTCTTTTTGCTGCGGCTGCTTGTTAAGCAGGTCATATGCCGCCGCGGTTCCTCCCAGACCGAGAACCGCAATGGGCGTGAGCACATCGACGCTCTCTTCAAGCTTGAGCCGTTCTGACGTGAACCGGACCTGGCTGGCGATTACCGCCCTCACCTGCTCGCGCCACCGCTTTGCTGCGCCTTCTCCGGCCAGGTTCTCCAGGACTTTGCGCCTCAATTCGTTGTCTGCGTCCTTTTCGGCGGAGTTGGCCGCTGGATCTGGCGCGCTTTCATCCTCCAGGCAAGCAAGTTTGGAGAGAGCCGTCTGGATGTCGCTCATCAGTTCCTGCCGGGGGATATTCGCGGCGACGCTGCCGGGGCGGGCCGCCAGGGCATTGTTGATCTGGCGGTAAAGGTCGGCTTCGGCAATCGGCTTGAGCGGGCCGCCTTCGGGCAGCGCGCCCAGCCCCTTGATGAGGTCGAGACGTCCCTTGCGCCAGCGGGCTTCGGGATCGAAGTTGCTCCATTCGCGCGAAAGAACGGATTCGATCACCGTCTGTGGATCGATCCACTCTACGGCCTCCTGGGCGTCTTTGACTGCGATCTCATCGTCTGCCTGCACGTCGCCGGCCTCTCGACGCATGCGCGCCTGGAACATGGTCTCCGCCGTTCGCGATGGATCCATCTGATCCTGCAGCATCTCGGCCCTCAGGTCCACGGTGATCGCGGGCTTCGGCGCCTCCGCGTTCAGCATC
>DASXXV010000164.1:0-18780 GCA_036502905.1 Occallatibacter sp. | reverse complement strand
AGAAGGATGGTTCAGCAAAACGGGATGGAACCGATGAGCGAAGGAATCCAGACCAACATACGGCGCGAGAAACTGGTGCGGATCACATTCCTGCCGGAAGGCAAGACCGTGGAGTTCGAATATGGGACGATGCCCTACGACCACCACGGAAAGCCCATGTCGTTTCTTGACGTGGCGGAGAACCACGACGTCTTTCTCGACCACGCATGCGGCGGGGCATGTGCGTGCACCACGTGCCATCTTTGGATAAGAGAAGGCGAGGCCGGTATAAGCGAAGCGGAAGATGACGAGCTCGACCGCCTGGACATGGCGGCCGACCTGCAGCTCAATTCGCGCCTTGGCTGCCAGGCCGTGATCACGCGCCCCGGCAACTATGTTGTAGAGATTCCCAAGTGGAACCGCAACTACGTCGCGGAAGGCAAGCCGCTCACGCTGTCCGAAACCAAATAGCGGGTGCCTCAGAGACCTTCGCCCAAAAGGAAGAAAATGCTGCGCGAGATTCATTGGACCGACGCCGAAGAGATCGGCATTCAGCTGCACGAGAAGTATCCCGACATCGATCCACTCACCGTGCGCTTCACCGATCTGCATCGCTACGTCACGCAGCTTGAGGGCTTCGCTGACGACCCATCAAAATCGAACGAGGCAAGGTTGGAAGCCATTCAGATGGCCTGGCATGAAGAGCACGAGGACGCGAAACGTTAGTCGCCCGTGCTTGTTGCGACATGATGCGATAGGGATAGCGTATTTCCATCCGGATCCTTGAACCAGGCGACCTTATCTCCAGTGGGAAAGGTGGCAATGCCCATCTCATCCTGGCCCATCCCGGGATAACGCTCGAAGACTACGCCTTTGTCTGCGAGCCGTTTGATATCGGAGCCAATGTCGTTGCACTCCCAACCAAGCGCCGTGCCCTGCGCCGGTGTGAACTCTTTGACCTTCGCGATACGAAGCATCACCCCGTTCAGGTCGAATACCAGCGCGAACCCGTCATCGCGCAGAAACATGAGTCCGAGTTTGTCTCGATAGAACTCAAGCGCCGCTTCCGGCTTTGCCGTGAGCACGAATGTAATCACGCTTTCCACGGAGACCTCCGCTCAATTCACTTGAAATCCTCTCTTCGCTCGCTCCAGCCAAATGCATTTTCAAAGTGGAAGAATTGCCGCTTCTCGCCCGGTACCAGGTAAACGCTGATTACGTCGAAGCGCACGGGCGGCCGCTCGGCGCCCGGTAACTGTCTGATGTATTGCGTAGCCAGGCGGCGCAGGGTATGGCGCTTGTGGCGGTCCACGGCAACTTCAGCGGGTGTCATGTCGTGCGCGGTGCGCGTCTTGACTTCGATAAAGCACAGGACGGATTCTTGCCACGCGATCAGGTCGACATCGCCCGGGCGGTCGCCGGACGCCCATCGCCGCGCGACCACTACGTATCCCTTGCGGCGCAAGAAGAAGAAAGCTGCATCTTCGCCTTCGATGCCGGTGGAAAGATGTTCGGGACCGGCCACTCGTCCGCGATCGAGCGCAATCGCATTCAGACCGGACAGGGCGCGTTCCAGCCAGCCGGCGCGCTTACTCACTGAGGTTTCCACGGCAATTCATTGTCGTCCGATCCGTGACAAATCGCAAATTTTTGCCCGCGCGACCGGTTGAAGTGTTAGAAATGCCATGCGGCGAAGCGGGGTTACAACAAGCTCGCTTTGTTAACGGTCGGGAACGACAGATCCTGATCGCTGAAGCGGCGCAGGGGAACCTTTGAGCCGGCGCGAGCGTACTGAACTTGCGAGGGAATGATGACGATGAAACATGTCTGGGTTTGTTGGCCTGCCATTGGCTTATCGCTGGTAGCCGGGTTGGCGGGCTGCCGTGTCCATGTGGATAAGGATTCCAACGGGCAGGAAAAAACCGTGCAGGTAGACACTCCTTTCGGCGGCGTGCACGTGAATACCGACCAGATCTCCGCTTCCGATCTCGGCCTGCCGCTGTATCCGGGCGCCGAGCCCATCCGCGGCGATGATAAGCACAAGTCAGCCGATGTGCACCTGGGATTCGGGGAGTGGCAAATGAGGGTTCGGGCAGTAAGCTATGCCACGCCCGACAGCCAGGAGAAGGTCACTGATTTCTACAAAAAGGCGCTGGGCCGCTTCGGCGACGTAATCACGTGCCAGAACAAGGCGCCCGTGGGTACGCCCACCGTGACTTCAGAAGGCCTGACCTGCGCAGATGATGGTAAGAACGTGAAGGTGGACAACCAGGAGATCGGCTCCCATGAAGGAGTGCAATTAAAAGCTGGTTCGAAACGCCATCAGCACATCGTAGGGTTCGACCATCCGCGCGACGGCAAGACCACTTTCGCGCTTGTTGCCCTCGACCTGCCGGCGGGACATAGCGGGGATTAACGGCGCAGATGCAGGCGTGTCACTGCGCCGTTGCCGGGACATCTGCGTGGAAGATGCCGGTTTCGATCGTGTTTCCGTGCTTCATCTGGACGAAGATGCGGTACTGCCCCGGTGAGGGGAAGCCGTAGGGAAAGCTCACCGTGTTCGGCACTGTTCCCTGCCCCATTTGCATGCCTGGCATTCCCATGCCGGCGTGGTCTCCGGCACCTGCATTCGCCTGCGGATTCGCCATCATGAAGGCGGCCATGGCCACAGTGCCGGTGGGATGGATATGCGCAAACACAGCCCCGTCGGTTTTCACAAACGCGGCGTGGCCAAGCATGCCCATGTAGAGCGCCATGTCTGCGGGCCGCTTGCCGTGCGGGTCGAGCAGTTCGAACTCGAATGCTTCCGGCTGTCTGGGAGCGAGCTTGGACGGACGCTTCCACAGCATGGTGTAGCCATCCGCAAGTTTGAAGCGCGGGCCGGGGCCGCCCGCGGCAGCGCCGGCGTCTTCCCCTCCATTGGAATCCGTGCCCGTGGCATCGTCGCCCTGGGGGGGACGTCCATTTACCTCGGGCAGAGTTACCGTTCCCACAACGGTCTCCGGAAAGCCGCCCGCGTGCACCACGTCGGCGTAAAGCCGGTACGTCCCGGCAGGCACACCTGGCAGCGGAAGTTGAAACTCGCCCGTCGACACCGCCTGGGGATGAAGGTGAAACACCACGTCCATCTGCGGCCAGCGAATCATGTAAAGGTGCATCAGGTGGTCGTGGTCGGGAATAAAATCGTCGAGTTTACGGAACTGCAGCCAGCCGGGATCGCGTAACTGCAGGTCGAGCACATTGCCGGCCCGCAGCGTCGGTTGCATCTGCAGCGGCTTGTAGATGTACTCGGAATAATCTGCCGCTTCGGATTTCCACCACGCATTTCCCAGGATCACCGAGGCCACCAGCACGGCAAAAGCCACCGACATGGTGACGTACGCGCGCCTGCGTCCCGCCGGGGTGACGATCTCCCCGGGATTCAGCCGGGCCTCGCGCGTGGCGGCTCCCACGATGCCTACCATTCCCAGTAATAGAATGCCGCCAAGAACCGACAGCATGATGCCGAGGCCCGGTTGCATGGTGCGAGTGCTCATTGCCGTAGCGGGAAATGGAATCGACAGGACGCCCGGCCCCTGCTTGCCGTCCACCGCGAACCGGATCTGCCATGAGCCTGTGGCCATGATCCACAGGTGCGCCGTGAAGAAGCTCGGGTCGGCCGAGGGGTGATCCATGGCGTCCGCCACCGGGGGATGCTTTGCAGCCTCCCCGGTCAGCGGCACGGGAGTAACGGTGATGCGATCGATGCCGGCGGTCTGCGCGTGGACTTCGATGTCGGCCACACCGGGGATGACCTGTGGCGGCCGGATCACCACGGTCAGCTTGTAAGGGCCGGCCTGCCCTTCCGCATACACGTCGGGACTGCCGACATGGGCGAATGCGGGCGAGGCGACGTACAGCACCGCGGCGAGGAGGAGCAATTCCCGGAGTAGCGAAGCGAAAACAACCGCAGAGGCCTGGGTCCCCCTGCCCGACGACCAAAGACTTGTGGCTGGGGACTCAAGACCCTCAGGAGGGCACATCTGATTTTGCTGGTTCATCGCTGAATCTTCCGCATCCATTCGCCGAGCATCAGGCCCAGCCAGGCACTGATCGCCGAATATAGCATCGCCATGCACAAGCCTGACCACAATACCCAACCGTGCTGCGGGTTGACGAAATGGCGCGTCACCTCGGCAGACCACGATGGCGCGCCGTAGTCGTGAAACCCTGTTGCGAAAAAGCGATTCTCCGACGCCTTGCTCATCAGGAAATCCGCGAACGGCCACTGCACTGCGAGCAGGCTGACGATGAACACCGGACCGCTGATCGCCGCCACCAGCAATTTGTTACGTTCGCCGATGCGCCTCCACAGCAAATCCAGCGCTAACCCCGGCACGATCATCAGCAAGGGGAACTTGGGCGGAACAAAGTGCGTCACCGTCTGGAAGACCGGCCCCAGTTTGGGGACTGCCGGAAACAACGGAAGGATCAGAATCGCGCCGATCACAAACAGCATATAGATGGCGGACATCCAAGTAGCCGCCCATCGATGGCGCGCCGCCTTCCACACGGCGGCGTAGTAGAGCGGAACACCAAGAGATATTGCAATGTACGCGCTCGCCTTGTGGAGGGCGATGTCCCACGTGTACTCCACCCGGAAAAACATCGTAAGCACCAGCATCAGGCCTGCGAGAAAGAGCAACATGCCCTGCAGGGGGCGGAACAGTTCCGACCGCCCTTCCGCGCGGTTCATGGCTGAAACAATCAGGAACAGCGTCCCGATCTCCACGCCAAAAATTCCCAGCACCAGCAGCGAATGCGGCGGGCTGACGATCTTCACG
This sequence comes from Occallatibacter sp., assembly GCA_036502905.1. Taxonomy (GTDB): domain Bacteria; phylum Acidobacteriota; class Terriglobia; order Terriglobales; family Acidobacteriaceae; genus Telmatobacter. The sequence goes on along the minus strand of DASXXV010000164.1, from coordinate 13,978 downwards.
TCGAGTCCGTAGGCGTTGTGCCACCAGTTGTCGAACGGAGCCGATGTCAGCATGGCCACGCCGCCCCACGCGGAAAGAAACGCGCCCAGGGGGCCGCTGAATCCAAAAACCCGCACTGCGCCAGCCCGCGCCTCGGGTTTTCCCCAAAAGGTGGTAGAGAAGATGAGATACCCGCAGGAGATACCCGCCAGCACACCGCATAGATAGATGGCCAGATGCGCCGGCGTCCAGAACGTATCGCGCCCAATGGAACGATGCCAGGAGACATCCCAGTGTGCACCGATACTGACCGAAGTGACGGCCAGCGTGGAGCACCACAGGTACCAGGGAATATGCGCAGTCTTCTCGGCCGCCGGAGAGAGCGGCCGCACCAATGTTGCCATCGGGGGACCTCCGTGTGCGTCTAGAATACGGGAAATCTCTCCAAAAGTTGTGAATTCGAATGCGGTCGCTCTGGCTTCGCCGTCCCTCTGGGTCGTAAACCTTGTCCGCCTGGCGCCAGCCGTAGCCTACAATTCAGGAACGGAAAACTCACTTCCTGGGAGCCTATTGTGATGCCGATGACGTTCTCGCGTTTTTGCTGTGCCGTGATGGTGGTGGCCGGAGCCGTCTCACTCAACGCCGCCGACAAGTCCAAACCCGCAGCGACGCCGGTCGCAACCGATCCCTACATTGAGGTGCAGCCCGCCACCGAATGCCTGGACCTGAACATGTATCAGCGCATTCGGGACGAGGGCTTGAACCGCTCTCACGTGATGGAATTCGCGTCGGCCCTGATGGACGGAATCGGACCGCGCCTCACCGCATCGCCCAACGCTAAAAAGGCCAACGAGTGGACGCGCGACACGCTTACCAAGATCGGCCTTGAAGATGCACATCTGGAGGACTGGGGCGAGTTCGGCCTGAGCTGGCAGCAACTGAATACCTGGGCGCGCATGGTCACCCCCGACACCGCGGTGCTGATTGTGCAGGCCACCCCCTGGTCGCCCTCGACCAGCGGTCCGGTTACGGGCGACGTGGCCTACGTTAACATCCAGAACGAAAAAGATATCGAACCGTACAAAGGCAAGCTGAGCGGCAAGATTGTGCTCTTCGGGGCCATGCGCCCCGTGCCGCCAGTGGAAAAGCCGCTCTTCACGCGCAGTACCGAAAAAGAGCTGGATGAAACGGCCGAATTCCCGGTGAGCGCCAATGCCGGCGGTATTCCCCCCGAAATGATGGCGCGCATCCGCGAACGCATCGAGCGCCAGAAGCTTATCGAGAAAGTTGCCGAGTTCTTTGCTGACGAAAAGGTAGCGGCGGTCATCGAGCCGAGCCGGGACGGTGGGAATGGAGGCGGTTCTGGGGGAACCCTCTTCGACGACAATGGCGCGACGCTGGGCCGCACTCCGTACCAGCCCGACAAGCGGGTCAAGGTGCCCGTGGTCGTCGCCACCATCGAGAGCTACGGCCGTCTGTACCGGCTTGCGCAGGCGCACGTGCCGGTCAGCGTGGAGGTGGACGTCGAAACAAAAATCACCGGCGAACACGAGCACGCCTTCAACACGGTGGCGGAGATTCCCGGCACCGACCCCAGGCTCAAAGAACAGGTGGTGATGCTGGGCGGACACCTGGATAGCTGGATTGCCGGCACCGGGGCCACCGACAACGGCGCGGGCACCATCGTTGCCATGGAAGCGGTGCGGATTTTGAAGGCTTTGGACATCAAGCCCCGACGCACGATTCGCATCGCGCTTTGGACGGGCGAAGAGCAGGGCCTTCTGGGCTCGAAGGGCTACGTCTCGCAGCACTTCGGATCCGTCAAAACATCCACTGCCCCGGACCAGATGCAGTTGCCGGAGTACATGCGCCGGCCGGCGGGGCCGCTGGAAGTCAAGCCAGAGCAGAAATGGATCTCAGCGTATTTCAACGTGGACAACGGCTCGGGCAAGATTCGCGGAGTGTATACGCAGGGCAACGCCGCGGTGGCGCCGATTTTCGCGCAGTGGATCGCTCCGCTTAAAGACCTCGGCGTCACAACCCTGACCATGCGCAACACCGGGGGCACCGACCATCTGAGCTTCGACGCGGTGGGTATTCCCGGGTTTCAGTTCATCCAGGATGACCTGGATTACGAAACGCGCACCCACCACTCCAACCAGGACGTCTACGAAAGGCTGCAGGCGGCGGACCTCAAACAGATCGCGACGGTGGAGGCAATCTTCGTCTACAACGCCGCCCAGCGCGACCAAATGATGCCCCGCAAGCCTCTCCCCGACCCCGATCGCACCGAGAAACTCCGCGCCCCTCTCGAAGGCATTTTCCCGGGCGCAGCGGCGCCCGAGAAGAAGCAGTGAATTGTCCATATAAGCGGCGGGTCGCTATATCCGGTCGCTTGGCATGGGTCAGTGCCGCCCACAACCTTGAACGCCCATCCGTCGCCAGGATGGGCTTCTTCCAAGCCCAGGAGTAACTGTTACCGCCCATGTCCCAAAGCCGGAACATGGGGCACCGCGGGGCGTCACTATACCGAGCGGTCGGGGGGTATTGGTGCCGGGGCGGGGGGCGCGGACGAGATCCCCATCTTGTTCAGCAGTGACAGCAATTCCATGGGCAGCGGGAAGACGATGGTGGTGTTCTTTTCCACCCCGATCTCGGTCAAGGTCTGCAGGTAGCGGAGTTGGAGGGTCATGGGCTGGGTGGCAAGGAGCTGCGCGGCATCAACCAGTTTCTGCGCCGCGCTGAATTCGCCCTCGGCGTGGATGATCTTGGAGCGGCGCTCGCGTTCTGCCTCGGCCTGCTTGGCCATGGCGCGCTGCATCTGGTCGGGCAGATCCACCTGTTTGACTTCGACGGAGACCACCTTCACGCCGAAGGGTTCGGTGCGCTGGTCCATGATGGCCTGGATGCGGAGGTTGAGCTTGTCACGGTGGCTGAGGAGCTCGTCGAGCTCGACCTCGCCGAGAACGGTGCGCAACGTAGTCTGCGCGAGCTGCGAGGTCTGATAGACGTAATTGGAAACCTTGATGGCGGCCATGTTGGGATCAACGACATAGAACGTAACCACGGCGTTCACCTTGATGGTGACGTTGTCGCGGGTGATGACGTCCTGGTGCGGAACCTCGAGAACTTCCTGCCGCAGGGAGATGCGAATCATCTGGTCAAAAGGCCGGAAGACGAGGATGATTCCCGGTCCCTTGGGGGTGGGCAGAGCGCGGCCGAGGCGGAAGATGACGGAGCGCTCGTATTCGCGCAGGATCTTGATGGAGTTGAGGATGTACAGCAGAAGGATTGCGATGACGATCAAAATGGGTATCGGCAGCTCGCCAGCAGACATGGGCCTTTCCTCTTTTCAGGAGTTCAGGAGGGATTGTACTCCAATGGATTGAAGGAGTAGGCGCTCACGACGGGGTGCGCCCTACGCGTTTGCACCGGGCGGAGCGAGGGGTGTGACCTTGAGCAGGTACTGCTCGTGGCCGATCACCTGGAGCGGGGTTCCGGCAGGCACCATCTCGCTGGCAATGGCGCGCCAGATCTCGCCGTCGACGAGGACGTGTCCCTCGGGATTGAGCGACTCCATGGCGGAGGCGCGATGGCCCACGAGGGCATCGACGCCGAGGCGCGATTTGAGCCGGCGCGCCTTGACCGCCAGGCGGATGAGGAAGGCAGTGATTCCCCCGAATGCGACACTCACGGAAATGGCCACCCAGGGATTTACCGCGAGCTCGGGTATGGGTGCGGCTACCAGGGTCAGCATGCCCAGGGTGAGGCAGACGATGCCGGAGATGGCCAAAGCGCCGTGACCGCCAAACTTGGCTTCAAGAACGAGCATGACCACGGCGGCCAGCAGCAGGAGAACGGCGGTGTAGCGAATGGGCAGAAGGTTGAGCGCGAAGATGGCCAGCAGAACCATGAGCGTGCCCAGGGCGCCCGGAACGATGGTGCCGGGGGTATTGAATTCGAGATAGACGAGCAGCGCGCCGCCGACCAGCAGCAGGAGGGCGATGTTGGGATTGACCAGCCAGCCGAGCAGGTTTTCGCGCAGCGTGGGCTCCATGCGCTGGATGCGGGCGTGGGCGAGATGCAGGACCTGCTTTGAGCCGTCCAGGCGCGTAATCTCGCGGCCGTCGAGCGCGGCGATCAACTGGGTTTCGCTGCTGGCCGTGAGGTCGATGAGGTGCTTGTCGAGGGCCTCTTCGGCGGTGTAGGAATGCGAAGCCTGCACGGCGGCGATGGCGGCATCGACGTTACGACTGCGTTTGGCAACGTAAGAGCGGAGGAACGCCTCCGCATCGTTCTCGATCTTCTGGCTCATGACCTCGTCGGGCTTTCCGAATTCGAAGACGACGTGGGCGGCGCCGGCATTGGTGCCGGGAGCCATGGCGGCAATGTCGGCCGCCTCCAGCAGGAAGAAGCCGGCGGATGCGGCGCGCGCCCCGGCGGGGGCGACGTAAATGATGACGGGCACCCGCGAGCCGAGAATGGCGCCGGCCATCTGGCGCATGGAGTCCACCAGTCCCCCGGGGGTGTTGAGTACGACGAGTAACGCGGCGGCGCCTTCGGAGTTGGCGCGGGCAATGGCGCGCTCAAGTTGGCCGGCGGTGACGGGCTGAATGGTGTCATTGAGGATGAATTCCTCCACCAGCGGCTGCTGTGCGGAGACAGAATGAGGAAACGCGCTGAGCCCGAAGGCAACGACGAGAACCGCAGCGATGAGGGCGGATTTTATGAACCCTCGACAGGCCTGGTACATATTTGCTCCTTCGCGGAACGAGCGAACGAGGAGATGGATGAAAAGACATCCCCAGGGGGGCCAGAAGCCCGCGCAGATTGATGACAAAGTCCAATGAGGGTGGAAAACCCATCCCTCGGCGGCTACAGCCGCACTCATTCTGAGCCGATTCTGGCACGAGTAAACTCGTGCCCCTTCAAAACAGTGACTTTTTCAGCAGCCTAGGCGGGCCAGAAGCCCGCGGTTATTTTGCCCGTTCAAAACAGCGTCGCGCGAGGTCCTCACCTATTTTGAACCTTTTTAGCTATTCGAGACGTGCGCCGCGCCACGAACCACCAAGCTGACTTCCCTGCCCTTATTTCGGCTGGGCTTCCCGGGCGGCCACCTGGCGAAGGAGTTCCTGGGCCGCCTGGCTGTTGGGGTTCAGCTTGAGGGCTTCGCCGGCCTCCTGATTGGCTTCGCTCAAGCGGCTGACCGCGAAATCGAGCCGCGCCAGAATGAGATACGCAGATGCCGATGGCTTCAGTTCCAGGGCCGCGCGGGCTTCCTGGCGGGCGCCGGCGGTATCACCGGTACGCTCGCGCACTTCGGCCAATCCGGCGTGGGCGTCCTCGGCGCCGGCGTCCGCCACTACCGCAGCCTGGTAGAGCCGCTCCGACTCGAGAAGCAGCCCGCGGGAAAGATAATCGCGGGCCTGGCTGGAGAGAGTTCGCGCGCGCTCCTGGGGGGAGAGTGCGGCCAGCCGGGTGGCCTCCACCTTGTCGAGCATCACCGCGGCCTGGTGGAAGGCGACGGCGTCAAAGGTGCGCACGATGCGCTCCAAGGGATCGACATTGACGGAGCCGGGCTGCTTCCAGGCGGCGAGCAGCGCCTGGGCTTCACTGTCGTTGGGGCGGAACTTGAGGCACTGATTGAGCTCGGTGAGGGCTTCGGCGTTGTTGCCGTGGCGCCTGAGGCTCACGGCAAGGTTGAAGTGGTAATCCCCCTCATCGGGATCGGTCACGGCCGCCTGACGAAACATGGCGCTGCCATCGTGGCCCTGGCGGCTGACGGCCACGCCCTGGTTATTCAGAACCTGGGCCAGGGGCAGTATGCGCGCAATAGCAGCGAAGTCGCCTTCGGCCTTGGAGTAATCGCCGGAAAACATCATGGAGAGGCCGCGGTAAAAGCTGGCCTCGAGGAAATCAGGATCGTCGCGGCCCACCTTGGCGAAGGCGGCGGCGGCCTCCTGATATTTTTGCCCGTTGTAGTCTTCCCTACCCAGGGCCATCCACGCGGGCGCGAACCCGGGGCTGAGCTTGACGGCCTGCTGCAGGTGACGAAGGCGCTCGGCCTGGTCGGATTCGGTGATGCCGCGGATGTATTGCTCGAACGCCTCGAGGCGCAGGTTGGCGCCGGCGGCGAGGAAGGTTTCTTCCGCCACGTTAAACCCGGGATCGAGCTGGCGCGTCAGTTTCCAGGCCAGGGAGTCGAGGACCGCGATCAGGTCCTTCATTTCGCCGCGCACGGTCACCGGGGGACTCATGCGCATGTGCGGCACGTCGATAATGCGGCCCTCGGCGATGAGGGTTGGCCCGTCGGTGATGTAATTGCCGACCACGATCGAGTCGGCATCGAGGGTCTGGGCGAGGCGGAGGGAACTGGCGCGGGAAGGCTGGAAGCCTTGCGGAAGGCCGAGGTGATCGAGGGCGTAGAGGCGGTCGGCGCGGCTCATGGGGGCGAAGCCGGCGGAGGTAAAGCGGGAGCTCAACAGGGCCGCCGCGGCTTCTCGAATCCACCCCAGGCTGGGCTCGCCGGTGCGGTTGTCGAATGGGAGGACCAGGAGGATGCGGTCCTTGCCGGCGGTTGCAGCAGCGGCTTCCGGGGGACTGGGAGCCTGGGATGGCGGCGGCACCTGAGCGGAAACCGTCGAGAAGAGAAGCAGCACAGCGGAAACGACAAGGAACGCGGCCCGGCGCAAACGGAATGAAAAATGAAGGGACACGGCAGTTTGATTATAGTTTGGCGGCGAATGGAAGGGAGCCGGGGGCGTTCGCCGGCCGGGTTGAAGCGCGGATGAGGGATGGGGCGGGGCTGATTGCCGACCTTCGCCGGGAGGATCAGGTCCGGTCGAGATCGGGTCCGATCGAGATCAGGGAACGATTGGGCCGAGCCGATAGTACGGAGCGTTTGCCGCTTCGAACTGGCGGTTGAAGCGGATGAGGCCGATCCACTGGCCCTGGTCATCGCCTCCCTTCCAGACCAGAGTCCCACCGAGCCGCCGGGCGATGGCGTCGGGCTGGAGGTCGTGGTGAAGGCCGAAATAGCGCTCATCCATGGCAGCACTGCGGGAACCGAGGCTGAGCAAGGGCCTTGCGGGCTCCGCCTTGGTGGAGAAAACCAGGGCGGCCGAATATTTTTCCGGTTCGGCGGCGGCCAGGGCGATCTGGGGCAGGGAGAAGTCGTCGATGGCGAATACGTCGAAGGGCTGTTTGACGTAGCCGAGCTCGGGACGGCGCAATTCGTCGGTGACCGGCCAGGCGGAGAGTACAGTCGCGCCCGGGAAGCGCTCCGCGAGCTGCCTGATTCCGGCCTGGTGGAGGCGGATCACGCGAGCGTAGGAAAGATTGTCCTCGGGGGCAAAACCGTAGGGCGGATTGATGAAGAGCCCGGCCACGAAGGCGGCCGCGGAGAGCAGCGCCAGCGCCTGCCAGTAGGGCACGCGGCGATAAAAGGTGGAGACCGCCAAGACCAGGACCAGCGGGTACATGGGCAGCAGGTACCGGCACAGCAGCGCCCCGCCGAGGACGCTGAAGAGGACGGCATTCACGAGCAGGAGGATCAAAATCAAGCGGCGCACGGGCAGGCTGATGCCGCTGCGAGGGCGTCCGTCTCGTTCCATGCGCGGTAGAAGCATCAGGGCAGCAAGGGTGAGGAGCACGGGCACGAACATGTTCATGTGCGCAAAGAGGTGCAGCACGCGATGGACGAACGCGGCGGCGACGCGGTCCGGAGCGAGGGTAGCCTGCGCGTTGTAGTGAAGAAAAGCCGGATTTCCGAAGACGTGGCCGGTCCTGGACAGGTGGTAACCGTACCAGGCAGCGAGGGGCAGGATGGAGGCGGCGAGCCAGGCGCTTTCACGCCAGAGGGCGTAATTCACGCCGGCGAAGACGCGTCTCCGGGGACCCGGTGGGGACACCGCGGGGCGGGCGCGGAAACCCTCGATGAGACGCGCCGCGGCCAGGGTGAGCGGGATGGCGATGGCGGTCTCCTTGGAGAGGGCCGCGGCGGTGAACCACAGGGCAGCGGCCCAGGGCTTGCGGTCACGGTCGGGAAGCGAGTAGACCAGTCCCCACAAGGCAAAGGCGGCGGCGAAGATGTCGCCGTGGGCCAGCGTGCTCTGCGCGAACCAGATGGGATAGAGGCCGGTGAGGATCACCGTCCAGAACGCGACCAGCAGCGAGCCGTGGATGCGCAGCGCGAGTTTCCACACGGCGAGCAAACCCAGCGCGGCAACCATCAAAACCGCTTCGCGCGTGACCTCGGGATAGAAGCCCGAAGCCTTCCACCACAGCGCCAGGTAGACGCTGGGGAGCGGGGGATGCGCGTTGGTCAGGGTGGTGGAGGGTATCAGCGAACCGGTGCGAAAGAAATCCCAGGCGGCGGGAATATAGTAGCCGGCCTCATCCCAGTAGTAAGGAAGGCGCAGCAGAGAGAAATGACTCGCATAGAGCGCCACGAACACCACTGGAAAGATCATCCAGAGGGGAAACGGCGCGTCCAGCCGGGGCTCGATTCGTTCTCGCCACGACGACCTTATCAAGCGTTTCAGTCCTCGAACATGGGGGTTGCTGAGCGGGCTAGTTGACGGGACCCTGGGGGAAGTTGTGGGTTTGCGGTTCGAGCGTGAGAGTACCAAAGGCCTGTTCGTACTGGGCGATGTTCTGGCCGAGCACGTTCCACAGGGCCTTGGCCTGCTGGGGACTGAGGTAGATTGCCTGGTGGTTGCGGATCGTCACCTGGTCGGGAGTGTCGCTGGAGGCGAGGCCGAACACCAGTTGAAAGTCCCAGACGCTGACCCGGACCTGGACGCTGTTAGCGTAGGACTCGCGGTAATCGGGCGACTGGGTGAGATTGATCTGCGGTTGGGACGATGGACTCATGACTTCACCAGATTACTCCGGCGGGGCGGGGGTGCGCAGTGGGGCCGAGCGAAGGAAGTGCGCGGGATGAGTGCCTGGTAGCGCGAAGAGTATGGGTGCCGCGGAGCGAGAGGGGGTTCCTGTTCGGCGGTTTTGAATCGGCGCGGGCGAGGGGGACGGTGGCCGGGAGGCGAACAGCTTTTCACTTGCTTTCGAATTCCCGGTGTGGTTCCATTAGCTTCGCGCGAAAACCCAATCCTCATTCATCCGCGGGCATGTTTATCAATCGCGCACGGAACGCCGGCCACTCGACAATTCGCGTCCGCTGAGTGCATCGCGTTATTTATTCGTTGGTCACAAATCCAAGAGCCCGGGCCAACAGTGCAAGGAGCGGCGTACCCCTTACGCCGGGGCGCCAAGTATGGAAGTCCAAAAGGAGAGTCCATGCCTCGTCTTTCGTCGTTGATCGAAGACTTAAAGCCGCATTATGGGGTGGTGGTAATCGGTTCAGGATACGGTGGCGCGATTGCGGCGTCGCGACTGGCGCGCGCCGGCCGGCAGGTGTGCGTATTGGAACGGGGAATGGAGTTTCAACCCGGCGAATACCCCAATACCCTTCCCGAGGTGCTGGCGCAGACGCAGGTGGATACGCCGAATGTGTTTCTCGGCTCGCGCACGGGCTTGTATGACCTGCGGGTGAACGACGATGTCAACGTGTTCTGCGGCTGCGGGCTGGGCGGCACATCGCTGGTGAATGCCAATGTCTCTCTTCCCGCGGAGCCGCGGGTATTCGACGATGCGAGATGGCCTGCCGAGTTTCGAGCCGACGTTGCTACCCGCCTGCAAACGGGTTATCAACTTGCGCAGACGATGCTGGGCTCGACGCCTTATCCCGATGGTTCGCCTGCGCTGCCGAAATTGCAGGCGCTGGAAAAATCGGCGGCCTCGCTGAACGAGAAGTTCTACCGTCCTCCGATCAATGTGACGTTCACCGAAGGCGTGAACCATGCCGGAGTGGAACAGCATGCCTGCACGTTGTGCGGCGATTGCATCACCGGCTGCAATTATGCGGCAAAGAACACGGTGCTGATGAATTATCTGCCCGACGCGCGCAATCACGGCGCGGAGATTTACACGCAGGTGGGTGTTCGTTCGCTGGAGCGGAGAGACAATCTCTGGGTGATTCACTACCAGGTTCTCGATTCGGGCCGCGAGCGATTCGACACGCCTACGCAGTTCGTCACCGCCGATATGGTGGTTCTGGGAGCCGGAACGCTGGGGTCGACGGAGATCCTGCTGCGCTCCCGAGCCAACGGGCTGGCGCTCTCAGACCAGGTGGGCAGCCGCTTTACGGGCAATGGAGATGTGCTCGCCTTCGGCTATGACACCGACGACGTCATCGACGGCATCGGGTACGGCCCGTTAAATCCGCAGGGGCGCGCGCCGGTGGGGCCATGCATCACGGGCATTATCGACGATCGTTTCCAGCCTCAGCTGGAAGACGGCATGGTGATCGAGGAAGGCTCCGTTCCGGGGGCGCTGGGAGCCATGCTTCCGGCCGCGCTGGCGGCGGTGGCGCCGTGGGCGGGCACTAACCTTTCTCCGGGCGTAGATGGATTCCTTGATGAACGAGAGCGCGAAGCGCAAAGCCTGGTGTGCGGCCCGTATCACGGCGCCATCCAAAACACGCAGACTTACCTGGTGATGACCCACGATGGTGCCGCGGGGCACATGACGCTGGAAAGCGACCGGCTGCGGCTGCATTGGCCGGGCGTGGGGATCGAACCGGTTTTCACTACCGTGAACGACCGCCTCGACCAGGCGACCAAGGCGCTAGGCGGAGTTTTCCTGCACAACCCGCTGTGGAGCGATCTTACCAATCACAATCTGACCACGGTGCATCCGCTGGGCGGTTGCGCCATGTCGTCCGATGCGACGGGCGGCGTGGTCAACCACAAGGGGCAGGTTTACTCGGGCAACGGGGGGACAGCGGTATACGAGAGTCTCTACGTGTGCGACGGCTCGGTGATGCCGCGCTCGCTGGGCGTCAATCCCCTGCTGACCATTTCGGCGGTTGCAGAACGATGCTGCGCGCTGATGGCGCAGGACCGCGGATGGACGATCGACTACGATCTGACGAAGCCCGTAGTTGCGCCGCCCTCCCCGGCCTTGACCACCGGCCTGCGTTTCACCGAGGCCATGAAGGGATTCTTCTCGACTAAGGTCACGGATGATTTCGCGAACGGCAGCGCGCAGGGAAAACAGGAGGGCTCGAGTTTCGAATTCATCCTCACGGTCATTGCCGACGACTTGAACGATCTTCTGGCCAATCCAGACCATCCCGCGCGGATGGTGGGCACGGTTACGGCGCCTTCATTATCGGCGCGACCGCTAACGGTGAGCCAGGGCCAATTCCGGCTGCTTGTGGTTGATCCCACGCAGGTGGGCGTGCGGCTGATGAAGTACGACATGAACCTGATTTCGGAAGAGGGTAAGACATACAGATTCGATGGAACGAAGATCATCAAGAACGACGGGATCCTGAATCTGTGGCGCGACACGTCGACGCTGTACATCACGATTTCCGATGCATCCGGCGCGGTCCTGGGCAAAGGCATGCTGGTGATCGCGATTGAAGATTTTCTGCGGCAGATGACCACGCTGGAAATCACCAATGCCAAGGACAACCAGGAACGGCTCGCCGGGGCGATCCGCTTCGGGCAGTTTTTCGCGGGAGTTCTGTTTGATATTTACGGTTCGGCGTTGGCGCCGGCGAATGAATTCAATCCGCAACCCGTGCCGCGCAAGAAACGGCCATTGCGCATGGGCGCGCCGGAGGTTTATCACTTCCTGACCGAAGACAATGTGGAATTGCGGCTGACTCGCTACAAGGGAGGCAGCAAGGGCCCGGTGATGCTATCTCCCGGATACGGAACATCGTCTCTGGCATTTCTGATCGACACGGTGGATACCAATCTGCCCGAGTTCCTTTACGCGAATGAATACGATGTGTGGCTGCTGGATTACCGCGCCAGCCCGGCGCTGCCTTCGGCCAAGACGCAGTTCACGCTGGATGACGTGGCCACCAAGGACTATCCGGCGGCGGTAGCGCAGGTGCGCGCGATCACCGGCGCGGCCGACATCCAGATTATGGCGCACTGCATCGGTTCGCTGACGTTTCTGATGAGCATGATGTCCGGCAGGCTGGGGGGAATCCGGTCGGCAATTTGCTCGCAGCTGGGTTTTTACCCGACGACGTCGCCGGAGAACAAATTCAAAGCGGCATTCGACATCGGGTCTTTCTTCAAGGACATCGGCATCGACACGCTGACCACGGACTTCAATTCCGCCAATTGGGGAGATGCGATTGAAGACGGGCTACTGAAACTGGCGGCGGCGCTGGGTCCCCCGTGCAACAGCGCGGTATGCCGCCGGATCTGGCTGATCTACGGCGAGGTATACGGCCACACGCAACTGAACGATGCCACCCACCAGGCTATCCACGAGATGTTCGGGATCGCCGACATCACCACGTTCAAACACCTGTTGACCATGATCAGCGCCGGGCAGGTGGTGGACGCGGAGGGGAAAGATGTTTACCTCCCCAACATACAGCGGCTGAAGATTCCGCTCACGTTTTTCCAGGCGATGAACAATCATTTGTTCTTGCCGGAAGGAACCGAGCGCAGCTACGAGTTGCTGGTGGCCAAGAACGGCGCCGACGGATACCTGCGCGTGCAGATTCCCAATTACAACCACATGGACTGTTTTGTAGGCAAGAACGCGGCCCAGGATATCTATCCCTTAATTCTGGCCCAGCTGGACATCTACAATCCGGAAGCGCCCGCCGCGGTGACGGCGACGGCAAGTCACGTAACAGCGGTCGTATAAGAGGAGTCACGATGGCGGATACATCATCTCCGGTAAAGGCTGCACGCAGCGCCGGGATCGAGGCGCTGTTTCAATATCCATTAATGTCCGCGCTGTTCGACCGGCGAACCCGCCGCATTGCGCGGGGAACGTCGGTGCTGGCCAATGGGCTGAGCCATACGAGCACGAATGCGCCGGCGCCGCTTTCCGCGCTCGAAGAAGCCGTGCTGATCGTTTCGACCGGGCTCACGGGGTCGGTGATGCATGATGGGCCGCTGCAAATTCCTACCGGCGGCAACGAACTGGGCACGCCTTTCGTGAACGCCCTGGGACGCTCGTCGAGCAGTCCGGATAATTCGCAGTCGACGACGTTCTTCATGATTAACGATGAGGGAATTTTTATGCTCAAGAAGCTCGAGGGCGAAGAGGCTCTCGGTGTTCTGGGCGGCTTGCCGCCGGACAAGGCGGACTGGGCGGATGCGGACTGGCTGGCCGCGGCGCAGGCAGTGAAGGTGAAGCTGTACGACCAGCGGCTGGAGTTTCCGCGCCAGTTTCCGTACTATCTCGGATGGAACAAGCAGATCTCGAACCGTCCCGGCACAACCATCTTTTTGCCGGTCGTAGATTGCACGCGCGGATACATCAACATCATTCTCAATCTTCTGACGGAGCCGGATGGGCAGCGCCCCTTGTGGGTGGACGACTGGCAGAATTTCAAGCCGGCCGACGTGATGGAAGCCGTGGAATGGGCCGGAGTCGAACTTGGCCTGGCGGGCGCAGACAAGAAGATTCCCTACGAGGTGATCGGCGGCCTGGGGCGCGCGCAGGACAAGTTCGTAAATCCGAACATAGTGCTTCCCTTGGGCCTGGCCTCTACGATGCGGGTGAATTACGAGGCTCTTTTCCAACTGCAAAACCTGATGCTGGTGGGGCAGGCGGTGGGCCTGGGAGGCTGGGTGCACGCATCCGTTGCTCCTCCTTACGTGCTGGAGCGCGATCCGTCGAAGCAGTTCTTCGGCCTGGGATTTCGCATGCAGCCGGGAAAGACCTGGCCGGATACCGACTGGCCTCCGGTGCCCGCATCGCAACCCAATCCCGTGGGGATCGATGGGGTTCTCCAGGGCCTATGCCCGCCTTACGTGGCTTCAATGAACGACGCGGTTGACCAGCTTCTGGCGGAGAAATTTGGTCCCGCCGGGCTCTACGGAGACATCAACGTGTTCAAGCGGCCTTATGTCTCGGAGAGTATCGCGCAGCAGTATCTACAGAACGCCAG
>DASXXV010000163.1:0-40871 GCA_036502905.1 Occallatibacter sp. | reverse complement strand
AAATGCTAACCGGATTAGGCCTTTTACGCTGACGTTCTGTCAGCTCAATCCCGAACACGTTGATTATATCCGTACCGTACCGCTTGTAACGCTGAACGGGGCAGGTTCCGGCCACTGGGACGAGAGTCGGCGTTCCATGTTCGTTGGTCGCAGCCTGGTGGAATTCTCCAAGAGCACGGATTGGCCGTTTCTCGTCAACTTGCTAGTCAAGTGCAGACTCGAACGACTGGGGACCGATATTTAGGTTGGCAAAGATTCTCTTGACCGACATACCAACTGCTTGGTACGTTACATACCGACCAGTTGGTTGTTGACATGACGATGGCTACAGCGAGACACGAATCAAAAACCAGGTTCTTGCAGGCTGCCCTTCAGGTGATTCGCGTGAAGGGATATGAAGCCATGAGGGTAGAGGACGTTTGCGAGTGGGCAGGGCTGACGAAGGGAAGCTTCTTCCACCATTTTGACAGCAAGGAGAAGCTGGCTCTGGCTGCGGCCGACTATTGGATGGAATGCACGGACGGGCTGTTTACCTCCGCCCCCTACCATGAGCGAGTCGACGCGGTGGAGCGGTTGTTGGCCTATGTGGACTACGCAAGACGCTGCTGACGGGGGAAATACGCGACTTTACCTGCCTGGCAGGCACGATGGTGCAGGAGGTCTACGACACGCACCCGGCGATCCGCGAGGCTTGCGACAAGAGCATCAGCGGGCACGCGGTGACGCTGGAGCCGGATATCGCCGAGGCGATGCGGAAACACGGGGTGACCGGCGAGTGGACCGCACGGAGTCTGGCGTTGTACATCCAGGCGGTGCTGCAGGGGTCATTCATTTTGGCCAAGGCGAAGGGCGGGCCCGCGGTAGCTGAGGAGTGCGTCGATCACCTGCGGCGGTATATCGAGATGCTGTTTCAGCAAACGGAAAAGCAAGGCTCAACTGGACCAGTGAGTGGCCATCATTGTTGAGGTCACAATTCAAAACATTTTGGAGAGGGGGAATCGCATGCGAAATTCCGTAACGATCTTCGCTTTTGTATTCCTGGCGCTGGCAGGTCTGCCGGGAGGCATGGAACAGGCGCGAGCGCAGACGGATCCGTATGCGGCCATGGCTCCTCTGGATCAGTACCTGATGCCGATGGATGCGGAGATTGCGCTGGCGCGCAGCGCGGCCCCGGCTTCAGTGGCGGGCGACGCCACCGTGATGGTGCTCGGACGGCAGGGATACACGGTCGCCGCGCAGGGCAAGAACGGCTTTCTCTGTTATGTGGAGAGATCGTGGGCCAAGAACACAGACGCTCCGGACTTCTGGAATCCGAAGATGCGCGCGCCCAATTGTTTTAATGCCGCGGCGGCCATAAGTATTACGCCAATCTATCTGATGAAGACGCGGCTGGTGCTGGCAGGCAAATCGAAGGCGGAGATCGCGCAGACAATCGCCGCAGCCCTGGAAGGCGGGGAATTGCCGACGCCAGCGCCGGGAGCCATGTGCTACATGATGTCGAAGGATCAGTACCTGAACGATGAGGCCCACAACTGGCACCCGCACGTGATGTTCTATGTTGCGGGCGACATGGCGAAGAGCTGGGGGGCAAATCTGCCAGGCTCACCCATGATCGCAGCGAATGATCCGCAATCGCGAGTGACGATTTTCATGGTCGTGGTGAGCCACTGGTCCGATGGCACACCAGGCCCACCGATGGAGCACTGACGCGCAACGGCTATGGAACTTAAAACAAACGGCAAAGGTCTCCCCAGACTCACTTTGACATGTAGCCTATGGTTCCGAGTGCCGCCCATTTGCCACGCGGCTGTCCATATATCGGATCTGGCGTTGCCGTCGAACACTCGAGCGTGATGCCCTGCCCAATGCAGGCAATGCCACGCGGATCCGCAGGGCTTTCCATTTTGGGCATGGCGGGCTTGCAGGCGCCCGAGGTCCAGGAGCGCGGCGGCTTGGCGGTGTTGCTGCCGCTAACGACGTGGGAATTCTGGGCCGAGATCGAGGCCAAGGTGAACGACTTGGGGAGGAGCTTGCAGTCGGCATGGCGGCCGTCGACGGAGTCCAATTTAGCTGCGCGAGGACTGTTGTTTAGTCGTTCAGTCATTCGCTACCTGGGACGCTTTCATCGTGTTGAGACTCTCTGGCCGTGGCTATTCTCAGGAGTTCGGGTCGGAAAGGTTGCGGGGAGGTTGCAGATTTTGCGGTAATTTGCCGGATTGTTCCGAGCCTAAGCTCTTATCTTGTTTATTTTCAGTCGGTTCTACTGGATTCATAACCCCAAGGTCGGCAGTTCGATCCTGCCCTCCGCCACCAAAAGCCCTTCTGCGACAATTCCAGCGTCGTCCAGGCAAAGTCCCGTTCCGAAAAGATAGCTGCAACGAGATGGCCGCCCGGAATCTCCTCGGTATAGTGGGATGGTCCCGAGGAGTGGACGTCAAGAATGAGGAAAACGTTCTCCCGCGTATTCTGTCTTTCTATGCTTGCTGCGCCAGCCCAACTCTCGGGTCAGGTACAAACCATCGTGCCCGCGGAAGTTCCCGGGGCCAAGCCGGTCACGGTAGAGCACATCAAGGTCCACGGGACGAGTCTCGAGGGCAATCTCGAGGGAGACGCTGTCGATCGCGACGTAATCGTCTTCCTGCCTCCCGGCTACAGCACCGATGCGAATCGCCGCTTCCCCGTCGTCTACGCGCTACACGGCTACTCGATCGGCGCCGAGCAGTGGACGCACGAGATTCATGTGCCCCAGACCATTGAGGGCGCATTTGCCCAGGGTGCGAAAGAAATGATCGTGGTGCTGCCCGACTCGAAAACGATGCACAACGGATCCATGTATTCAAGTTCCGTCACCACGGGGGACTTCGAAAAGTTCATCTCGCATGATGTGGTGGCATACATCGACTCGCATTATCGGACCATTCCCGACCGGAAGAGCCGCGGGCTGGTCGGACACTCGATGGGAGGATATGGATCGGCACGCATCGGCATGAAGCATTCCGATGTGTTCGGCAGCCTGTACATCATGAGTCCCTGCTGCCTGTCGGCGCGGCCCGCCGGATCAGTCAATGCAGAGATGGAGAAGACGCTGGAGGCGGTGAAGACAGAGGAGGATTCCGCCAGGCGGCCGTTTTTCGCGCGCGCGCAGCTTGCCTCGGCTGCCGCCTGGTCGCCCGACCCGAAGAATCCACCGCTCTATCTGGATCTGCCCGTGAAAGACGGCACTCCGCAGCCGGACGTGCTGGCCAAGTGGGCCGCCAACGCACCCCTGGCGTTTATCGATCAATACATTGGAAATCTGCGCGAGTACCGCGCGATATCAATCGATGTGGGAGACCAGGATGGTTTGCGCACCGATACGGCCAGGCTGCACGACGTTCTGGATAAGTACGGGATCGCGAACAGCTTCGAAGTGTATCCGGGGACGCACACCAGCGCGGTGGCCGATCGGTTCCAGAACCACGTAATGCCGTTTTTCAGCAAAAATCTGTGCTTTACCACGGCATGCCGCTGAGTGGTGCGTCGATCGTGACCAAGCGAATCTGCATGGAACCGCGCGGCCCGAGGGGGACGCCTGCACCCCTCCAGCAGCCCTCTGCCGGCTTGTATCCTTGTTCTGGAGCGAACGGAAAGGTCTTCCGCCGATTGTGTGGAGATTACCCGGGACATGGCCGCGCTGAGCCTGAAAAAGATTGAAAGGATTGCGCCCGACCAGGCTTCCCTAAGCGCAGCACGAAAACTGGTCAAGCCGGGCGTATGGTCGGGCTTGGCGCGGGACGAATCCGGCCTGGTGTGGGGCGCATGCCAGGGCTCCGGCGCGTCGCCCTATCGCGTGGTGATCTCCGAACCCGATGCGGGCTACAAATGCACCTGCCCCAGCCGCAAATTTCCCTGCAAGCACAGCTTGGCGTTGATGTGGCTGCGTGCCGAAGGAAACACGCCTTTTCCAACGGACACTACGCCGGAATGGGTGGGGGAATGGCTGAAACGACGGCGCGCGGACGAGGGTGCCTACGACGCGGAGCAGGGCGAGCGGAAGAGCAGCGAACCGAAGAGCATTGCACTCACCGCGACGGAAGCAGCGGAGGAGGCGGATCCAAAGGCTGAGGCGCGCGCCGCGGCAGCACGCGAACGTACCCGCAAGGACCGCGAGGAAGCGATTGCGGCCGGCCTTGATGACCTGGACCAGTGGCTTGCGGACCAGGTGGAAAGCGGCCTGGCGGGGTTTGCGGCGGCGGCGGGCAAATCCTGCCGCGTGATCGCGCAGCGCCTGGTGGACGCGAAAGCTGCAGGGCTGGCTGCGCGGCTGGAGAATCTGCCCGCGCGATTGTATGCCCTGCCGGAAGCCATTCGACCGCTTATTGCCATCGAGGAACTTGGGCAGCTTCACCTTCTGGCCGAGGCCTACCGCAGGCAGGAAAGCCTGGCGCCGGACTTGCGCGCGGACGTTCGCAGGGAAGTTGGATGGAGCGTGACGCGCGAGTCGCTGCTGGCCGATGCGGCAGCCACCCGGACCGCGGGTACATGGCGCGTGGCCGCCACCCTGAGCGAGATACAGCAGGACCGGTTGCGCCGCCTGGAAACCTGGCTGTGGCGCGAAGACGCACGAGACGGACCGCGATTCGCCGTGCTGATTGATTTTGTTCCCCTGGCAGTCGGGCCGGCACGAAGCCCTTACGCAATCGGCGAGCGGTTCACGGGTACGGTTGTGTACTATCCCTCCCCGGTTCCATTGCGCGGCCTACTCGGCGAGGTTTCTTCCCATGCGCAGTCGTGTCCAGACGATTTCGTTTTGCCTCCCGATGGTTTAAAAGAGGCGTTCCGCAACTACGAGCGTGCGCTCGCAGCCAAGCCGTGGCTGGGGGTATGGCCGATGGCCTTTCGCAACGTGCGGGTGAGTCGCAGCGGCGAACAAATGTTTGTGTGCGCGAATGACGGCGCGGAAGGGGCTCCGCTGTTGCCGGCCCAGGCGGACCTGGCGGCGCCTTTGCTGGCGCTGGAATGCCTGCATGGCCTGGGGCTCTGGAACGGGACGCATTTGCGCCTGTTCCTAGCGCAGACGAGCCTCGGCAGGTGGGTTGGCGAATGAAGCCGCGCGATCTGAAATCCCGCTTTCTGCCCGCACTGCTGGCGGGAACCAGGCGTGAGCCGCTTCCGCGGGCGGGACCGGTCTTGGGAACTGATCCCCATGCATTGCTTCGCGCTCTCTGCCTTACGGGACAGGCCCTGCGCTTTGAGACTCCCACGGCCCCGGAACAGATTGTCCGCGAGATGTGGCCCGAGGATGTCAGGCCCATCATTCCTGATCATCTGCGAGCGCCCATCCTGCGGTTGATGAACGCGCCGAAGTGCAGCAACGCCGCGGAGAGTGCCGTGGCATGGGCATTCGCAAGCAAAAAGGTGAGGCCCCATCTGTTCGATCTTCCGCGAATGGAGGGCTTCGTGCGCCGGCAGGCGGACCACCTGGGCGTGGTTGCGCAGTATTGGGCGCAGCGCGAAGTTCCGGCCGGGAAGCAGAACAGCTACTTCGACGCCGACCAGATCAGCGAGAAGAACTGGACCGATGCGCCTTCCGCTCTTCGCCTGAAGTTCCTGGAATCATTGCGAGCGCGGGACGCGGCCGCCGGCAGAAAGCTTGTTGCGCCGGTGTGGGCCCGCGAATCCGCCGAAGTGCGGCTCCGTCTGTTGGCGGCGATGCAGGTGGGGCTTTCGCACCAAGACAAGGAATTTCTCGACTCCGCCGCGAAAGACCGCGCACCGCGAGTGAAGAACCTGGCGAAAAGGCTGCTGGCGCGGCTGGCGGGAACGACGGGCGAGAATCCCGCGCTGGCGGCGTGTCTGGAGAGGATAGAGCGAACCAAGGCCGGGTTGCGGAAAAAACGCGCCAGCCTCATCCTGCAGCTGCCGGCGACGGTGAAAGAGCGCAATGCAAATCGCTGGGTGATCGAACAGTTCGCGGAGATCGGACTGGACGAGGTGGCCTGCGCGCTGGAGCTGCCCTTGGACGGTTTGATCGACGCCGCGGAAAAAGATGAGTACCTGCTGTTTGCATTTTCCATGATGGCTTCTCGCGAGAAGAAGTGGGACGTCCTCGCGAAGATCGCCGAGGCTTTGCCGGATGCCTGGGGCAGAATGAGCGAGGCCGGCTTTGATGAAATGAATTTCGCCGACGATGGTGAGCGCAACCGCTGGGTGCAGGCGCTGGTGCATCCGCGGGAGTGGATGCCGGAATCAGCATTTCCGGCGTGGGAATGGCTGCTCCGGCGCATGGAGGCGCAACTGCCGCCGCCGCTGATGCTGCATGTGCTTGCGTCGAAGTGGTGGAAGAAGCGGTTTTCAGGCGAGGAGAAGCCCGGCGCCGAAGAGATGCAGGTATTCTGCGCGCTGTGCCCACCCAGCCTGCGGAGCAAACTCCGAGATCAACTTCAATTAGCCGACCTGGAGGCAAGGGAAATCGGACTATTGTTGCTCGACATTCTGGACGGATTGGAGACCCTGACATGAACGAAAACAGGCTGCGCCTGACGGCAGAAGAGGTTTACGCGGATGAGCTGGAAGCATTGGTTGAAGAGGATCAGCCGCCCAAGCCGCCCAACTGGCGCCTCTCGCCGCAGGCGGCTGTTACCTACCTGATGGGAGGGACGGCGAAGAATGGCCGCGCGATCAGCGCCAAGTACGTGGGCAACAGGAGACTGATTGAGACCGCGGTGGCCACGCTGGCCACCGATCGGGCCCTGCTGCTGCTGGGGCTGCCGGGAACGGCGAAGTCATGGGTATCTGAACATCTTGCCGCCGCGGTTTCCGGCTCATCGCAGAGGCTGATCCAGTGCACCGCGGGCACCGATGAAAACCAGATTCGCTATGGGTGGAACTATGCGCTGCTCCTGGCCCGCGGGCCGTCGCGCGAGGCGCTGGTCAAGACGCCACTGACCCGGGCCATGGAAGAGGGCACAATCGTGCGGCTGGAAGAGTTGACACGCATGGGCTCGGACGTCCAGGACACGCTGATCACCGTGCTTTCGGAGAAGCTGTTGCCCATTCCCGAACTCGACATGGCCATCGAGGCGGCGCGGGGATTCAACGTGATCGCCACCGCCAACACTCGCGACAAGGGCGTGAACGATCTTTCGTCGGCGCTCAAGCGGCGCTTCAACGTGGTGGTTCTGCCGTCGCCGGCCACCCTGGAAGAGGAAACCGGGATCGTGGTGAAGCGGGTGAACGAGATCGGCACGGGGCTGAGCCTGCCGCCCATCGAGCCCGCGGAGCAGCAACTGGCGCGCATTGTGGTGCTGTTTCGCGAACTGCGCGAAGGCAAGACGCTGAACGGCAAGACCAAGCTGAAAACCACATCGGGCACACTTTCCACCGCGGAAGCGATTTCCGTCGGGGTGGGCGCGTGGGCCGAGGCCGCGCACTTCGGCAACGGTGTGATGGATGCGCAGAGCCTGGCGGCCAACGTGGTCGGAGCCGTAGTGAAGGATCCCGTGCAGGATGCGGTCGCGCTGGAAGAATATCTCGAAAATGTGGTGCGATCGCGCGAGGAGTGGGGCGACCTGTATCGCGCGATTCGCGAGGTGATGTGAGCCGGAATGGACGATCGCCTTCACATCTTCGGCATACGGCATCATGGCCCCGGCTCGGCCGCATTGCTGCTCCGGGCGCTCGATGATCTGCGCCCGGCATGCGTGCTGATTGAGGGCCCGCCGGAAGCCGATCCCCTGATCCGCTACGCGGGATTTCCCGGCATGAAGCCTCCCGTGGCGCTGCTGGTGCATGCCAGCGCCGATGCGAATGCGGCGTTCTTCTTCCCGCTGGCCGAATTCTCGCCGGAGTGGCAGGCGATCCAGTGGGCGCTGAGGCATAACATGCCCGCCAGGTTCATTGACTGGCCCGCGGGTATTTCGATCCATGCCATGCTAGCGCGCAAAAGCGATCCGGAAGAGACCGCAGTGGATCGTGATCCCGATCCATTGGATTCTCTTGCCGAAGCGGCAGGGTTCAGCGATGGCGAGGCGTTCTGGAATACGCTCATCGAGCAGGGACGGCTGGGCCACAAGCCGCATGCCGATGGCGGTACGCAATCCGCCGCGGTGTTTGCCGCCATTGAAAACGCCATGACGGCGGTGCGCGAAGAGGGTGGCACAGGTGGCGAAGCGTCGCATCTGCGTGAACCGCAGCGGGAAGCATGGATGCGCATCCACATTCGGCAGGCGCTCAAACAACACGATGGGCCGGTTGCGGCGATTGTGGGCGCGTGGCATACCAGCGCACTGCGCACGCGCACGGCGGCCGCCACGGACAAGGCGCTGGTGAAAGATCTGGAGCGCGAGAAGGTGGATGCGACCTGGGTGCCCTGGACCGACAGCCGGCTGGCAGCGGCATCTGGCTACGGCGCGGGTGTGATTTCGCCGGGATGGTACCGGCACCTGTGGGGCCTGTATGCACGCAAGGATGCAGTCGGCCCACAGGAGTTCGCGGCCCAGTGGCAAGCGAAAACCGCGGCGTTGATGAGGAAGGAGGGCTATGCGGTTTCGGCCGCGGGTGCGATCGAAGCAGCCCGGCTGTGTCTTACGCTGGCGGCGCTGCGCGGGCGTCCTGTGCCCGGCCTGGAAGAGATGCGCGAAGCTGCCTTGGCCACGCTCTGCGCGGGCAACGAAGTCCCGCTGCACATTATCGAGCGCAAACTCTACGTGGGCGAGCGAGTGGGAGAGATCGATGCCGATGTTCCCCAGATGCCCCTGGCGCGGGATTTGGCCCTGTGGCAGAGGAAGACTCGCCTGAAGCCCGAAGGGGTTGACGCGGAGATTCGCGTGGACCTGCGCACCGAAGCGGGAAGCCTGAAGTCGACGCTGCTGCACCGGCTATTGATTCTGAATGTTCCCTGGGGACAGCTCATCGAGGCGGATGCCGGCCGGGGCACCTTCCGGGAGATGTGGATGTTGCGCTGGGAGCCGGAGCTTTCCGTGGCGCTGGCCGAGGCGCTGGTCTTCGGCGGGACCATCGAGCAGGCCGCGGCCAATGCGCAGCTGGACAGGGCGAGCAAGACCAATTCGATTTCCGCACTGGCGGAGATGATTCACGAAGCCCTGGTGGCCGATCTGCCGGACACTGCGGCGGCATGCATCGAACGCCTGCAGGCGGCGGCTGTTCAAGCCAGCGAGATGACCGAGCTGATGCAAGCGGTGGCTCCACTGGTTCGGGTTCTGCGTTACGGCTCCGCGCGCAAGCTGCCGGAGCAACCGCTGCGCGCCCTGATTCACGTGCTCAGCGTGGAGGTAAACGCGGGTGTGCGCATGGCTTCGCACAGTCTGGATGACGAGGCCTCGGCGGCGCGCCTGCAGGCCATGCGGGCGTACGACGAAGCCTTGCATCTGTTCGGCGAAAGCGCACTGCTGGAGCAGTGGCAGGCGCACATGGCGCAGATGGTAGATGACGGGCAGGTTTCACCCGCGATTGCGGGCCTGAGCCTGCGCCGGATTCACGACCTGGGCGCGTGGGATTCACGGGTGGTTAGCGCGGCTTTTTGCAGGCACGTGCGGGGGGAGACGCCGCAACGCGCCGCGGCCTTCCTGGAGAGCTTCCTGAGCGGCGGAACCGAGGTGTTGCTGCAGGACGATCCATTGCTCAACCTGGTAGATGCGTGGCTCTGCGAGTTGCGTGAAGACGAATTTGTCGAGTCCTTACCGCTCCTGCGGCGGAGCTTTTCGAGCTTCGACCAGGTAGCGCGCCGGCGCATGCTGGACCGGATCGCTCGTGGAGCGCAAGCCAGCGGGCCCGTCATGGAGCCCCGCCAGGACTCCGGCGAGGCGTACGCTGCGGCACTTCCCCTGCTGTACCAGATTCTTGGAATCGAACCTCCTCCGGGAGATGCTCCATGACGGATTCCATTCAAGGCAAGGAGCGCCTGCGGCGCTGGAAACTGGCGCTGGGCGACGAAGACCGCAGCGAGCTGTCCGAGCGCGACAGCCGCATCTCCGCGGCTCTCGACGCACTGTATAACCAGCCGGCGCAGCGCAAGGGGCGCGGAAGCCTGGGCGCTTCGGCCCCTCGGGTTTCACGCTGGCTGGGCGACATTCGAGAGTTCTTTCCCACGCCGGTTGTGCAGGTGATCCAGAAGGATGCCTTCGAGCGCCTCAACCTGAAATCGCTCATGCTGGAGCCGGAATTCCTGGCCACTCTGGAGGCGGATGTGCACCTGATTGCCGACTTGATTTCCTTGCGATCCGCCATCCCGGAGAAGACCAGGGAAACCGCCCGGATGGTGGTGCGCAAGGTGGTGAACGAGTTGCTGGCGCGCCTGGAGCACAAGACTGTGGAGACCCTGCGCGGCGCGCTGAATCGTTCGCAGCGCACCCGAAGGCCGCGCGCAGCCGATATCGACTGGAAGCGCACCATCGCCGCCAACCTGCGCCATTATCAGCCGCAATATGCCACCGTGGTGCCCGAAACGCTCATCGGTCATCAACGGCTGGCGCGCACGCGCACCAACCTGCACAATGTTCTTCTGTGCGTCGACCAGTCCGGATCGATGGCTTCGTCGGTCGTCTACGCCTCGATATTCGCGGCGGTGATCGCCTCCCTGCCCGGCGTCATCACGCAGTTGATTTGCTTTGACACCGCCGTGGTCGATCTCACCGAGCAATTGAGCGATCCGGTGGATGTGCTGTTCGGCGTGCAGTTGGGCGGCGGCACCGATATCGACAGCGCTCTGGCCTATTGCGAGCAGCGCATCGAGAATCCGCTGAAGACGCACCTCGTGCTCATCACCGATCTGTACGAGGGCGGAAATGCGGAGTCGATGCTGGCGCGTATCGCCGCACTGAAACAAAGCGGGGTGAACGTGATGGTTCTGCTGGCTCTGTCCGATGACGGCCATGCCGCCTACGATACCGCGCACGCGGCTAAGATCGCGGCGATGGATTGTCCCGTATTCGCCTGCACGCCGGACCAGTTCCCCGATTTGATGGCGACCGCCTTGACAGGGCACGACATCGCGCAATGGGCGGCGTCGAACGAGATCGCGATGGTGCGCGGCGCATGAGGAAAGAGAAACAACGGGGCGCCCACCTTCGCGGACGCCTTTGTCTGCGCAGTCCCTGGTCCTTGGTCCGCAACGTGGAAGGACGAAGGCGCTAGAGAGAAAGCACCTACAAGACTCGATCGGCGGCAATGGCGATGCATTGCTTCCCGTCGTTGGATCAACGCCGCTCCGCAGATCCTGCGCAACAAGGTAGCAGTCCAGCGTGGTGCTCCCGCCCCCGGCGCGACCAGACGGCCCCGCGTTGGTTCTTTTCATCCACAGCAAAACGGACAGGCGCGAGGCCTGTCCGTTTGGTTGGGTCCAGATGGCGGAAGATTAAGGCTGAGCAGCCACACCCTGCGGAGTGCCGGCCCCGGTGCGGGCCTGGGCCTTCTGCGCCAGGACCTTGTGGGCATTGTCTTCCAGCGCCTGGGCTTCGGGCAGGTAGCTGATCGCCTTCTGAATCTCCGGATCCCAGTCGGCCAGGGTGCGGAGTCCCTGCAACTGCCCGAACTGGCTGGTGATGACCTTCTCCTTGATGTTCACCTTCAGCCAGTCGAGGTTGTCGGCAATGTCCTTCTCGGTCCAGGCGACGTCCTGATCGGTGAGGTACTTCTTGAAATCCGCCACGACCGCGTCATCCACCTGGAAGTTGCGGTCCACGGTGCGATTCGCGAGGAAGTGCGGGGCGAAGCGGAAGAAAGCCGCATGCGCAAACAGCTCATCCTGGAACCGGTTCGACTTGGGAAAGTCGATCTTTTCGTCGGGTGTGATTCCGCCACCGCCGTAAACCGTGCGGCCGGAGTCGGTCATCTTCACTTCGCGGTTGGTCTTATCGGCGGGTTCGGCGCCGGCGTGGTTGTAGTAGTAGTCGTAGAGAGACACACCTGAGTAGTTGCGCTGGATGAGCCGGCCGGAAGGCGTGTAGTAGTGATAGGTCGTCAACGCCAGGCCGGTGTTCTCGCTGAGATTGTAGACGGTCTGCACCAGGCCCTTGCCGAAGGTGGTCTCGCCCACGATCAGGGCGCGGTCATGGTCCTGCAGCGCGCCGGAAACGATCTCGGCCGCCGAAGCGGTGTTGCGGTTCACCAGCACCACGATGGGAAACGATTTGCCGTCGTTGCCGTGGGTGGCGGTGTAGTTCTGGTCCGGATAGGCGCGGCCTCGCTGGGAGACGATGGTCTGGCCCTTACTGAGGAGGTGGTCGCAGACCTCCACCGCCTGGCTGAGCAGGCCCCCGGGGTTGTTGCGCAGATCGAGGACGAGCCCCTTTATGTTGCCGAACTGGTCGACGGCGTCGATGACTTCCTGGGCGGTGGTCTCCTGGAACTGGGTCAAGTGGATGTAGCCGACGCCCGGCTTGATCTCATATTTAAGGTCAACCGAGGGGTGCGGAATCTCGTCGCGCACCAGGTCGAACACCAGCGGCTTGGCCTGGCCTTCGCGGGTCATGGAGACCTGGACGTGGGTACCCTTAGGACCCTTGAGAGCCTTGGCGACCGCATCGGAGGTCATTCCGTCGGCCGTTTTGCCGTCCACCGAGCTGACGATGTCTCCGGGGCGGATGCCGGCGCGGAAGGAGGGCGTCCCCTCATACGGGGTGATCACGTAGACGTGGTCCTTGCCTTCCTTGTCGCGCTGCTGCTGGATCACCATGCCGACCCCGTAATAGTGGCCGCGCTGATCCTCGCGCATCTTGGCGTAGGCCTTTGGATCGTAGAAGTTGGAGTGCGGATCGAGGGTTCGCAGCATGCCCGGAATGGCGCCGTCGTAAATGGCAACGTCGGCCTTTTCGCCAGTGATGGGCTCAGCGTAATTCTGCTCGACCAGCGCGTAGACATTAGTGAACGCCTTCAGGCTGTCGCGGATCTGGCTTTCGTCCTCGGAAGACTGTGCGCCGACTTTCTTCTGCAGAATGGAGCCGGCAATGGCGCAGGTGGTGAAAAAGAGGACAAGTGTGAATAGGGCCCGACGGGCGCGGGGTGTCATGGGCGGAAGGTACCTCCGTACAGCGGACCGAGAAGCGATTTCTGCTTCTTGGGGTGGAGCAGATGCGATAGGCGCCGTGACCGGGCCTCGCGGGTCAGCCTGAGCTTCGAGTATAGCATTCGTTCATTTGACTGCTGCCAGGGCCGGGTGGTAATCGCGCTGAAAATTTGATGCAGTCTGGGAACCAAGGGACCAGAAGAGCGGATTCGGGACGAGAGAACATGGAGCGAGACCTCGAAGGGTCCTGCGTGCTCGAAGTTTTCGACCCGCTGCACCCACGTTTCCCGCACCCGAAAGTGTCCTGTTCCTGTTCCCTGTTTCTCTTCCCTGTTTTTCGCTTCCCCGGGATTTACAATAACGTCTATGGAAGAGGGCAACAAGGAATCGCTAACCGGGAGAAAACACGCGCAAGACGGGCATCTGTCAGCCAGCCCCGCCGGCTACGCCCTGTTCCCTATTGCCTGTTCCCTAACACCACGGTGCGCCTACCTATGAGTTTTCGTTTCTATTCCGTTCCCGCCCTGTCCGTTGTTGGCACGATTCTTCTGGCCGCCTCAGCCTTTGGGCAGAACCGCCCGGCCGAACCGCAAAGCCCCTACGGCGGGGGCGTGGTCGAGGACATCATTGCCCGCGTCAACGACCAGATCATCACCCGGTCCGACTACGAACGGGCGCTCAAGGAACTGGACGACGAGGGGCGCCAGCGCGGCCTGACCATGCAGCAGCTTTCGGAACAGCACAAGGACCTGCTGCGCAGCCTGATCGACCAGCAGCTCTGGCTTTCAAAGGGCAAGGAGCTGGGCGTCACCGGGGAGACCGAACTCGTCAACCGGTTGAACGACCTCCGCAAGCAGTACAAACTTGCCTCCATGGAAGACCTCGAGAAGGAGGCTCAGCAGCAGGGAGTTTCCTATGAGGACTTCAAGGCCAGCATCCGGAACCAGATCATCACCCAGGAAGTGATGCGGCAGGAAGTCGGCCGGCACATGAACATCACGCCGGGCGAGGTGCAACGGTATTTCGACGAGCACAAGCAGGAATACGCGCAGCCGGAGAGCGTGCGCCTCAGCGAAATCCTTGTTTCCACCGGGACTTCCGCGCCGGCTCCCGAGGGAGGCGCGCAGGAAGATCCGGCCAAGGTGCAGGCGGCCAAAGCCAAGGCGGAGGACGCAGAAGCCAAGCTCAAGGCCGGCGCCGATTTCGGCGAGTTGGCGCGCACCACCAGTGATGGGCAAACGGCGGCCAGCGGCGGCGACCTGGGCCAGTTCCGGCGGGGCGCCCTGGCTAAAGTGCTGGAAGATGCCACCTTCTCGCTGGACTCCGGCCAGTTCACCGAGCCCATTCGCACACGTCAGGGCTGGGTGATCCTGAAGGTGAACCAGCACGTGCACGGCGGAGTTCCGCAGTACAAGGACGTGGAACAACAGGTGGAGCAGGACTACTGGGACAGCAAGATGATGCCGGCCATTCGCGAATACCTGACCAAAATGCGCGAGGACGCCTATGTCGAGGTCAAGCCCGGTTACACCGATACGGGGGCGAGTTCCAATCAGCGCGTGCTGCCCATTTCCTATTCGTCATACACGCCACCTTCGCCCAAGAAGAAGAAGAAGGTAGAGCGGACGCGTTTCCGGGAGACCACGCACACGTTCCGTCAGAAATCGCCGCAGGCGGCCGCCCCGCCTCCCGCGGAAGCCGCGGCGCCAGCGCCGGCAAGCACCGCGGACAGCAAGAATAAGAAGGCGGCCGATGTCGCCAGCATGAAGCCCGGCAAGAAGGAGAAGATCCGCTTTGGCCAGGCGCCCACCAAGACGCTTCCCAATGCAACCCAGGAGACGCCCACGGAAGATGCCGGCGCAGTGGCCCAGAACAGCGAGCCGGCCAATCCCCTGGAAGCGGCGCCCGCACCGGAGAAGAAGTCCCGGTATGCGGATCGCGCCAAGCTTCCCAAGCAGCCCAAGGCCAAGGGGTTTATGAAGACGGACCCGACCACGCCGACGGCTCCCGACGCGGCCGAGGTTGCTGACCGGCAGACCCAGTCGGCCCCCCTGGGGCTGGCCGGGGATACGGCTTCCAAGAAGAAGAAGAAGAACACCACGACCGAGGAGAAGACCCGGCTAAGCGACAGGAAACTGCCGGAGAATCAGCAGCCTGCGACTCCCGCTCCTGCACCTACCCCGATTCCGCAGGTTCCGGGTGCCCCGTCGCCTGCTGCTGCCCCGGCCCCCCAGCCGCAGTCGTCACAGCCCCAACCGTGATGCGCGGTTTACCAGGTCTCAAAAGCGGGGCCTCGACGCCCCGGCTTTTTCGGAAGTTAATCGGCTTCGAATCCTGGATTCGAGGCCGATTTTATTTCCGGCGTTTCTTTTCAAACTCGGCCAAAGTTTTGATGAGTTCGAATCCCTCGCCGAGATAGAACCGGCTTCTGAGGGAAACGTGGCAAGCAGCAGTGCGTTTAGGGTAATCTTCCCCAGAATGAAAGAAATCTTTATTTCTGACCTGGCCTCTTTCGAAGAGGCCAGGGTCTTCGATGCCTTTTTCCTGGTACTGACACGCCAACTGCGCACCACCCAGTCGAACAAGCCCTATCTCCACGTGATTTTTTGCGACAAAACCGGCCAAATGGAAGGCCGCGCCTGGGAACCCGCGGATCCGCGCGTGGCCGGGGCTTTCGAGCGCGGCGACGTGGTTAAGGTTCGCGGTTGCATCCAGCGATTCAACGATCGTCTGCAGTTAAAAATTGAGCAGCTCAGAAAGGCGCACCCCAACGAGGTGGACAAGAGCGAGTTCATGCCGGCGACGACCTATGACGTGGACGCACTGTGGAGAGAACTGCTGGGCTTCCTCGATTCGTTCACCGACCCGCATCTAAAACTGCTGCTGACCACCATCCTTTCCGATGCGAAGACCGCCACGGCATTTCGCGAGGCGCCGGCGGCCAAGCAACTGCATCATGCCTGGCTGGGAGGCCTGCTCGAGCACGTGGTCAGCCTGCTAAGACTGGCCGATCGGGTTGTCCCACAATACCCCATCCTGCATCGCGACCTGCTCCTGACCGGGGTAATCCTGCACGACATAGGCAAGGTGCGCGAATTGTCTTGGGATATTGGCTTTGAATACACCATCGAAGGGGTGCTGCTGGGGCATATCCAGATTGGGGCGGCGTTGGCCGAGCGCACCATGGACAGCCTGCCCGGTTTCCCGCCGAGGCTCAAGATGCTGGTGCTGCACATGATCCTTTCGCACCACGGAAAGCTGGAATTCGGCTCGCCCAAGCTGCCCATGATTCCCGAGTCGCTTATGCTGAGCTTCCTGGATGATCTGGACGCCAAGATGATGGCCGTGCAGATGGAGTTCGACAAGGGAGCCCGCGAAGGCCGCGCGGCGGACGAACTCACCGGAAGGGTGTGGGCGCTCGATCAGAGACAGTTGCTCAACACGAGGGCATGGCTGGGGGAACGCGCAGCGGATCCGGC
Source organism: Occallatibacter sp. (assembly GCA_036502905.1). Classification (GTDB taxonomy): domain Bacteria; phylum Acidobacteriota; class Terriglobia; order Terriglobales; family Acidobacteriaceae; genus Telmatobacter. Next base: position 24,389 of record DASXXV010000163.1, on the reverse strand, counting down.
CGGTGATTCGAACGGACCTGAATCAGCAGACGAAAAGCTCCGGACGCAGCCTGAACTGAACTTCACCGAATGAGCCGGAGAGAAGTGCAATGAAATCTCTGTCAGACCGCAATTGCCTGGAGGAACTGATTAGCCGCGTCACTAGGGTCCGCCCCGACACGCCGCGTCGCTGGGGAAAGATGACTTCTGCGCAGATGATTTGCCATCTGAATGATTCGTTCCTGGGCATTATTGGCGAGAAGCCGATGGAGATTCCGCGCGGATTCACCCTCTGGCCGGTAATGAAATACATTGCCCTCTACGCGCCCATGGAGTGGCCGAAGGGCGTGTCGACCCGGCCGGAGTTCGACCAGCATGCCGGCGCCGGAACTCCCCCCGCGCACTTCAAAACCGACGTGCGCAGCCTGCTCGACACGATGATCCGATTCGCCCGGCGCCCGCGAGACTTCCAGTTCCGACCGCACCCCATGTTCAAAGAAATGTCCGAAGCGCAGTGGATGCGCTGGGGCTACCTGCACGTCGATCATCACCTGCGCCAGTTCGGGCAATAGCCGATACAGTTCGCGCTCCCCAAATGCGGGGCCCATCCCCGCACCGCCTGTGTCATCGCGCGGAAGAACCTAAAGCAAATATATTCAGGCGCTTAGTCCCGGAGTTCTGCCATCCACCCACGGCCCAGTTTTCTGCGCGGGATAACCTACCCGAGAAACCAGTTCCACTGCTCTTCCGTCAGTGGAACCACGGAGAGGCGGCCGATCTTCACCAGCGGCGACTCGGCGAACAGCGGCTCGGCCTTGATCTCATCGAGCGTTTTGGGCTTCTTGAGGCGCTTGCCGACCTTCACGCGAACAATGGGGACTTTCGGATTGGCGGCATCCACGCTCGTCACGGTGCCGGTGCCCACGGCCCGGCGCTCGTCCCCGGTGTGATAGAAGATCCACTTGGTGCCCTTGGGCATTTCGCGCAGGTTCTTCACCGCGGTGGGATTGGTTACGCCGTCCCACGCCGTTTCCTTGTCGCGCAGGAAATTGTCGAATGAGTACGCGTCCGGCTCGGTCTTGAAGAGGAAGTAAGGCATGGCGTCTATCGTAAGCGAGGATGCGAAACGTGGGGAACAGAGAATTCTCCCGGGGGGCCCCGCCTCCGGGGAGCGGGCTCCGATGGCGAGGGCCCCTTCCGCGTTACGGCTGACGGAAAGCTGAGCGCATCTGATCCGGAGTGCCCGAATCCACCCCCGTACCAAAGCCGCGTTCCATTCTGCGATCCCTGGGCCTGGGCCTGATCACCGGCGCTGCTGACGATGACTGCTCCGCCATCGGCACCTACGCACAGGCGGGCGCGCAACTCGGCTATGCGGCGCTGTGGACCGCACCCGTCCTGCTGCCCATGATGGTCGTGGTGGTGTACCTCTCGGGCAAAGTGGGCAAGGTCACCGGCCAGGGCCTGTTCCGGGTCCTGCGCAACCACGCGCCGCGCTGGCTCTCGTTCATGGTGCTGGCCGGCGTAGTCACTGGAAATGTGATCGAGGCCGGGGCCGACCTGGGCGGCATGGCGGCGGCCCTTGGCATTCTCGTTCCCCTGCCCCACTGGGCCATCGTCTTCGCGGTCACCGCGGCGGTACTGGTGCTGCAAATCTGGGGATCGTATGGCCTGATCCGCAATGTGTTTCGCCTGCTGGCGATGTCGCTGCTGGCCTACGTGTTCTCGGCGTTTCGCTCCCACCCGGCCTGGGGTGAAGTTGCGCGCGGAACCCTGCTTCCCCGGATCGGGTTCGACCGCAACTCGCTGTCCATCCTGGTGGCTCTGATAGGCACCACGCTTTCGGCGTATCTCTATTCGTGGCAGGCCAACCAGGAAGTGGAAGAGAAGGAAGCCGAGGGCAAGCACAGCCTGCGCAAGCGCCGCGGCGCCAGCGACGAAGAGTTGAAGACCAGCCTGTGGGATGTGGTATTCGGAATGTTCTTCTCCAATGCTGTGATGTATTTCATCATTCTCTCGGCGGCGGCCACGCTGTTCGCGGCCGGGCATCACAACATTAACTCCGCGTTGGACGCAGCCGAGGCGCTGAGACCGGTAGCGGGGCGGGCGGCCGGCCTGCTGTTTACTCTGGGGATCGTGGGCGTGGGCTTCCTGGCGGTTCCGGTGATGACCAGCGGCGCGGCCTATGACGTAAGCCAGACGTTCGACTGGATCAGCGGCCTGCATCACAAGCCCGGCTACGCCCGCCGGTTCTATGGGGCCATCGTGTTTTTCACGCTGGTTGCGATGGGGCTGAACTTCATCGGGATTGAGCCGATGCGCGCCCTGGTGATCGCCGGCATGGTGCAGGGCTTCTCCACGCCTCCGCTGATGCTGCTGCTTCTGATCATGACCAACCGTCGCTCCATCATGGGCGACAAGGTGAACCGCCCGCTGGCCAACATCATGGGCGGAATCACGACCGCGGTGATCTTCGCGGCCTCCGCGTGCCTGCTGTATAGCTGGTTGCATCGATGAGTCCGGCGGCTCGAAACTTCAGCGCTGGCTTGCTTCGCCGGCCGCCACTCTCTGGTTGAACTCCGCCGATTTGTTGCGCGGCACGCTCAACGACTGCCAGTGGTCGCACGCGAAATGCTTGGCGAGAAGCACGATCTGTCCAACGTGGTGCGGATAATGCGCAAGCTGGCGGTTGACGGCCTGCATCACCGAGTGCGCCTCGCCTCGAATCGTCACGGTGCGGGCCAGGTCCGCTACGGTCAGCGGCTCGAGCGCTGTAAACACGCGCGCCCAGCCGTCCTCCCATTCGGCCATCAGCGCTTCGCGGGTGGCCGGGGGATCGACAAACTCACTGTCGCGATTGCGGTCCGGCTTCTCGCCGTCGGTGGTGAGGAAGTCGGTCCAGCGCGATCGCATGTTGCCCGTCATGTGCTTGACGATGATGGCGATGGAGTTGGCTTCCTGATCGAGGGCCGTGAAGAGATGCTCGTCGGCGACCTGCTCCATGGCGCCGTCGGCCAGCTTCTTGTAGTAGCGGAAGACGGCCAGGGCGTCTTCGAGGTAGGAGGTGGTGAATTTAAGCGTCATTGGAAAAGTCTCTTCAACCGAAATCCAAGTTCGAGTAAACGTCTTGTCGTCCCCTGATACCGGTCGCGGCCTGTGTTACGGTTCATCGCGGTAGACGCCTATTTCCAGTTTGCCGCCTTCGCTCATCCTGGCGCGGAACATGCCCGGCGTGTTGAAGCTCCAGGCCTGCTGGCCGTCGGGCGAAATGGCGATGACTCCGCCGTCGCCGTGGAGCGCTTCGAGTTCATGGTGGATCACCTGGTCGGCGGCGTCCTGCAGCTTCATGCCCTTGAAGTACACAAGGTTGCAGACTTCGCGCGCCACGCCGAGGCGGATGAAGTACTCACCCGCGCCGGTGCCCGAGACCGCGCAGGACTGGTTCGACGCATAAGTGCCGGCGCCGATGATCGGCGAGTCTCCGACACGACCGGGCATTTTGCCCTGCATGCCGCCCGTCGATGTGCCGGCGGCCACATTGCCTTTCTGGTCGAGCGCGACAACACCGACGGTGCCGTACAAGTGAGTGTCCGGTGATTCGTCGAGTTGCGCAACGGGGATTACGGGACCGGCGGGAGGCACCCCTTCGGGGCGCGGCGGAATCGGCTTCCCTTCCTTTGTCAGTTGCTTGACCAGCGCCTGCCACCGGCTCTCCGTGAAGAAGTAGCTGGGTGGCTCCTGCTCGAGGCCGACGCTTGCGGCGAACAGATCGGCGCCCGGTCCGGCGATCATCACGTGGGGCGATTTTTCCATCACCGCGCGGGCGGCACTGATGGGATGGCGGGTGCGCTGGACACCGGCGACTGCCCCCGCTCTCAGGTCGGATCCGTCCATGATCGACGAGTCCATCTCGTTCTTGCCTTCGCGCGTGAAGACCGCGCCGTGTCCGGCGTTGAAGTGCGGATCATCCTCCAGGACATGAATGGCCGCCTCAACGGCATCGAGAGCCGAACCGCCCTTGTCGAGAACGGCTGTGCCTGCTTCGACAGCCTGCTTGAGACCTTCGCGGTATGCCTTGTCGCCTTCCGGGCCCAGTTTGGAGCGCTCGATTACGCCGGCGCCTCCGTGCACCACGATAGACCAATGGTGTGCCGACTGGGGAGACTGCGATTCTGCCGATGTTGCGGCGGCGATCATCATTGCTGCTCCTGTCAGCATGCGGTATGCCTTGTTCACGCTCTCACCTCAATGTTCTCCAGTATCGTATATCGATCCCGACAGCCCGGCTCCGTATTCCAGTGATGCCGGTTTCCTGCCTGGATGCATTACCCTCAAGGTGCAGCTCAAAACAAATCCCGGGAACTGGATCGTGCGTATTATTTTTTCGAACATCGGCACGTTTGGCGATATCAATCCGCTGATCGCGATTGCACTGGAGATGAAGAGGCGCGGGCACACCCCGGTCATGGCGGTCCCGGCCTTGTACGAACCCAAGGTCAAACCCCTGGGACTGGAATTCCACGCCATTCGCCCGGATATCGATCCGCGCAACAGTGTTCTGGTGGAAATGATCTATGACGTGAAGCACGGAACCGAGCACGGGCTGCGCGATTTTCTGTTTCCGTCGCTGCGCAACACATACGAGGACCTGCTGCACGCGGCCACTGAGCCGACGCGGGCCGATCTGCTGGTGCTGGGCGAATTGAATTACGCGGGGCCGCTGGTGGCGGAGATGACCGGTATTCCCTGGGCGAGCTATGTGCTGGCTCCGCTGTCGTTCTTTTCAGCTTTTGATCCGCCGGTTCTGCCGCCGTATCCGGGACTGGCGCGCGCCGACAAGGCTGTGCCGGGAATGGGACGCGTGATCAAGCGGCTGGCGCGCTTCACCACGCGCAAATGGGCGGAGCCGATCTACGAGCTGCGCCGCGAACTGGGGCTGCCACGCGGCGCCAATCCCCTGTTCGATGCGAAACACTCGCCGAACCTGGTGCTGGCGCTGTTCTCGCGCGTCCTCGGGGTGGAACAGAAGGACTGGCCGGCAAACACGCTCATCACCGGATTCTGCTATTACGACGCGGACGGCGGGAACGTGAAGCTGCCTGCGAATCTCGAGGAGTTTGTCGCGAAGGGTGAGGCGCCGGTGGTGTTCACCCTGGGATCAGCGGCGGTTCTTGCCGCGGGAAAGTTCTACGAGCACTCCGCGCGGGCGGCAATCAAGGCCGGTGTGCGCGCTGTGCTGCTGATCGGAACCGATGCGCGCAACCGGCCGCCGCAGGCGCTCCCCGAGTCGATCTGCGTCGCGGAGTATGCGCCGTACTCGGCGCTGTTCGATCGCGTGGCCATGGTGGTGCACCAGGGAGGCGTGGGGACAACCGCGCAATGCATGCGGGCGGGCAAGCCGATGCTGATTATGCCGTACTCGCACGATCAGCCCGACAACGCGCGACGTATGCGGCGGCTCAAGGTAGCGCGGGTGATCAAGCGCAGAGACTATACTCCGCTGCGCGTGGCGCGCAAGATTGGTTCGATCCTGGAAGAGCCGCTGTTTGCGCGGCGCGCGCAGAGCGTGGCGAAAAGGTTGGCGCACGAGGATGGCGCAGGGACGGCCTGCGATGCGCTGGAAGAGTTGTGGAAGAGAACAGCCAAATCTGATAAGTAAGGATCCCGGTGATTCAAGCTTCAGAAGAAACCAAGATTTTCGATCCGCGGGATCCGGCCACCGGGTCGGCGGGCGCGGAGCTCACCGACGCCACGGTGGTGAAGCGCGGCGACCGATGGTGGATGTATCTCGGCGGGCAGGCGCACGGATACGGGCCGACGGACCTCTACAGTGCCTCGCTTCCGGCAGGTGCTCCATTATCGGCGCAGGGATGGAGGCTGACGCGGGATGAGACCGGCGTATTGCTGCCTCTTGCCGGCCGGGAAGCCAGCGCCGAATGGGATGGGAATGGCGGCCGCCATTGTCCCTCGTATGTGAAGGGCTGGGACTCGCAGAAAGGGAAATGGGTCGAACGGATCTATTACGCCGGAGCCTCTGAGAACCTCTGGGGACCGTACACGATCGGCTATTTGGAATGGAGCGGAGAAAGATGGGTTGATCAGCCCACCCCAGTATTCGCCGCCAATGAGAACTGGGAACGTGGAAGTGTTTACGAGCCTAATTTTGTATATGCCGATGGCAAATGGAAGATGTGGTACGTGGCGGGCTCGAACATGGAGGACTACCTGGTTCACGGTTTTGCCCAGAGCGAAGACGGTAGAACCGGCTGGAGCGAACATCGCATATTCGCGCCGGCAGAGACGAAGATGTTCGACTTCTGCGTGATTGCAAGGCCGGGGCGCTATGAAGCCGTGTTTTCGCGTGTGTGGCTGGCAAGCACGCCTGCGCCTCCTGAAACAGGCTTGTGGTGGTGCCGCGCCGATTCGCCTTCAGCGGATCTGCACGACTGGGGCGAACCAGTGCAGATCATGACCGCCGAAGATCGGGACTGGCACGCGGGACCATGGAAGCCCTCGCTCCAATACGACGAAGGCGTTGCGGACCGCGCATTCGTTTTCTTCGATGGAAGCTACAGAACCGACGACCCGGGGCCATTTCCGTTTGCGTTTACTTGCGGTTGCGTTGAAGTAGAGTTCTCTGCCAAGGGATAGAGCGCTCAATCATTTAATCGCGTATTCTTTCGTGAGCCCTGTGCGGCTGTTGGTTACCGAAAAGCTTCCATCCTCTGACACCACAACCTTGAAGTACGCGCCGTCGCTGGTGCCGCCCTTCGGATTCGCGATGAGCGCTTCGGCGCTGTTGTGGCCGGCGTCCGACCCCTCCGCGGTATGCACCATGTAGAGATCCTGCATGCCGGGGCTATCGTGGACGGTTTGCCATGCCTCCGGACTGCCGGCCTTGTGTGCGCCGTTATTCATGATGGCGACGCGGGGATGGATGGCATCCACGATGGCCTTGGCATTGGACAAATTCATGCCGTGGTGCGTAACCAGATAAAGATCGATGGGCGGGATGGGATTGTTGGGGCAGACGAGGGCGATCTCCTTGGCCTTGGTGAGGTCGCCGAGGTCGAGGAAGCGGAATTTGCCGTAGGTGACGAGGATACCGACCGAGCGCGCGTTCTCCGAGGGATCGGCTTCGGCCTTGGGTTCGGACGCGCACCCGGGGTTGGGCTGCGGCTTGACGCCTGGAATGGCGCCAATGTGCTCGCCATCCGCCGTGAGCACGATGGCGCTCAGGCCGGGCAGGTCAATGGTGTCGCCGGGATGCACTACGCGGTGCGGCTTGCCCTCGATGGCTTGCAGGTAGGCCGCGTAATCGTGGCGGGTAATATCGGAATCCTCGTGGTTCTCGCCGTGGTCGAGGAATTCGCCAATGGGCACGCGCCTGGCGAGCTCGGGCACGCCGCCGACATGGTCGACGTGATAGTGGGTAATCAGCAGGTGGTCGATCCTGTTGATGCCGGCATCTCGCATGGCGGCCTGCACGCGGTCGGCATCGCGCCCCTTGTTGCCCGGCCATCCCGTGTCGATGAGGAGAGAGGCGCCGGACGGCGTGACAAGCAGGGTCGATTGGCCGCCCTCGACATCAATGGAGTAAATGCGCAGCGACCTGGATGCCGGCGGCGCGGCATAATCCTGCAGTGCAAAGACGAGCAGCAACGCGGCGAATATGCGTGTAAGCGAGATGAAAAAGTGCCTGTGCGGAAAAAGGGAGGGGTCCTGAGCGGCGATTCGCATTTGCGAAGCAGTTTACTCGACCGGGGCGGCGCTCCGGAACGGGCGCAACCTCTCGAAATCCGGTGCTGGTAGAATAAAGATTGCCGAACTATGCGGCAAATTCGGATTCTTGTCATTCCTGATGACCTTACGGCCCTCGGCGGGCCGGACCCGAGAGAAGGACATTTCTTACAGTGAGCCAGACGATACGCAATATCGCCATCATCGCCCATGTTGACCATGGCAAGACCACGCTTGTGGATGCCCTGCTGCGCCAGGCGGGCACGTTCCGCGCCAACGAGCAGGTGGCGGATCGGGTGATGGACTCGAATGAACTGGAGCGCGAGCGCGGCATTACGATCCTCGCGAAGAACACGGCCATCAATTTCGGCGGCGGCAAGATCAACATTGTTGATACGCCGGGGCACGCCGACTTCGGCGGCGAAGTGGAGCGGGCGCTGGAGATGGTAGACGGCGTAATGCTGCTGGTGGACGCGGCCGAGGGGCCGCTGCCGCAGACGCGCTACGTGTTGGCCAAGGCGCTGGAGGCGAAGCTGCCGCCCATCGTGGTGATTAACAAGATCGACCGGCCCGACGCGCGCCCCCAGGAAGTGCTGAACGAAATTTACGACCTGTTCATCGACCTCGATGCGGATGAGCATCAACTGGAGTTCCCTGTCCTGTACACGGTGGCGAAAACCGGCACGGCTACGACTGATCTGGCAAAGCCGGGAGTTGACCTGCAGCCGCTGTTCGAGAGCATCGTAAACACCATTCCCGAGGCGAGCGGCGATCCTGACGCCGCTCTGCAGATCCTGGTGACCAATCTCGACTACTCCGACTATTTCGGACGCATCGCCATCTGCCGGGTATTCCAGGGCACGCTGCACGCCGGCGACGACGTGGCCATTTCCAAGCGCGACGGCTCGCTCCAGAAGACGCGGATCACGAAGCTGTTCACATTTTCGGGGCTCAAGCGGATCGAAACCACTGAAACCACGATGGGCGACATTGTGGCGGTGGCCGGCGTGGAAGGCATTACCATTGGCGAAACCATTACCGCCGCCGAGACTCCCGCGCCGTTACCGCTGATCGTTATTGACGAGCCGACCATCGCCATCCAGTTCAGCGTGAACAATGGTCCCTTCGCGGGCCGCGAAGGCCAGTATGTGACCAGTCGTAACCTGCGCGAGCGTCTGGAAAAGGAACTGCTCACCAACGTGAGCATTCGGGTGGAGGATACGGGCTCGCCGGACACCTTCAAAGTGCTGGGGCGAGGCGAACTGCAGCTCGCGATTCTGATTGAGATGATGCGTCGCGAAGGATTCGAGTTGATGGCGGGACGGCCGGAGATCGTGACCAGGGTCGTGGATGGCGTACGCATGGAGCCGGTGGAACACCTGACCGTGGACGTGCCGGAGGAATACACCGGCGTGGTGATCGAGAAGCTGGGGCCGCGCAAGGGCGAGATGACGAAGATGCACAACCATGGTTCGGGGCGCGTGCGCATGGAGTTTCGCGTGCCCAGCCGCGGCATCATTGGCCTGCGCTCGGAAATGCTCACTGAGACGCGCGGGACAATCGTCATGAATGCCCTGTTCGACGGCTACATTCCTTACCAGGGCGAGATTCCGCAGCGGCCCACCGGGGCGCTGGTCGCCGACCGGCAGGGATTGACGACGACTTATTCGCTGAACGGTTTACAGGAGCGCGGCATCCTCTTCGTGGGCCCGGGGGTGGATGTGTACGAAGGAATGGTCGTCGGAGAGCACTCGCGCGACAACGATCTTGACGTGAACGTAGTTCGCGAAAAGAAGATGACCAACATGCGCGCGTCTACTGCCGATGATGCCATCCGGCTGGTGCCCTATCGGACCCTGAATCTAGAGCAGGCGATTGAGTTTATCGCGGATGATGAACTAGTCGAGGTCACACCGAAGTCGCTGCGCTTGCGGAAGAAGATTCTGCAGGCCAATCGACGGCCCAAGCGCTGGGAGAAGGCGCTGGTGGAGTAGGTGGACGGAAAAGCAGATCCGTCGACTGCGTGGATTGTGCTTCGCGCGATCCAGTACGCTCAGCATGACACGTCCGCGGGGTGGAGCCGCTTTTTGGCATCGAGCACGCGCTCGAGTGCCTCTTCCGCGGTGGCGCCGGTGGACGAAAGATGACCCATCTTTCGTCCCACGCGCGGGGTGTGCTTTTCGTAAAGGTGCAGGCGAACGCCGGGAACTTCCAGCGCGGCGGCGAAGTCGGGATCGCCATCGAGCCACACGTCCCCGAGCAGGTTCGCGATAGCGCAGGGTGAGATGAGCGCGGTGTCGCCGAGCGGCAGATTGCAGACTGCACGCACGGCCTGCTCGAACTGGCTGGTTACGCAGCCGCGCTCACTTTGGTGATAGCTGTTGTGGGGTCGCGGCGCCAGTTCGTTGACCAACAGTTCGCCCTTGCGCGTGACGAACATCTCCACGCACAGCATGCCTTCAATGCCAAGCTTTTCGATGATGGAGGCGGCGAGGGCTTCGGCTTTCGACTCGAGGTCAGGTGAGATGCCGGCGGGTAGTACGCTCCAGGCAAGGATCTGGTTCTCGTGGTGATTGCGTGCGGCGGGATAGCTGCGCACTTCGCCCGCGGGATTGCGCCCCGCCATCACGCTGATTTCGCATTCCAGGTCGAGCGCCTGCTCGGCCACGGCAGGACGCCTGCCGATGCTCTCCCAGGCGGCTGCAATGTCCTGTTCGCTTGCGGGCTGCTCGAAGCCCATGCGGGCCTGACCGCGGCCGTCGTATCCCCCGCGCCCGATCTTGAGGAAGACGCGGCCGCCAAGAACAGGAACCGCGTTATGCAGATCAACTTCTTCGCAGACGACGCGAAAGGGACCAACCGGAAAACCGGCATCGGCCAACCAAAGCTTCTGCAGGGTTTTGTCCTGGATGATGCGGACGGGCTCGACTCCCGGGCGCAATGGCGCGATGCGTGCGACTTGCGCAAGGGCGTCCACGCCGATCTGCTCGATCTCCAGCGTGACCGCATCGGCTCCGGTCGCAAGCCGCTTCGCGGCGTCCACGTCGTCCCAGCGGCCGGTAATGGTCTCGTCCACGACAAAACTGGCCGGACACGCGGGCTCGGGGTCCATGACGCGCACGTGATAACCCATGGTGCGCGCGGCCATGGCCATCATGCGGCCCAATTGTCCACCGCCGAGAATTGCCAACGTGCCACCGGGGCTAATTGGTTCTAAGTTTTCTGATCTTGGATGGGGACCCTCAATCACGCCGGCAACTCCTGATCGAGTACTTCCTGGGTACGCGCGGCGCGCCATGCAGACAGGCGATCGAAGAGGGCATCGTCTGTCGAGGCCAGGATTTCCGCCGCGAGCAGCGCCGCGTTGGCGGCTCCGGCCTTGCCGATGGCCAGCGTTCCGACCGGAACGCCCTTGGGCATCTGCACGATCGAAAGCAGCGAATCGAGGCCGCTCAACTGCGTAGCGGGGACAGGAACACCGAGCACGGGTACAAGCGTCTTGGCGGCGAGCATCCCGGGCAGATGCGCCGCCCCGCCGGCACCCGCGATAATGGCTCGCAGCCCGCGTGCGCGAGCCTTTTCCGCGTATTGAAAGAGCAGGTCGGGCGTGCGATGGGCGCTGACAATGCGGGCCTCATGAGGAATGTCGAGGGCGCGGAGAATGTCGACCGCCGCCGACATGATTTCGTAGTCGGTTTTGCTGCCCATCACAACGCCGACTAACGGCTGCTCGCTCATATTGCGATTATAGGTGGCCCTGCAGGAATCTCGCCGACCCCAGGCGTGCATAAAACCAATCGCGGGTCCTGCGGCTGCGTTGGTCAGCGCCAACACGCCGAACTCCGCTCGAGGCAACACCTGGGATGATGGAGCGAGCGGGGCGTTAGTGCCGGTGCCAGGCCTGGACCGCAACTTCGAGGACAGCAAACAGGACGCTGACCGCCGCCAGAAATCCCTTGGCGCGTTGCCAGTTCTGCTCGTGCTGTTCCATACGCCGCTCGAGTTCCGCAATGCGGCCGCCGTTGCCGTCGCCCATGAGCCCGTTCATCTGGGTCTTCAATGCGCTCAGGTCGCTGAGCACTTGCGCTTCGAATTCACTCATCATCCGCATCCGCGGGACTCCGTACTTTGAACAGGGGACAGCAATCAGTGACTCCTGTTCACCGCTCGCGATGAACTGTGCACTGTTCACTGTCCACTGCTCACTGGCAGGTTGATAAACAAGGCAGTGGAAAACTCGGAGTAGTTCGGCGGTGTTGAGCCGTCGAACATCCGGATGTAGAAGCGATCGCCGGCCGTTTCCCGAGAGAAGGTCATGATTGGCTGCGAGCCTCGCATGACGAGGTCGACATCTTCTCCTGGCATGAAAGCAAAATCGCGGCGCCGGATTTCGAAACCGCCGCCGGGAGGAGCGGGCACCCCTGTATTGATGGTCACGGTGGTCCCATTGAGGGAAGTGACTGTCACGTCACGCAGATTGGGCAGCACGAGGGGAGAAACCGGTGCGGGCAGCCACGCATCCGCGGGTACGGAATTTGAAGTCTTGACGGCGAGGTCGTCGGCCAAGTCGTTGGCGAAGGAGATATCGTATTCAAGGGAGTCAGGGTAAGTGGATGCATAACTCAGCTTCACCGTCCGGACCACTACCTGCACATTGAGATCGAGCGAGCATACATTGAGGAGCAGCGCGTCACCCGGCCATAGGTCAGAGGCGAGGCCGGCATTGGTGCACCGATAGGAACCGCTGCATAAAGCGCTTACTCCCGCAGAGGCAGCGACGAGTGTGGCCGCCGCGTTGCGGCAATCGGCAGAACTTCGCGCCGGAGGATTGGTGACAGATCCGATCCACTGCGCAACAGGGGGCAGGCCCGACGCTGCGAGGGTTTGCTGGCTGCCCGCGTTCACCGCTCTTCCCACAGCGCGACCCAAAGTGCGATAGCTGACGGCAATGCGCTCCCCCGCCATGGGAATGAAGCCCGCGTTGAACAGCAGCCTGCCAGTCCTGTCCACGGTGCATTCTCCCGATTGCGCGGGTGAACCCATGCGCCGCGTAAAAGATCCTCCGCCCTCTGGCGTGCTCACGACCCAACCTGTTCCCTGGTTGGCGACTCTGAAGGCGCGTATGCTGCCGAACATGGTGATGAGACTTGCGGCTACAAGGGAACAAGCCGGCGGCAGTGAGTTGACGCTTCCGTCGTAAAGCGTGACCGCCATCCCCACGACACCATTCACGCATTCCTGAATCTCAAACAGGAGCTTCGCGGGGGCGTCGCTGGCTTGTCCGCCATCCGTGATTGCGCCGGCGTCACCGAAGGAACGGTAGGTTGCGAGAGCGCGCTCACATTCTGAGCAATGCAGGCGGATGCGCAGGGTGTACAGGTTCGCGGGGTTAGTAGAATATGCAACCCCTGAGGGCGCGCCTTCAATGATGGGCTGCACGGTAACGGCGCCCGTGCCGGGCTGCGCCTTCACCTGAAAGCCGGCCAGGCACCCGGAGATCGTGTCGGATCCCATGTACAGTCCCGATAGCATTCCGCTGCTGCCGGTTGCGAGCCTGACGCCTGATGCTTCCACCAGCAGAGTGCCGCCGAGTTCGATCGAATCGATCCAGGTGAGCATAGTCTGCCCGTCGATGCCGCTGCCTCCTGTCATCGCCAGGCCGCCCGCGCCCAGCGACAAAAAGCCGGACCCTCCCGAGTCCCAAACAGCCGCATCGATAGCCGGCTGGTTGAACAGCTCATCGATCATTGCGGCGCTGGAAGCAGGGGGAAAATAGACCGGGGCGCCGAGACTGAACTGCGCCGTTATGCCATCGCCCAGGAAGTACTCCGTGACGTAGGCGACCGGCTCATGCTCGCCGCACACGGTGACATCGTTTGCGAGTTCGCGCGCAGCAGGCGAGGTGAAGGACAGAGCGGCGAGATTCAAGACTCCGTCTGACTCATTGAGGGGATGCACGGCGGAAGGAATCTGCTCGAGCTGCAGTGCTCCGTCCTGCGCGCGGTAGGCGGCGCGCGCCTGGCACGCTATCTGGCCGGCGCTTTCACTCCACGTGGCGCCCGGGGCCGCGGCGAAGCTGCTGACGGGCGCCTGCACAGATAGGGCTTGCGTGGCCAGCGCCGCCGACCGGGTGTGAGTGACAAGCGATTTCATGAGTTGGGCGGCGGTCATTCCGGACGCGCCATTCATGGCTGCGGCGGGCATTTGGTCGAGAAGTAGTTCATCGCTGATGGCGCGCACCGCGAGGCGATAGCGCGGTCCTTCCATGGCCCGGCCCGCATATTCCGGTATTGGCGTGTACGCAATATAGCCAGTGAAGTACGGAGTGCCATCATCGCCGGTGACCGCCACCGCCTGGTTTCTTGCAGGCGGGGCGAGGGTACCGCGCGTCGGCAGGCTCAACCAGAATTGACAGAGGGTGGGCTTGTTCAGCCTGCGCTCCACGGTCAACGGGTGGATGGCGTCGAGCGATGCCGAGTAATCCAGGCCCTGAATGGTGATCTTCATGGTTCCTTCCGTTGGGTTGCGGCAGATGATGCAGCCGGGAGAGTAATCGCATTGAACAACTAACAAGCTTGCTTCAGCGCGGCGAGTTCCTTATGGGGGTATCCACGCATGCGTGTCGCCCAGACTTGTGAAAAGCAACCGCATACCCTTCGGCTTCGGTCGCGCCGCGATCTCTGCCCAGGAGACAAGCAAAGGTGGCCGTGCATCAAGGCTTCAGTAGAGATGAATCACACCAGCGCCCTGGGAGCGGGGAGAAAGCTTCGATAACACAAGATGCGCTCGCCGTCGAGGGGATCGGTGACGGGCAAGGCGCGGAACTTAGCTTTCAACGCCATGCGCTCCAGCGAGCCCTTGACCCTGGGCGCGAGCGGGACAGGCATTTCCTCGGCATCTCTCATGGCTTGCAGCCGGGGATAGTGGAAGAAGATGCGTTCGCCCTGGCTGCCTTGGAGCGCGAAGAGTCCGGACCACTCTTGGTAAAAGCTGCCGCCGAGGCGATCGATAAATCCACACAGGGCTTGGGCTTTCGCCGTGGCCGAGGGGACTCCGCCAGGCAATGGTTCGGCAAGCATGAGTGCCGTTTGCGTCACCTGCGAAACCAGGGCAACGTTGAATGTGACCCGCCGGATGTAATCGACGTCGCTCAATGGGTGGCGGACGTACGCGCCGGATATGGGCGAGCCTACAAAACCTGTCTGTCCGGTGTAGTCGTCATCGATCGCGATGATGGAACCGGCCGTGAATCCTGCCAGGTCGGCCGGCGCAAGCAGGATGGAGCCTGCGCTGGATCCGCCCTGGATGGAAACTGCGGGCATGGCCAGGGCGGTGGCTGAGGGTGTGCCCAGCAGGTTCATGTGCTGGGAGCCGGTCGCGAGCGCCATGGTGAGTTTGTTCCAGGCCAGAAACTGAAAGCTCAGCTCCGCCTCGAGGCTCTCGCGGATCTGCTCCAGGGGGGACGCCGGGATGCCTGTCATGACGGCGCCGGATTTGCCTGTGGCCGCGCGCGTGAATCCCTGGATCCATCCCATGCTGATCCACGGAGAGGGCGGAGTATCCAGGTTGAAACCGCCATCCCGTGATGCATCGAACGTGACCGGCGCCTGCGCGACTCGATTCACGGGAGCAAAGTACGCACGCACGCGGCGCGCCACCGGTGCAGCAGCCGAAAACCAACCAGCGGACATTTATTCACCCTGTTCCTGGTAGCTGTAGACCATGAGTTTCACTGAGCGGCCGAGACGATCCTTTTGCGTGGCCACCGGCCCGAAGGCAGGCTCGTCCCAGAACACCTGGGTCAACATGGGCGCCGGGGGAGTGGCGATGAAGCTCAGCTTGGGCGTGGAGAAGGGCTGCAGGATGGAAAGAAGCTCTTCATCCATTGCGCTCAGCGCACGGCCGCGATCGAGTCCGCCAAAGCTCTGGCATCCACACGTCTGGTAGACGATCTCGCACTCGGCCGCGACCAGAGCCGCATCGAGGTTGACGTCAATACCGAGGCCGATCCAGCGCATCACGAAAACATCGGAGGGAGGCTGGCTGAAAGGTGCTTCAGCCTCTTCAACGAGGATTCCCGGTCGCAGGGCACCGCGCAGGACGATGGTTCGCTCCGGATTGAGCGTCGCCAGGCGCGAGCGCAACGCCATGTAAAACGAGTCTTTGGCATTTTGCATAAATGACAGGGATCAGGGAACAGGGATCGGGCACAGAAAAAGCTTGCCCGTCCGACGTTCTCTGCTTCCTCAACTACCTTTCTGGATCGGCGTTCGCCGTAATCCGATCCCGATGCTCCGAATCTGTCCCCTGTTCCCGGCTTCTTCACACCGCCTGCGGACGCGCTTCGCGGAGCAGTAATCGGTATAGATACACCTCTCCAAAGGCTTCGTTGGAGGAGATGGATTCGATGATGTAACTCTGTCCCGCGATGATCACTGCGAGCGTCATGGAAAAGAGGGATTGGGCCGAAGCCAGGTCGAGCGCGAGTACCTGTTGTTGCACGCCGCTGGCGGACACCAGCAACTCCCATTTCGGCGCGCCATCGCTCTGCCAGGCGGGGCGCAGCTTGCGCATCACCACAGGGGCCACGTTGATCTCGGCGAAAGCCGTGGAGACAAGGCCGACTTCCGACGTGTCCGGGTTGACGGCAGTGATGCGGAACCGGGCCGAAGTGCCGGAAACGCTTCTCAGCAAGGCATCGGCCAGAAGCCGGGAAGCAGCCACAGGATTGCGCGGCACCGTATCGCTCATTCTTCACCCCAGCCTGTTCGCAACGTAGGGACGGAGCCATGACTTCACCGTCTCGTCCAGCAGCGAACTCGAGAAGTACTGCATCTGCATGGTGTCGATCCTGGTCTTGCTGGCGTTCAGGGCGGGAGTGGCCTGCGAGTTGCGCACGATCTGCGCGCAGGCAGCCTTGATATCGTCGCCGATCGCTGCCATGCCCGCCGTGTAGCTGACCATGATTTCGTTGTAGGGCAGACCGAGGATGTTACAGGGCAACGTGAGTTCGCCCGTGTTCTCATCGCAATCCACTGCGTTGGGATCGATGGCGGTCCACTGTCCAGGCAGGGAAAACGCCCAGACGGCTTCGAGCAGTGGGCCTTCCGCCATTTCGCCGCGGCGAGGCCTGGCATAGCGTCCCTGCAGGCTCACGATGGGCGAGGCGGCGGCCCCCAGGGACGCAAGCGGAAGATACGTCAAGCGCACGTTCTGCGAACCGCTGGTAAGGCGGAGCCGTTCCGTGTACTCAATTACGTTCAGGTCCGGCCGCCTGCAGTAGGTGTTGATCAGTGAAGTGGCGGCCGAAATCCAATCCGCCGAAGTTCCGTCCGGCAATCCGTAATTGGGATAGTCGGCCGGCTGCAAGTAGGCCATGGTGTGTTCCTCCGGAACAGTGGTCGGTGAATGGTTGCACAGTGAACAGCGGGGGCTAACTGACCACTGTCCACTGTGCGATATCTACTGATTTAGCGATCGACCAGCACCTGGTAATGCGCGTAGTTGGCGCCCTTCACTACCGGCGCGCCGAACTTGACGGCGACATATTGCTGGGTGAGCGATCCCGGGAGACCGAGCTGGAAAATGCGCGGGGCCGGGTCGCCGAGCCAGTGGTACTCGATCAGGTCTTCGGTAACGATGTAGGCCGGCAGCACGGCAGAGCCCGATCCCGGGGTGCCGGTGTAGCTGAGGCTCCAGTCGGGGATCAGCGGAAGATCGCCCGCCTGCGTGGATAACATCTTCACGCGAAATCCGCCGGTGATCTGGTCGGTGTTCAGCACGACGTTGAACTCCGTCTTCATCTCGCGATCGATCAGGTCGAGCAGGACCGGGTTGGCGTAAATGGCGGTGGGGCGGACGTGGTAACCGTTGCTAGCCACCATCTGCGCGACCGTCGACTTAATGCCGTCCACGATGGACGCCGCGGTGCCGATGGTGACGCTATTGCCGCCGGCCACGATCTGGTTGATGACACCCATGTACTGCGTGGTAGCGGGCGAGCCCAGGCTGGTGTCGTTGCCGTTCCACAGGGCCACGTCGTGCGACACCATGACGCCGCTCACCGTGTCCACCAGGTCCTTGGCCTGCAGGTAGGCGAACTGCTGCTGCTGATTGCCCAGTTCGATGTCGAAGAGGTTGTAGTTGATCTGGGAGACAATGGCTTTTAGCGGCACGCTGCGCTCCACGCGCGTGGGACTCACTACCGGGGCCACGATGCTGCGCGGATTTACGAAGCCGGCAGCGCCGGGGACTGGAAGCGCGGTCTCTTCGAAGAACCGCGACGGATGGCCGGTGGCCGGCACCTGCTTGATGCGTTGGCCAAACGGGCTGGAGCGCCGGCAGATGTCGAAGATCTCGGTCTGGTACAAGGGAACTTCCACCGCGCCCGGTCCGATGAAGTCCGCTGCTGCATGAATGTCTGCAAAGGTTGCGTTCATAATTCGTGTGCTCCCTCCGTGGAGCGGTAATGAAGTAGTGAATAAGTGAAAGGGTGAATTCATGAATCGGTGAAGAGCGGATCTTGTTCACCTCTTCACTTCTTCGCTCATTCACTTTCTCTAGGCGATCGCGCCTGCGCGAAGCAGCTGCGTCTTCACCGCGATGCGCTGTTCGAGGCTCAAACCCGCCAGGGCCGCATCCAGAGTGCGAACATCGACCGGTCCCTCGCCGATACCATGCTTGGCGAGCATCTCCGTGGTGGCCGCTGAAACAGTCTTGCGCAGCGTTGGCAACGGCGCGATCGTGGCTGCGGCTTTCAGCTCCGTCAATTCCCGCTCCACCGCGGCAAGCTTCTCCGCCAATTCTTCTTCGCGGCGGCCCTGCTCTACGGTGGCCGAGATCTTTTCCACCTCGCCGGAAAGAGCGGTGGCCGCGGCCAGCCGTTCTTCCAGGCAGTTCAACATCTTGTTCAGCAGGCTGGTGGCGGCTTCCAGGCGCGCGGCCAGCTCGACTCCTTCGTTGTCCATGCCTTTCCTTCCTTGTTCCAGAGATTGTCGGCACCCTGCGATAACGCTCCATCCGCCGATGTGGGCAGGAGACAAGATTCCCCCCGCGCCGGGTACAGAGCCCTTTGGTGTTCGTAAATTTCGAAGCTATTGCCAGGCTTCTCTGCGTGGTCGAACCGCCTCCCACTTCGTTTGGCCGATGAATGCCAAACTCCGCCACGGTGACCGCCCAGATGAGCGCGATCTTCGTCAGAGGCAGCTTAGTCGGCGAAGACCGCCAGCTTTCCCCGACCAGGCACCGGCTAACCTGCCATCCGGAAGCTGGTCGCCCGGTAGGCGGCCTTGTCCCGCAGCAGTATGGCTGCCCCGGTGAAGGTAACCCGGGTCAGTTTCCAGATCTCCGCGCGCATGTCTTCCACGCGCGCCTCAGCAATTTCGTAACTCATGCCCATCTGCTCGGGTGCCTGGGCCGCGATGGCCTTCGCCACCTCGGGAAAGTCGCGCGCATAGAGATAGCCGCGCACGATCAGCTTCCGGCCGTCGACATTCGCCTCCGTAAGCAGCCCGATCTTGCGCCGCGCGTCGTGGCCGTCCCATCCCGGTCGGTAATCCACCGCCATGCCCAGCAGCGAAGGCAACGCATTCTCCGCGGCTTCCCTGGTCAGAATCACGCGATGTCCGCGCGCTCCCGCGGGCGCCTTGTCACTGGGCGTATCCATTATGGTCAAGGTTCCCTCAAACGCCACCCGGTTGGGGTGCCCGTCCACGACGGGAATTCTTACTGCCATCGCTTCCAATCGCATCTTCGCTCCGCTTCGCAACGCGCAGGGAACAGGGAAAAGGGATTCGTCGTAAGTTCTGGTCCCCGATCTCTTGATTCCTGCGACCTATTCCCTGCTACCTGCTCCCCGTTCCCTGTCCTCTGCTTCCATCGGCCCCAGCCCGCGCATGGCCCGAACCTCGTTCACGGTCAGCACGCCGGCCTGCAACAACTGCACCTGCACCGCCAGTTCCGTTTCCTCGTCGCGCGCATTCAGGTCGTTGAAGACAAACTCGAACTCCCGCCAGCCGATGCACTTGGCAAACAGATCGCGGGTAATGTGCCCAGCCAGGAGTTGCGCCAGCGGCTGAATGGCGCCGCGGAAGGCCTCATCCGCGAGCTCCGCGGCGGTGGAGCGATTTACATCGCCTTCCAGGCCCAGCAGCATGGGCGGCAGGCCGAATGCGTTCGCCACCATGCGGATGAGAAACTGTTGCCATGCCAGGCGCAGGTCCGCATCCGTGCCTTGCGCGAAGCGCAATACCTCAGGCTTCTGCTCGGTCGAAAGCAGCGGCACCCGCCCCGTGCCCTCGATCTCGTCCTGCCACCAACGGATCAGGCGTTCGTGCTGGATGGGCGTCGCCTCATTGAGCCAGAGCGCATACTGGGCCACCGAGTTGGCCGCCAGCTTGCCCGCAAAACGGTGCGCGCTCAGGAACTGGTTCACGGTTTCGAAAGCCACTTCCAGGGGCCCCAGGCCGAAAGGCGTGAAACTGCGGGGATTCATGCGCACATACATCAGTTGATCGTCTCGCAAGTCCACGGCATTCGATTCGAGCTGTCCCGGCACCGCCTGCGCATAGCGCGCGCTCTCCGCTTGTCCATCCCACTTGGCGTTTACCCGGACGGTGGCGCCATCGACCGCCCACAGCATCGCGGGACGATCGGGATCGCCGGTCGGCTCCATCTCCACCGCCCCGAATCCGCCGGTCAACGCGTCCTCGATCACCTGTTCCATCAGGGTGCGAAAGCTGTCGACCGGGTTGGGTTCTTCGAGCATCCGGCGCAGGGCTTTTTTCCTCGCTTCGGAGTCGGGAAGGTCGCCGGCCACGCAATCCCGCCGCAAGCGTATCTGCCAGTCCATGGAGGCGATCCGGTCCTTGATGACGTTGATGGCGCGCCGCACCACCGGGGTCTCGGCGAAATGCCGCAGGTTCATGGGCGTGGCTTTGGGCAGCAGCCTGCCCGGAAACTGCACCGGGCTCAGAATCGCCGGCATGGCCAGCGTCCGGCGCTCCGCCTCCGCGTTCATATCCACACGTCCGCCCCGGAGCAGCGAACCTCTCGCCTGCTTCCATACTTCTCGCAACTGCTCTCCCAATTTCACGCGTACCTCGCTCTCAAATTCAGGAACCGGGATAAGGGATCAGGGCAAGACATCCGGCAGCCGACCAAGAGATTCGATCTGGCCTGCCGCCGCGTCCACCGCAAAAGAAAACGGGTGAGCCGCCATGGCTCACCCGCTCAATTTCTCCAATTCCGAGTCCCTAATCCCTAAATGCCTGTTCCTTACTCACCTGTTCCCTGCCTCTATCACACTCGCAGTTCGCGCCGCGCCGTGTCCGCCACCCGTCCCATGTCCGACGTCGTCAAGACCCGGATCTGGTGTTCTTCCATGGTTTCCACGCCGAACCGGTACATCTCCAACCGCTCCGGCTCTTCGTCCGTGGCGCCGATCTTTGCGGCCGGCTCGATGATCGCCGTGAGTTCCAGCGCCGCTTTCTCCACGCGTTCCACCCCGGCCCGCAAGGCAGGGGCGGAAAACGCCAGCACCTTGGCCATCTCCACGCCCGCTTCGAGGCTCACAGCATGAAACATGCGGACCGTGCCATTCGGCCGGTATGCCGCATCAATCCGTAGCGGATCTCCGGGACGGGTGTAATCCGCAGCGGGGATCTGCTTGCGCAGCAGGTCCCATACGCCGGCCCGTTCAAACTCGCCCCTCACGGCCGCCTGGATTGCCGCCCTTCCCCGCAGCCGGGACATACGCTCCCTCCGCTGCGGCTCCACGTAGAGCCGCATCAATTCTTCCAGTCCGGCCGGCACGCTTTCGGCCAGGTATGCCTTGGGAGCCGTCATCTGTACGTTCAAGGAAAGCGAATCCTCCAGCAGGTGCCGCAACCGCCCCTGTGGCTCTTCTCGGAAGAGCCGGCGGATCTCGCTTTCCATGCATTCCAGCATGGCGGTGTCGGCCTCGGGATCGAGGCACCGCACCCGCCGCCAGTCTCGCGTGAAGCGAACTTCGCCGGGCCCGGCACCGTCCTGCTCGCGCAGGATCACCCCGATGTGCACACATTCATTGCGCAAGGCATTCGGCACGTAGCTGAGCAACTGGAACTCGCAATGATGCCGCGTTCCGACATTGCGGGCGGTTTCCGCGCCGCGCCCGGCTTCTTCTCCGCTATTCATCACATGCGCCCGCCGCTACATCACTTTCCCGATAGTAGAACCCCACCGCGCGTCCCGCCATCCTCCCACAACTTTTTCGTCTCCTCCTACCCATTTTGGAAACGGCTTCCGGTCCGATTTCCCGAAGAGTTCAATGCATTCCCGGATGCGGCTTCGCCTGGCCAGCAGTTTCTCCGCCAGCGCCTCCATGTCGCCGAGATCGCCCCCGTACCACTCCGGAGGAACGTCGTTGGCAGCCGCCCAGACCGTCTCTGCGGGCATGGTCTCCAGGCGCGTCAGCCATGGCTCGAACGATTCCCAACCCGTGATCTCACGGTAGACATCGTTGCGGTAATACACTCCCCGCAGGGGCGCGTCCTCAAAACGCCACTCGCCGGCGTGAAAGCAATAGCCGAAGTCGATGAACACCGCCTGGTAGCGTCGTTCGCGCTGCTTTTTGGCAAAGACCGCCTGGCGTCCGTTGGCATTGCCTGTCCACTTGTCGAGCGCCAGGATGCCCGCAAACTCCCCCAGGTTCCGTATCTCGGCGAGTTGTTCCTCGGGCAGATAATCCATCACCTGACCGGGCATCAATCCGCCCACAAAACGCGAACCGAACTGCAGCCCGGGGTCGCACCTGACACGCGTCTGGCCAAGGTCGATCTCCAACTCGGGCGTATGATCCACGAGCCATTGCGAGACTTCAACCAACTCCACATCGGGAGCCGAAAGACCCGCGGCCCGCGCCAGTTTCGAAGCCAGAAACTCGTTAGCCAGCACCCGCCGGTGCTGGGGGTTGTTGCGGAACTTCACCACGTACGGGCGACCGTCATCGCCGAGCATCAATTGCCCCTGCGCGCCGCCCCTCATCCGCCGGATGTGCTGCACGGCCGTAACCGCCAAGAAGAGCCCCTGTTCTCTGTCGGATCTTCACTTTGAATTCTACCCGCAACAACACTAATTATCTGCAAAGCAAAATAGCAGTGGAAAGTGGACAGTGAACAGCGGATGTCCGAACTCCCCGCGACTGTTCACTGTTCACTGTTCACTGTCTTCCCGTCATCTCCGCCCGCGCCGCGAGCCCCATAGCAATGGCCATCACGCGGTCATCATGCATGCCGGCCCGCGCGCCGCTTCGTCCGTCCGGGAGTCGCACAAAGCCGCGGCATTCGGCGAGAAGCCGGCGGCTCATGAAGCACTCCGGTTTTTCGACCAGGGCTGCGTCCAGGCGCGCGATCATGGCGGGCCTGCTTACGGAACTGGTCAGCCACCCGGGCTGGCCGGCCTGGTGGTAGATGCGCGCGTAGCGGCACACCGTCTCCGCCAGCGCCAGCACGCCCGCGCCGTGGTTATTCCGCTCCACCACCAGCCACGCGTGGTTGTACTCGGCGGCCAGGTTGGTTACTAGTCGCGCGAGTTCCAGCCCGCCTACATGACCCGCAAATTCCGCGCATTGCAGAGCGCTCTGCATGTCCAGCACCTGCGCCGCCGAATAATCCCCTTCGCTTCCGCCGCCCGCCGGATCCACGGCCACCATGTATTGTTTGCCCGCCACCGGCGGCAGCCAGATATCCAGTTCTTCGTTCCTCCTTTGCTCAACGGGCAACGGCATCTCTTTCAGCCGTGCCTCGATGGCCGTCAGGTCGAACACAGAATCCCCGCTTGCCCGGAAGCAGCTCGCCTCATCTTCGGCGTACTCTTGGCGCGCAAGACCGCGAAAGTTCGCGCGGACCTGGCGGCGGAAGGCGATCTGCTGGAGATCGAGACCCTGGCGGCGGACAAGTTCCCGCTCTTCTTCGGTCAGACCGTCGCCGGGCGTCGCCGGGGCGCGATAACGCGGTTCCATCCACCACGGAAAGAAATGCCGCACCATCCCTGTTTCCGCCGCCTTCTGCCACTCCTCGTGAAAACATCCGCCTACCCCGTCCGGAGTCGACTCGAGGATCATTTCCGCTCCCGGCGCCAGGGCCGCCCGCAGCCCCGCCAGGATCTCCGCAGGATCGCCCGGCCAGCGGGCAAGTTCCGAGCAGTGCAGGTTTTGCACTGTCAATCCCCGGCCCGCATTCCGATCGCCGGCCGTAACCACGCGGTACTGCGAATCGATCCCGGCGAACACGATCTGGCGTGTGTTGTCGCGCGAGGTCCGCAACGGACCGGTGCGCAACTGCCCCGGCAGGCAGTCCAGGAACCGGTGGACGATACGGAAGATCTCCTCCGCCGATTCCTGGCTGTGCGCCACTTGCAGCGTCAGGCTTCCCGGTCGGGTGATGGTCCGGAGGAAGAACCGCGCGGCAGCCCAGGTCGTCAAACCCATCTGCCGCGCCTTCAGAATGATATTGTTTGTTCCCCTGCGGCGCTCGAACTCCCGCTGCACATTGTTGGCCCACAGCCCCGTCATCCGCCCGTCCCGCGTTCTCACTTTGAGCAGTCGCGCGGCCAGCACCATCCCCACCGTCATTCCACGCAGACTCGCCGGACGGTGATCGAGGATTTTGCCCAGCCGCTCCAGTTCCTTT
>DASXXV010000162.1:0-4458 GCA_036502905.1 Occallatibacter sp. | reverse complement strand
GTTGGGCCGTTGACATAACTCAACCCGAGTCCCACGTAGCTGCCGCGGGCAAGGCGCACGGTGTAGCTGCCGGTCACTGAATCGGAAGCGCGCCAAAACGTCTTGCCGGCTTCGGCCAGGGTGCGCAGCTTGTCCTGGCTGAAGGCGGTGTAGGATGCCACGATGGAAGCGAAGTCGGCAGGCCTGGTGCGGAAGGGCGCGGCGTAATAGAGGCGCGCTTCGTAGTAGAGGCGATAGACATCGAGATCGGCGGGAACGACCATGGCCGAAGCTCCGGCATACACGCCGCGTCCGGCATAGGTTTTTTCGGGCTGCCAGAGCTGGTGATCGGCCAGCAGGTAGGCGCAATAATTGCCGCTCTTCTTGAGGCCCGTGCGCAGGCTGGTATAGGGGGTATTGTTTCCGATATACCCGGCGCGATACCAGGCGCTGAGTTTTGCCGCGGCGCCCGGCTGCTTGAATCCCGCTTCGCCAACCAGCACCAACTTATCCCCGTGGGGAAGGAAACGCAGTCCCACCGCGTCGCGATTCAGTGCTTCCTCATCCGAGCCGGGCTCACTGGCGCGCTGGGCTGCTGCCTTGAGGTAGAGGCCGGAATCGAATCGATATTTAAGCGTGACGGCAGGCGCGGGAATGGGGGAATGCGAAAGCCCGACCTCGTAGGGCAGCACCGCGTAGACGCCTTGCGCGCCTGACGCAACCTGTCCGCCGACCTGCAAGCCGATGAACTGGAAATCGGTGGTGAGATAGCCGAGCTTAATCTCCACGCGGTGTTCACCGAATTCCCGGTAGACATAGAGGGCACTGATGGTGGCGGCTGCCGGTTGGGCGGGGTTCCAACTGCTCTGCTGTATTTGACCGTTGATGTTCAACTGCGTCTTCCACAGGCCCAACTGGCGCAGGTCGGCGGTCAGCACGGGATTGAACGAGTATGCGCCAAACGGTCTCTGGCCGATGTAGGTCTGAGCATCGGCGGGGACGGGCGCGGCGAGAGTGTTCTGGATGTAGGCCCCATTGGCGCCCATACGAAACAGCAGACCATGGCGAAAGAGGCTGCTCCGCAAGGGCGAATCCACTCCCAGGATGGTATCGGTGAAGGGCGGATTGTCAGCCGTGCCGCCTTTCAGATTCAGGTCTTCAAGAGTACGCAGGGGGGCTGCACCATTCTTTTCAGACGGCTGCCCATCGTTGCTGGCGGCGAGCGCAGCGATGGACAGCGCACTGCAGGCAGCGAGAAGACACAGAGACAGGGCTGCAGGGCGGCATCGGTTGTTCATGGCCTGGATTCGCGACCTCATCAAAGCCCGGCAGGAGAGCGGAAGGAGGATGCCGGAGATTCCCTGAACCGGAGTGACGTTATCGAGAAGAATAACAAACGCCGTTTGCCGAGGGCTTCGGCGTGGGGCCTCCGTTTAGAATTGCCTCGCGGTTCAACGAAGGAGATTGCGCATGAGGGGTTTATCGAGAAGAGAATTCGTGAAACAGGCGGGAGCAAGCGTGGCGCTGGGTGCGTACGCCATGTGCGGGGCAAGGGTGCTTCGGGCGAATCCTCTCGGGCTTCCGATCGGCTGTCAAACATGGCCGGTGCGGAGCATGATCGCGAAGGACTTTCCGGGAACGCTGAAGACGCTCGCGGCGGCGGGATTCCAGACCATCGAGTTGTGCTCCCCGGTGGGTTACGCGGACTCCGGGTTCGGGGGACTGCGCAAATATAGCGGGAAGGAACTCCGCGGGATGTTGCAGGATGCGGGGCTGAGTTGCGTGAGCAGCCACTTCTCGATGAACGAATTGCGCAAGGACCAGGAAGGCCGCATTGCATGGGCCAAAGATGCGGGACTGACGCAGATGCTGGTGGCCAGCCTGGGCGGACCAAAGAATCCCACCATGGACGATGTGAAGCGGGCTGCCGATGAGTACAACCGGATGGGAGAGAAAGCGGCCGCAGCGGGCATCGTGCAAGGGCTTCACAACGAGGATTTTGAATGCACGACCGTGGATGGCCAGCGGACCTACGACTTGCTGTTCAAGCTTCTCGATCCCAAGTTCGTGCAATTTCAATTTCAGGTGTCGACCATAAGCGAGGGGTTTGATGCCGCCGAATATTTTACAAAGTATCCGGGGCGGTTCGTTTCCATGCACGTGCAGGGATGGTCGGCGAAGACGAGGACCATCGTGGCGGTGGGCCAGGGGACGCTCGACTGGAAGAAGATTTTTTCCGCGGCCAAGACGGGCGGTATCAAGAATTACTTTGTGGAGATGGACCTGCCGCTGATGAAGGCCAGCGTTCCTTATCTTCGCCAATTGCAAGTGTGATTGCAGGTCCGGCCAGTTACGGGCGCACCGCCCAGGCAAGGCCGTCGGGGTTACCGCCGGCCTCGATGCGGGCGGTGATCTCCAGCTTCTTCATGTCGATCACCACGACGTAAGCGTCGCCGGAGCATGCGACGCAGGCGCGTTCGAAGCTCAGGGTCAGGATGACACGCTATTGTTTTCATCTGCACATGCGGGATACCACAGTAAGGCTTTCACCGCGACAGGCCACGAGTCCCACTTAGCTCGACATGCGGGTGTGGGAAAGATGGGGCACCTGTGGCGCTGTTTAGACGAAAAGGTCCTTGTCTTCGTCGACGTGGGTGGGGCGGGGCGCGGAGCCGGAGCGAGGCTGGCGCGGGGGCGCAGGCGCACGCAGAGTGTCGACCACCGCCCTGGCAGCGGCGACGACGCCGTTGACCTGGCGAATGGGCAGGTGGACGGCTTCATTTACGAAACCGCCGAGGCGGTCGAGCCCATTGAGAAACGAGGTGGTCATGCGGTCCACGCGATCGGCCTGATGCCATGCTTTCAGCGCGACTCCATCCACGGCGCCCTGCAACATATTGAACTGGGCGTGGAGGTCGCGGGACATGTTCGCCATTTCGGTGGCGGCGGCCTCGAGCTCGGGCTTCAGGTTATTGATGAGACTGGCAGTGGCAGCAACGAGGTCGTTGCCGCTCGTGATCAACTTGCTTCCGCTCTCGAGGATGGGCGTCAGCTTGGCGCGATATTCGTCGGCCTCTTCCTTGGCGGTCTGGACGGCCTTACGCATGGTTAGCAAGATCCCAAGGAGGACTCCGGCCTGGAGCAGGACCGCGACGGTGACGCCGGCCAGGATTAGAAGCATATCGGTACTGACATTTTCCATGTTGTTCTCACGTACAGTGGTTGCGGCGCTGAACGGTCCGGGGTGATAACGCGAGGGCTTACGCACACTGGCCGGGACCGAACGAAACAGCATCCGCATGCTGTCGTTGCGGCTCCCGGCCCGATGACGGAATTCATGTTCTGGTTCTGGTTAACGGTTTAGCTGGCGCCGGTCGTGCTGGTGCTGGGAGTTCCCGCGGTGGTGGTTCCGGCCGTCATGTTGGAGCCGCTGGGCGAACTGCCGGCCTTGTAGGCCTGCCGGCCAGCATCGACGGCGGCAGCCACGCGCGTGCTCTGGTCACCGACGAGATTCTTGCCGCGTTCCACGAATTCTTCCCACTGGGCGCGGCCGCGGTCCACAACCTCGCGGCTGCGATCCATGTATTCGCCGACCTGTTCCTTGCCGCGATCGACGTAGGTGCCCATCTGCTCGGCTACCTGGCGTCCGCGGTTGCGGAGATACTCGGTACTTTCGCGGGCACTGTTGGCCAATTCGTCGCGGGTTTCCCTGCCGCTCTTGGGAGCGTACAGAATGCCTGCCAGTGCGCCTACGCCCAACCCCGCAATAAACCACGCAAATCCATTGATCCTGCTGTCTTCTGCCATGTCAACCTTCTCCCTTCGCTATGCCCGAATGATCTTGCCCGCGACGAGGAAGCCCTGTTGCTCAAAGCCGGGAAAGCCAGCGGCGTTCCCGGGACCCTCGCCTGGGCAGTCGAAAAAAATGCCTGAGCGTACCAAAGTACCCAGCATACCGCAACTTGCCGGGACGATGGCAAAAACGAGCAAAGGATGGCGGATGCCCTTCGGGCTGAATCGAGGGTTCCGTCAAACCTTCTGCGCATTGGACGCGGGCTGGAAAAAAGGAGTTGTAAGGGGCAGCAGTCCCGCGAGATGGCAGCTGGTTTATTCCAGGCAGCTGGTTTATTCCAGGGGGACGCGGATTGCCCTGGGGTGTCGAGCGGACCGATCTGCGCCGCCGTGAGGTTCCGTGAAGAAACCGGATTATGCCTGCAGGCGATGGTTTCTTTTCAGCAGTCGATCGGGCCGCGATGGTGATGAACGCGGCCCGATGTTTGTTCCGGACGGATTGGTCAGAAGTCCGCGCGGACGGAAATCTGTCCGGTGCGGGCGCCACCGAAATCGGACTTGATGCTGCTGGAAACAATGCCCAGGTTGGAAGAACCGAGGTTGGTATAGGGGTCAGCGAGGTTGGCGTGGTTGAGGATGTTGGTGAAGGTGCCTTCGGCTCTCAGCCGCAGACGCTCGGTAATGGCG
>DASXXV010000161.1:0-6270 GCA_036502905.1 Occallatibacter sp. | reverse complement strand
GAGTTTGCCAGTCTTCCGCCCCATGAATCGGCCTGTCTCACCCCGCAACAGGAATCCGCGATTTCCCGTGTCCTCGATGAGACCGCCCATCGCCTCGGCGACAACTATCCCTACTTCCATCCCCTCTACGCCGGCCAGATGCTGAAGCCGCCCCACCCCGTCGCCCGCGCCGCCTACGCGCTGGCCATGGCCATCAATCCCAACAACCACGCTCGCGACGGCGGCCGCGCCAGCTCCGCTATGGAGATCGAAGCGGTGGCCGCCATCGCCTCCATGTTCGGATGGGAAGCCCCGGACTACCTCGCCCACCTCACCTCCAGCGGCACGATCGCCAACCTGGAAGCCCTGTGGGTCGCCGGACAGATTGCCCCCGGAAAGCGCATCTTGGCCTCCGAGCAGGCTCACTACACTCACGCACGCATCTCCGCCGTGCTCCAGCTCCAATATGCGAACGTCGAAACCGACAACTTCGGCCGGATGTCCATCGACGCGCTCCAGGCCGAACTCCGCAAGGGCGATGCCGGCACCGTCGTGGTGACCTTAGGCACCACCGCCATCGGGGCCGTCGATCCCCTCGACCAGGTGCTCGACCTGCAGCGGCAGTACGGATTTCGCATCCACGTCGACGCCGCTTATGGAGGCTACTTCAAGCTCATCCCCGACTCCCTGGACGAGCCCGCCCGGCGCGCTTTCGCCCTCATCCACCACGCCGACTCCATCGTGGTCGATCCCCACAAGCATGGCCTCCAGCCCTACGGCTGCGGATGCGTCCTGTTCCGCGATCCCGGGGTGGGGCGCTTCTACAAGCACGACTCCCCCTATACCTACTTCACTTCCCGCGAGTTACACCTCGGTGAAATCAGCCTGGAGTGCTCCCGCGCCGGAGCCGCCGCCGTCGCGCTCTGGGCCACCCAAAGACTGCTTCCGCCCGTTCCCGGAGGCGAATTCGCCCGCGGCTTGGCCTCCGGCCGCGCTGCCGCTCGCGACCTGAACCGCAGGCTGCGCGCCGACCCCCGCTTTGAGACCCTCACCGCCGGGTTCTCGGAACCCGCAGCCGGGTTCTCGGAACCCGCAGCCGGGCTCTCGGAACCCGCCGCCGTCCATCCCGAATTGGATATAGTGGCCTGGAAAATCGCTTTAAGTCCCCGGCAACGGGCTTCCCGCCGTGCCCAGGAAATCTTTGATAACTGCGCCGCTCGGAATCTCCATTTGGCGCTAGTACAATTGCCGTACCGCTGGTTCGGCTCCGCAGACGCGCTCGTCCCGGAAGCCGGCAAGGTCACCTGCCTCCGATCGGTCCTGATGAAGCCGGAGCACGAGGCCTGGCTCGATCGCATCTGGTCGGTCTTTAGCGATGCTTGCAACGTCTGAAAACTGAGAGGAGAGAAGTGGACCGGTATTTCTTTATTTGCGTAAGTAAACGTTCTCATCCGTCCCTTCCTCTCGCCTCCATCCGCCTGCACCCTTGCCTCCGGCGAAGGTCCAAACAGACCATGCGCCCGATTTGGAATTGAAATAGGGTTGGAAAACGTATGCACGATGCCGAAGCTTTGCGTTCCCTGCACGTAGACCGTTTCCATGCCGAACCGGAAATCTTTGCCGCTCCGGGCCGCGTCAACCTCATTGGCGAGCACACCGACTACGCCGAGGGATTTGTCATGCCCGCGGCCATCGACTTCGCCACCCTCGCCGGCATCTCCCCGCGCTCCGACGGCAAAATCGTGATCTTTTCCCAGAATTACGGAAAGGAACGCGTCTTTGACGCCGACGCCCTCCCCGCTGAGGCGAGCCGCCACTGGAGCGATTACCCGGTCGGCATCCTCAAAGTCCTCGCCGCCGAAGGCCACCCGACCCCCGGATTCAGCTTGACTCTCTGGGGCGATGTACCGCTCGGATCCGGGCTTTCCAGCTCCGCGGCCGTGGAAGTCTCCACCGCCCTGGCCGTAACTGCCCTGCTCGGGGTCACCTATGCCGGACCGCAGTTGGCGCGCCTCTGCCAGCGCGCTGAAAACCAGTTCGTGGGCGCGAACTGCGGCATTATGGACCAGTTCATCTCCGCCAACGGCGCCCGCGACCACGCCCTCCTCCTGGATTGCCGCGATTTGAGCTTCAGGCTGGCCCCCATCCCCTCCACGGTAGCGCTGGTGATCGCCAATACCATGGTCAAGCATGCCGTTTCCGGCGGCGAATACACCAGCCGCCGCGCCGAGGTCGAAGAGGCTGCGGCCGTCATCGCCCGCCATCGGCCCGAGGTGCGCTTCCTCCGCGATGCCACCATGGAAGACCTCGCCCGGTACGGAGCCGAGATGAGCGCCAACGCGCTCAAGCGCGCCCGCCACGTCATCACCGAAAATCTGCGCACCGTGGCCGCCGCCAACGCCCTCATCAGCCACGACTTGCCGGAGTTGGGCCGCCTCATGGCCGAGGCCCACCGCAGCTATAGCCAGGACTTCGAAGCCAGCTGCGTGGAGGCCGATGCCATGGTGGAGCTCGCCCAGGACCTGCCCGGGCTCATCGGTGCCCGCCTCACCGGCGGAGGTTTCGGCGGCTGTACCGTCAACCTGGTGGAAGCCGAACACGCCCCCGTCTTCGCCGAAATTCTGGGCCGGCGCTATGCGGAAAGGATCGGCATTGTGCCCCAAATCCACCTTTGTCATGCCTCCGGAGGTGCTCACCGGCTGGATGTGCGCATCCAATCTGTCAAGTAGCCGGAGGTATCGGCGCCAAAAATGCTCCTTTCACGTAAACGATTCTTGCTTCAGCAATCGTCCTAAACATCAAAATGCGGCCGCTCCCCGGGGATTCCCGCGGCGGTCCTGCAGTTCCCCTTTTGGCCGTGGTGCAAAAGTTGCATTTCCCTCAGATCGTCGCTTGCTAAAATCGGGGATTGAACCCGACGATATAAAGCGATATGCACCCTCTGTAAGCCGTGTTGTTTTCACCCAAGGTGGCTGCCAGAAAGTCAAGGTTGGGGAGCCGGAGGCACAAGAAAAAATCGATGCAACCGTCATCAACGAAGCCATTCACCTACGAGGCGCTGCCTCATTCAGGCCTGGTCGCTTACTTCTCCATGGAAATCGCCATTCACCCCGCCATGCCCACCTATTCGGGCGGCCTGGGTGTCTTGGCGGGCGATACCCTGCGCTCCGCCGCCGATCTTGGCATTCCCCTGGTCGCCTTCACCCTCCTTCATCGCAAGGGCTACTTCCAGCAACATCTGGATAAGACCGGCAAGCAGACCGAGGACGTCCAGCCCTGGAACCCTTCCGACTTCTGCACCGAAGAGCCGGTCCGGATCACCGTTTCCATGGAAGATCGCATCGTTACGGTGCGCGCCTGGAGATACGACCTCGAAGGACGTTCCGGGCATGTCGTCCCCATCTACCTTCTGGACACCGACCTGGACGCCAACTCGGGACCGGATCGCGGCCTCACCGACCACCTCTACGGCGGCGACACCAACTACCGCCTGCAGCAGGAAATCGTGCTGGGCATGGGCGGCGTCCGCATCGCCAATGCACTGGGCCTGCATGTAAACGTCTATCACATGAACGAGGGGCACGCCGCGCTGCTCACCCTGGCGCTGCTCGAAAGCCAGCTGGGCGGCGGTCCGCTGGGCACCGAAACCGAAAGCGACCTGGCGGTGGTGCGCAACAAGTGCGTGTTCACCACCCACACTCCTGTGCCCGCCGGCCATGACCGCTTCTCCAACGAACAGGCCATTCGCATCCTCGGCGGAGAGCGCACCACCCGCCTCCACAAGCTGAACTGCTTCCGTGACGGGCTGCTCAACATGACCTTGCTGGCCCTGCGCTTCTCGCGCTACTGCAATGGCGTCGCCCTGCAGCACGGCAAGGTTTCCCGCGAAATGTTCCCCGAATTTCAAATCGACTCCATCACCAACGGCGTGCACGCGCCCACCTGGGCTTCGGAGCCGATCCAGCAGATGCTGGACCAGCATCTCCCCTCCTGGCGTCGCGACAATCTTTATCTGCGCAACGCCATTGACCTGCCCGAAAAGGCGATCCTAAGCGCCCATGCCCGCGCCAAGGAAAACCTCACGGCCGAAGTGGGATCGCGCACCGGCCTGGTGCTCGACCCGCGGGTGCTCACCCTCGGCTTCGCCCGCCGCGTGGCTACCTACAAGCGCGCCAGCCTCATGTTCACTGACCCCGAGCGGCTGGCCGCCATCGCCGCCAAGGCCGGCGGACTGCAGATCGTCGTGGCCGGCAAGGCCCATCCCCAGGACGAGCCCGGCAAGGCCCTCATCCGCCAGGTGTTCGACAAGGCATCCACCCTCTCCGGTGACCTGCTCAAAATCGTCTACCTCGAAAACTACTCGTGGGAGCTCGGCGCCATCCTCACCGGCGGCGCGGACGTGTGGGTGAATACGCCGCGGCGGCCCTACGAGGCCAGCGGCACCAGCGGCATGAAGGCCGCTCTCAACGGCGTGCCCAGCCTCTCCATCCTGGATGGATGGTGGATCGAAGGCTGCATCGAGGGAGTCACCGGCTGGGCCATCGAGGACGGCGCCAACGACCTCGAGGAAGCCGTGAACTTCTACAACAAGCTGGAGAACGCCGTGGTTCCGCTCTACCTGTCGGCGCCCGAAAAGTGGGCCCGCATCATGCGCACCACCATCGCCTTCAACGGCTCCTACTTCAACACCAACCGCATGGTGAAGCAGTACAACCGCAACGCCTACTACCCCGTGCAGCTCATCGAGACTGTAGGCGTGGAAGAAGCCCCCTTCGTCGACCAGCACAGCTAACCGGCTGCCATCCTGACGCTGACCCTGAGCTTGCGAAGGGAAAGCGTCAGGACCTGCTTTTGCTGTTGTCATCCCCTCAAGAGCTTGTCATCCCCACAAAGGCGTTGTCATCCTCTCACCGAAGTTGCCGTCCTCTCAACGAGCTTGTCATCCCCACCAAGCCCTTGTCATCCTGAGCGGAGCCGGTTGCGTAGCACGCAACCGGCGCGGTCGAAGGATCTGCGTTTCGGGCATCCGATTGGCGAACGAACTCTGGATTCATCCCACATAATCAGGGCAATCATGGCCAGGTCCCGGCACGGGACCTGACCCTCGCCCTCCAACGGATCGACCCTGAAAATAGCGGCGAAGCCAATACACTCCGCCCTGCTCGGAATTGTCATCCTGACCCTGACCCTGAGCTTGCGAAGGGGAAGGGGAAGGATCCGCGGTTGCTTTTTCATGGTTCCGGATGCGGCACGTTCCAGGTTTAATTGGGACTGCTTTTCAAAGTACTTCGGGGATACCACTCTACCTCCCGCCTTGGTTGCACATTAATTCCCTCACGCGCACACTCGAATCAGAATCCCCGAAAATCCGCCTCCCGTGAGGGAATGCATGCGAAAGAACGGCCTGCCCTGGCCCTTAGAGCCCATGGACAACCTCGACCTCCACGCTGCCTACGATTGTCCCGCCATCAACCGCTGCATCCAGGCCTGGTACCGCGCCTATAAAAAAGCCCAGGCCTGCGACACCAATCCGGTCTCCGTCAGGCTGCGCGCCAACGAAGCCTATCGCTATGCGATGCCTCCTCTCAGCAGCGTCGAGAACGTACGCGACTTCCTCGCCTGCGTGGTGCACGGCATGATGGTCGGCGCCATCATCGACGAACTGGGCGCCATCTGGATATCGGCCGCGCGCGCCTCCGCCAGCATGTTCCGGCAGGAGAAAGCTACTGCCCCCTCGCGCACTGTCGCGCCGCCGCGCACAACTGCGCCGCCGCTCCCAGCCGCACCACCACCCGCCGCTGCGCCGCTTCCCCCAGCCGCCCCGGAACCTCAAATTGCCGCAAAACTAAATTCCAGCCAAATCCAGACCGAAGACGATCTAACCTGCTGCTCTGCATCCACTTGCGAGCAAAACCAGCCTCCAGAAAGGCGAACCCCAGGCGAAGAAATCGCCCCCGAAACTCCATCGCCCATCGAAAAGCCGACCACTCAGTTGCCCTCCGTGAGCGGAACGGGGGTGCGCGCCGAAACCGCTATAAACAGCCCCGAGGCAACAATGAGCGCCCCGCCCGCCACCACAAACAGCCCCGGCTTGTCATGCCACACCAGGTACGAAACCAGCGTGCCCGTAATCAACTGCGTGTAGTGATACTGCGAGACGTTGGCTGCCGAGGTATGCTTCACTGCGGTATAAAAACACAGCGTTCCCAGCGCGCAGAACAATCCCATGGCGAACAATCCGCCCAATTGCCTGCCCGTCAATGGCTCCACGCGGAAGATCATCAGCACCAG
>DASXXV010000160.1:0-3267 GCA_036502905.1 Occallatibacter sp. | reverse complement strand
CGCTCCCGCCGGCCTCGGTCGGCTGCGTGTTCATCCTGTTCCCGGATCCCTGGCCAAAACGCCGGCAGCACAAACGCCGGATCGTGACGCGAGCAACCCTCGACACCCTGGCCGAAATCATGACCGACGATGCCGAGTTGCGTATGGCGACCGATGACGCCGACTATCTCTGCTGGATCCTCGAACACATTACCGCTCACCCCGCCTTCGAGTGGCTGGCCCGCCGTCCCGGTGACTGGCGCGAGCGCCCCCCCGATTGGCCGCCGACCCGCTACGAGGCAAAGGCGCGTGCCGCCGGCCGCTCCCCCGTCTTTCTCCGAGTGAGACGCCGGTCGCGGGCTACAATCTAAAATTGAGCCATTTGCTACGCATCGCTGTATCTGCAGCGAATCTACAGCGAGCTTTCCTCCAATGGTTGAAGTGCAGTGCAACAAAGGCCTGGACACCCTCAGCGGTTTTGGATCCGTCAGGTACCACGCCATTACGGCTAATTTCAGGTCATTAGGCAACGGAAGCCCAGCGCGACGTCGAGAACCTCAAGCGGCGCTCGACCGCTTCCGCAAGGACGACACGCTGGACGACCCGGACCTGCCGCCGCCCGACGGCTCCTCGCCCTGCAGGTCTCGCAAAATGGGCCAGCGGCAATCCTGGTACGGCACCTCCTGATCCCGCAGCACGTGGGCGTAGTTCCAGACCTTTTGGAGAGGGCCAGTTCGTTCATCGAGCGCTGTTCAGATAAACTCCGTCGTCCCCGCGAAAGCGCTAGCGCATGCACGCATTAGGCGCCCCACAGATGCCTCGCGCGCGCCTTGCCCCTCTCCGCCCGCTTGCGGGGGGAGAGGGAGGGGCCCGGCGCGGCGTTAGCCGCAAGCCCACGGGCTTGACCCGTGGGGCCGGGAGGGTGAGGTGGGTCGCGCGGCTGTTCCGAACCCCGGGGCTCCCCCACCTCACCCCGACCCTCTCCGCCCCCAAGGGCGGAGAGGGAGATATTCGGGCTGTGAGATCTGTGCTGCCCTAGCGCGAAAGCGGGGACCCAGGGCTCCGACACGCGGCGGGAAGATCGCTGGTAACGCCGACATACAGTGTACGGTTTTGTCTGCCGGCGAGGATGTAAACGCAAGGGCGCCTATTCCCCATGTTCGAAGCGCTGGGCCTGGGTCCCCGCTTCCGCGAGGACGACGAGACAGGAGGTGAGATGTCGCACGTCTACTCCGCTCTCCTCAAATCCCGAACCCGAGGGTGGCTTCACGGTGACCCTCCCCGACATTGGGTACGGCACGGCATACGGCGGCAGTCGGGAAGAGGCGCTGCTTCAGGCCGAGGACATGCTCGACAGGATCGAAGACATCCTTGCCCTGCTCGACCGGGCCGATAGGCCGGAGGTGATGGACTTGCCGGTTTCCGCCTGCATCTGCTGAAAGGCGACATGCGCGGTTTCTGGGCGGTTACGGTCCGCGCCAACTGGCGGATTGTCTGGCGTTTTGAAGGCGCCGACGCCGTGGACGTGGACCTGATCGACTACCACTAGGAGGATTTAACCATGCCGATGAAGAACCCCCCGCATCCGGGCTGGCTTGTCCGGCTGGAATGTCTTGAACCCTTGGGTTTGAGCGTGACGGACGCCGCGAAAGCCCTCGGCGTGTCCCGAAACGCCATGTCCGAACTGGTGAACGAGCGGCGCGGCATTTCCCGGAAATGGCGATACGCCTTGC
Source organism: Occallatibacter sp. (assembly GCA_036502905.1). Classification (GTDB taxonomy): domain Bacteria; phylum Acidobacteriota; class Terriglobia; order Terriglobales; family Acidobacteriaceae; genus Telmatobacter. The sequence continues at coordinate 1,555 of DASXXV010000160.1, read as the reverse complement.
CAAGGCGTTCGGCAGCACGCCCGAGGCGTGGGCGGGCCTGCAATTCGATTACGACATGGCGCAGGCCATGAAGCAGGCCGACGAAATCAAGGTGCAGCGCGTCCCGACGCCTGCCTTGGGCGCGGAATGAGCGGCGGGCCGGGTCGGCACGAGATCGCGCCATGTCGAACAAGACCACCAAGAACGCTCAACCCGGTTCTCGAAGGAGGAAAGAACCGCGTTTGCCCGGCTGCGGGTTGATCGCCGGGCCTACGAGTAGGCGCGGCATTGGGCGCGGTTTCATCACGGGGCCATGCCTGACGGCACGGCGGAGGATCAACCGGAGAGGTATCTGAATACGGCGATGATGAAGGTCATGGCGGATGATAAGTGACAATGCCCGCCTGAAATCGAGGCGCTGTATCCCCCGCCCCGGCCCGCACCTGCCAGTGATCTTGACGACCACATATCGTTCTAAAAGGTTCCGGCGCGGAGCGGAGCGCCGTGCTGGAGTGTCTTGCTGTCCCCTTGGGGAGAGGCAAAGAGGGGTGGGTTTATTTATTGAGGTTTTCAAATGCCTGAATCAGTCACGCCGCAATATCTGCTGGAAGGCGCTGCTTATGCTCTTGAACAATGCGTCTGCTGTTACATGACGGAACCCTGATCCACCGAAGCAGTTCCTATGCCAATGCTGTGGCGCTGACTGCATTTGCGCGATAAAAACTGGGGAGATGGAAGATATTACTTAAACTCCGGGCCGAAGTCCTTGATGGGAGAAGCTTCATGGTAAAAGAAATAAAAGCTCGCTGCGACGACCATGTGACCAAACAAAAAGCGGGAATGTTAAGCCTCACCATGAGGCCTGGCATGGATTCGGGTTTAGGGAAGCTAATGCAGGCTAGAATGAAATTCCCGCCCGGAAGCGAGGGATGGAAGGAGGCGAACGACAAACTGGAGAAAGTCAGCCACGAGAAAAGAAAGCGCGTCCCGGACGAGCGGCACAGACAGCGCATGTCCGCGCCCTACGTTGAACCCGTATCTGGCGGCTCGTGGAATCGACCGGCAAGAACAATCACACAAGAATTTTCGCAAGATTTCGTGTACGATGCTGTTAATGACTATTCGTTGCAAGGTTCTGAGCGCTATATCACGGGAGACGAGCCAATTCTAAAGCAACTCGATCCCGATTTATTTAACACTCTCGAACAATAGCCTGACCGCCCCGAACTTCCGCCCCCTGACTGGCCGCATTTACCCGCCTCGTAGCGCCCGCCGTAGCGTCTTGACGTGGACGCCCACCACCGCATCGATCCCGGCGCTTCGCCGCCGCCATCCCGGCTTTCATCCGTTCCCTGATCAATTCGCGCTCGAACTCCGCCAGTGAGGCGAACACGCCAAGGATGAACCGGTCTTCCTGCCTGGTCGTGTCGATTGATGCGCCCACGCCGGTCAGCACCTTCAGGCGCGCATCGCGCGGAACTTTGCAAAACTCTTGCAGGGTCAGACCGCTTCACTATATTGTGAGTGTCCATAAGGTCCGTCTTGCGGACCGCATCGCGGGGTGGGCCGATGGCCC
>DASXXV010000159.1:0-50025 GCA_036502905.1 Occallatibacter sp. | reverse complement strand
GGGGTGGGCGCGCGTTCGACGATTTGATGAAGGGGCTGGATTATGCAGAACGGCAGTACCCGTTCATCGATAAGAATCGCGAGTGCGCGCTGGGTGCGAGCTATGGCGGCTACATGGCCAACTGGATCCTTGGCCACACGGATCGCTTCAAGTGCATCGTTTCGCACGACGGAATGTTCAACGCCGAATCCGCCTTCGGTTCCACCGAAGAAGACTGGTTCAACAATTGGGAGTTCAAAGGCAATCCCTGGGACTATTACGGAAAACCCGACGCCGAGAACCCATTCCGAAAATGGTCCCCCTCGCTCTACGCCAAGAACTTCAAAACTCCCACGCTAGTTATTCACGGCCAGCTCGACTACCGCCTCGACGTCAGCGAAGGCTATCAGCTCTTCGATACGCTGCAATTGCTGAAGGTGCCCAGCAAAATGCTCTACTTCCCCGACGAAGGCCACTGGGTACTGAAGCCGCAGAACTCCCGCCTCTGGTACAAAACCGTCAACGACTGGGTCGACCAGTGGACGAGAGGCAGTGGACAGTGATCAGTGAAGAGTGAACAGTGGGTGCCCCAGGATTTTGAGGCCTGGGAAGATAACAAACAAAGAGTTCCATGCCCCATCCTCGCGCCTTTTTTCTGGCGCGAGGGTGGGATGGCAAAAGTTCGCTGGGAATCAGGAGTCAGAAACTGCCTTTTAAATCCAAATCCGCTCGCCCGAAGCCGTTTCTCAATGAGAGCGGCCTCTACGACTTCGCCGTGAAGGCCCTCGGCCGGTCCATGCGCACCGAAGCCGAACTGCGGCGGCTGATGCGATCGCGGGTCGAGCCCGGGGAGGGCGGAGAAGCAGTCATCGCGGCCGTCGTCGCGCGCCTGAAGGAACAACGCTATCTCGACGATCAGTCCTTCGCCGAGACCTACGCCCGGTTGCGCCAGGAAAACGAAAAGCTCGGCGCGCGCGGCGTGCGCCGCAAGCTCGCCCAGAAAGGCGTACCTGCGCGAATCGCAAATGAGGCCGTGGACGCCCGCTACCGGGACACCGATGAAGAAGTCCTGGCGCGCAAACACCTCGAACGGAAGCGCATCGCGAAGCCGGCCAACGAGAAGGAAACCGCGCGGGTGATGCGCCGCCTGGTCGCAGCCGGCTTCTCGACCGGCGTCATATACAAAATCCTTCGCCAATGGGAAGTACCGGATGAAGCCATGAGGGCGCTCGAGAACCTCGACGAGGAAGCGGACGAGAGCCCCTAGGAACTTCCGGCCTACCCCTACTTAGCGGGAGATGGTCCAGCCGTGATCGCTTCGCGGACTTTTGCCAAGGGAGCGGTGGATACGAATTCGACCATTCCATCCGGATTGGTTCGAATACCGAGTTCTTCCCACAGCTTCGGTAAATCCACCGGCACGGGCTTGTCCTTCCACTCCGCATACATGCCTGTCAATACATGCGTTCCGGTGGCGCGATCGCCGATCGCGAGCGCCTGCTGCAGCGGCCAGTCGTGATCGATGGTGCCACCTTCGGCTACCACCGCCCGCAACGCGTCCTGCAGTCCTTTGCGGTTCTGCGTCTCGCGACGAATCTCAACGTCCGCGACGAGACAGAAGAGCGCCCCGCCCCAGTACGTCCGGCCCCACGTATGCGTGTGGTCCAGACCCTCGTCGCCCGCCTGCGGCTCCCCTTTGCGCATGTCGCGAACCATGTCGTGCCAGATCCGTCGCGCTTCCAGTTCGCCTGCCATCACGCGGGCAACCGGCTCGACATACGTGGCTTGGCCCTCTTCCATCCAGTGCTGATCGTCGTCGAGCGAAGGAAACGCCGTGTGCACCAGTTCGTGGGTGACCATCCAGTCTTCGGCCAGGTCGGCGGACGTGGTGTGCTGGCCAACGTGGATGCGCGTGAAGGATTGGAACTCGCCGTGGTGAGGCCAGGTAGTCCCATTAAAAACTCCGCTGCGTCCGGCCACGGGAACAATCAGCATGCGATCGCGCGGGATCGGAAGGCGTCCGTAGTACGCAACAATGGCCGAAGCGGCTTTGTGCACGTGATCGAGGACGGTGTCGGCCGGAAGGTCGAGCGTCCCGGCCGCTAGGTCCACCTGCAGAACGGAGTTGCCGAAATGCATCGGATGCGACGACGCCACGTCGACATTGGCCCACGGCGGCCCATGCGGACCATCCTGCGCCGGCGCAGATGCAAGCAATGCGAACAACATTGGCAGAGCAATTCGGGGAAGCATAAAGACACAGACCGCCGGGAACAGGCAAGCCGGGCAGGTCTTATATGTGAGACGGAGCGAACCCCGTTCAGGACGACAGGCTGGGCGAATGTTCTGCCGCGTGCACAGTCCGCCGCGCCCGAACGGCGGCCGCCAGTTCGGCCAGTAGAGCGTGGGTCTCGGGCCAATCAATGCAGGCATCGGTAATGCTCTGGCCGTAGACAAGTGGCTTTCCAGGCACAAGTTTCTGCGCGCCGGCCACCAGGTTGCTCTCGATCATAACGCCCATAATATTGCGGTTGCCTTCGGTGATCTGCGCGGCGACATCGTGGCATACCAGCCGCTGGCGTTTGTAATCCTTACTGCTGTTGGCATGGCTGAAGTCGATCATGATCCGCGCCGGAAGGCCGGCCTTCTCGAGTCGGTCAGCAGTATCTGCCACGCTCTCGGCATCGTAGTTGGTAAGGTTGCGTCCGCCGCGCAGAATGATGTGGCAGTCAGAATTACCACCGGTAACGAATATGGCCGATTGGCCATGGTGGGTGTGGCCGAGAAATGTATGCGAGTGGGCTGCCGAAAGAATCGCATCAATGGCTACCTGCACGTCACCCGAGGTGGCGTTTTTGAATCCCACCGGGCATGACACTCCCGAAACGAGTTGCCGATGCACCTGGCTCTCTGTGGTACGCGCGCCGATCGCGCCCCAACTTGCCAGCCCGGCAATGTATTGCGGCGAGATCATGTCCAGGAACTCCGTACCCGCTGGAACCTCCATCTCGGCGAGATCAAGGAGCAGGTGGCGTGCCATGCGCAAACCATCATTAATCTTGTACGACTCATCCAGATATGGATCGTTGATGAGCCCCTTCCACCCCAGGATGGTCCGCGGCTTCTCGAAATAGACCCGCATCACGATGCGCAGGTCCGCGGAAAACTCCTGGATAGCGCCCCGAAGAAGTTCGGCGTACTCACGCGCGGCCTTGGTATCGTGAATGGAACAGGGGCCCACCAGCACCAGCAGCCGCGAGTCGCGCCTGGCAAGAATGCGAGTGATCTCCAGGCGGGAGTTGAAGATGGTTGCGATCGCGGCTTCGGACGTGGGCCGCTCCTCCTCGAGGAACACCGGAGGAAGCACAACCTTGGTCCATTTGATGCGAAGATCCTCGGTGGGATGGGACATCATCTCTTCCTGGTGAATTCTCAACCTGGCGCGTTTCCGTAAATTTCGGGGAAGTTCCCTTATAGAACTCTATCAGCCAGCCGCCACTCGTCCGCCTGTCCCAAGCTCCGCCGAAACGGATCAGTGCGAGTACCGCTGCTCACCGGCTTCAATGGCAACCGGAAGCCGGTTCTGCTCAGGAGGCAGGGGACAGGTGGCATACGGAGTGTACGCGCAGGGCGGATTGTAGAGTTCGTTGAAATCGAGCGTGAGCGTTCCCGGCCGCTCGACACCGTTGCTGGGCAGCCCGGTATGCAGGAAGCGTGCTGCCTCGTAGGTTGTGGTCCGGCTTGTGCTGTCGCGCAGAATGAAGAACAGTTTGTCCCGTTCGCCGCCTTCAAAGACGGGTTCGAGACGCAGCGTTTTGTCCTGCAAATTGAATTCAGCGACGCCAGGCGCCGGCATATCGAGAGTGGTATTGATGATGGTAGGGATCTTCTCGACGCGCGGCGCCGGGTACGGAATCCACTTGGCTTCCACCCGGAAACGCGGGTCCGGCGCGTACCAGTGAAGTCCGTGGAACTGGGTGCGCGTGGGGGAATCCGCATCCTTGATGCGCAGCGCGTAGCGTCCGCCGCGCGGCAGAACCACCATTGTCAACTGGTGCCAGCTCAAGATAGAAGGCTTTGTATCGTCGGCGCTCAAACTGCCCTCGCGCGCGGGCTTGCCGTCTGTCTGAAAGTCAGCCGGAAAGCCTCCGCCAGGCGCAAGGAGCTGAACCGTCTTGCCCGATACGGTGAGCAATCCGAAATGTTCCGGAGCCTTAGCGCGGATTCTGATCGCGCAGTCCGCGGCCGTGCCCAATGAATTCACGCCAGGCTTAAGCCATTCCAGGCCGACAAGGGTTAGCCATCCGTCCGGCGCAGAAAGCTCGCGTTCCCTTTGTGTGCGCCATGCTCCCAATTCCTGCAGCCATTGAGAGTCACCGTTACCTGCAGCCGCGGAAGCGGCCGGCTGTGCAGAAGCCGCTGGAGCCTTCAAATGAGAAATGGCGAGCGAGAATAGCAACGACATCACAAACGCGTGGCTCTGAAGCAGCCTGATTTTCACACGGCCTCCGGCGGGACGGGGTAGAGCTTCCCTATTATCCTCTGCCGGAGACCTTGCTAGAGCAGAACCGGGGTTACTGTTCCCTAACCTATTTTTAAGGGAGGACGCGTCGACTTGAGTAGGTTAGCTTGGGGTTTACATCATCCCGGTTCTGCTTCAGGGATTTCGGAACGCATTCAGTGTCGTCCGGCGGCCACGCATGTTCCGGAAAATTCGGCTCTTCCGCAGCAGCCACGCACTGACCGAAAGCACCGCCCACACTACCGTGGCCGAGACAAATACCGCCCCCGTGCCGAGGTGCGGCAGGCATACCCGGCAAGTGATGGCAAATCCGGCCAGGCCGAAACTCCCCAGGGCGGCGCCGGCTGCATCCAGCCCCGCCACCGTGCGGCCCCGATTGGTTCCGTCCAAGCCGACCCGCGCCTTATGCTTTTTCTCGTGAGCTTCAACCATGCTGGCGCCAGCCGGAAAAATCGCGGGAAAAGCGAGAAACAAACCGCCGATCTCGGGACCGAAGCGCCTGGCTACCAGGCCCGCAAGAACACAGACGGTTCCCCCGAAGAAGAACCGTACTGCCCACTCGTGCAGCTTGATGCCCTTCAGCGATTCGAGTTTTGCCTGGACCATCATCGGGACGCAATAAACCAGAGCGCAATGGAAGCGCCCAGCCACAGGGGGAGCAAGGCTGACGTTGTGGCGAGAGCGCGCGTCTTGTAGCGCATCAGAATCCAGCTTGCCAGGGCGGCGTACACCAGGAATCCAGCTGCGCCAAAGACCATGGATCGCGCTTCTGTCGCGGCATAGTCTTTGCCATGCTGCGCGATCGCGATCGCAAGGGTGGTGAGCGCAACCGACGGCGCCGCTCCAAACAAACCTGCGAAGCTCTTGGGGCGGCACACCTCAGCTATGGTCGCGAAGACCGAGACAATTGCCCCCCCGATCACAAAGCGGGCAATCAATTCTCCCTCCGTAGAGGACAAAATGCCGCCCGATGTCATCAGGCGGCACGCTTCGCTTCCTGGATCAATCGCATGGCTTCATTCGCGCCTTTGCAGCCCAGCAGTTTGTATTCCTTGCCTTCCTGCTTGTGGTAATTGACGAAGAACTGCTCGAGTTCATTGAGAAACTCCTTGGGCAAATCGTGGAAGGTCTTGATGTTCGCATACTGATGATTTGCCTCCGCCACCGCCAGCAGGCGATCGTTGCGGGTCTTTTTCTTGCCATCGAGCTGCTCCCCTTCGATGACGCCGATCAGACGGGAACGCACCACGACTCCGGGATACGCAGGTTCGTCCATCAATAGCAGCACGTCAATCGGATCGCCGTCAGGGGCAATCGTCCTGGGCAGAAAACCGAAATCGTATGGGAATGTCATGCCCGCCGGTAACACTTTTCGCAGCGTAAATACATGCTGGTCGGGATCAAAGGCAAACTTGTTGCGGCTGCCCTTGGGCGTCTCGACGACCACTTGCAGAATTCCGTCCTGCTTGTTCACAGGTTTCAGCCTGGTGGGATCGACCATCGCTTTCGTTTTCGACACTCGTGTAACCTTTCATTCACATTCTGTTCACACAGTGAGAAAGCATGCGGAGTAGTTTCGGTTGCTTGTCGTGCAGCAATCTTCAACAGCGGGAAGAGTTTACAAGCGGTCCGCCCTCCGCCCGAATCCTGAGTGCGCCGAGGGCTTCATGGTGGAATCGGGCAGAGCATATCCGCGGAAACCATTTGCGCACGACAAGGCATGGGACGCCTGAAGCAGCCGGATGCCAGGAGTTATTCGCTCGATTGGATTCCTAAATCCCTGAAAAGGGTATGGTTACTCTCGGAGTCCCCGAAGGTCCCGGCTTGACGCACAATCTGCATCTACTTAGAATTAAAAAGGGTAACTGTATTCAGTGCAGTCCGGGAACTCCTTGTCTGATACCACGTTGTGGGCAGGGCGCGATCTTCGGCAGGCCGAAAACAGACCTTTTAGGCGAGGAGACGGGAGATGTCGGATCGAGAGTGGTTAGTGCTCACGGCCATCATCGAGCTCTATATTGAGACCGGTGAACCGGTAGCGTCTCAGTCCGTCGCCCGCTCTTTCGAAAACCGCGAAGGACTCAGCTCTGCCACCATCCGTAACGTGATGGCGAGTTTGGCCGACGCGGGCATGCTGGAGCAGCCCCACACTTCGGCAGGCCGCGTTCCTACTGCGGCAGCTTTCCGTTACTACGTGGAACAGATTACTCAGTCAGGCAAGCCGGGACCGGGGCGGAGTGGTCTGAACTCCAAGCCCCAAAGCGCTTTCATTGATGCCCTGAGCGCAGAACGTCGCGGACAGATCGAAAGGAGCTTTTCCGGCGTGTCCAGCACCAACGAGTACCTGGAACGTACGTCCCAGGTTCTGGCGCTTTTGTCCAGCGGCCTGGGCGTCGCACTGGCTACCGCGACCGGGTCACAAGTGCTGGAACATATACATTTCTCGAGGCTTGCGACGGGCCGTGTGCTGGCGGTGCTGGTGACTCAAACGGGTGCGGTGCTGGACAGGGTTCTGATTCTCGATCGCGAGATGACACATCTCGAGTTGGAAACCGCGGCGCGCTACCTGAATGAGAACTTTCGCGGCTGGCCCATCGAACGTATCCGGGCAGAAGTGGCCCGGCGCATGGATCTCGAACGGGCTGCGTATCATCAAATGCTTGCGTCCATTGAAGAGCTTTGCCGCAAGGGCGCCCTGGCCGGCGATGAAAACGGACCGGAGATTTTCGTCGACGGCATGGCCAACCTGATCGCAGCCGAACTGGATCGCGAACGGCTGCGCCAGATGCTGATTGCTCTGGAAGCCAAACAGCGCCTGGTGGAGTTGCTAACCGCCTATGTGGACGGGCGTCAGCAGGAGGTACGGGTCGTGGTCGGGCTGGACCAGGCTTCCCCCGCGATGCAGGACCTGGTTTTGATCGGCGCCCCCGCATGGCTGGGCAACGCCAATCTCGGCACAGTTGCGGTTATTGCGCCCACCCGCATCCAATACCACGAGATGATTCACGCCGTGCGCTATATTGCCGGGCTTTCCGAACGGCTTCTTGAAATTCCCAACGATTGAGGTCGGTTGCGCATCTGACCACGACCGGGAGAAAGCGCGCCCCGGGCACGCCATTTGGCTCAGTGTGAGCGCCGCGGAATTTATCATTGAAGAGAATACGCAACATCATCCGGAGAATGGGTAGAAGTATGCCTGAACATGAATCAGAGTTAAGCCTCGTGGACAAGCAGGAGGGCGCTGTGGATCCTGCGCCCTCCGAGGCGGCATTCGACTCGGCGGCGCCCGAAGCCGCGACGGTTCCGTCCGCCGGGCCGGCAGAAGCAGAAGTGGCGGTTCGCCGAGCCGAATATGACCAGGTGAAAGCCGAACGCGACCAGCTCATCGATCGGGTCGCGCGGCTCCAAGCCGAGTTCGAAAACGCCCGAAAGCGTGCCGAGCGAGAGAAAACCGAATACCGTGATTATGCCACCGGGAATGTGGTCGAGCAGTTTCTTCCCGTGCTCGACAATTTCGAACTCGCACTGAAGGCCAAAGGATCGGCCGAACAATTGCGATCCGGGGTAGAGTTGATCATCAAGCAAATGGAAGAGGTGCTTCGCCAGTTGCAGGTCACCCCGGTGCCCGCGCTAGGCGAAGAGTTCGATCCGCGGTACCATGAAGCCCTGGGGTCTGTGGAACGAGACGATCTTCCCGACCATTTCATTGCCGAAGAAATTCGGCGCGGCTACAAACTGCGCGACCGCCTCCTGAGGCCATCCATGGTGCGCGTAGTTTCCAATCCAAAACAGCAGAAAGAATAACGGGATAGTGAGCAAAGCGGATTATTACGAGGTACTGGGCGTCGCGCGTGACGCCAGCGACCAGGAACTGAAGAGCGCGTATCGCAAATTGGCGATGAAGTATCATCCCGACCGGAATCCTGGAGACCACGCCTCCGAAGAGAAGTTCAAGCAGGCGAGCGAGGCCTACCAGGTTCTTGCCGATGCGGACAAACGCGCGGCGTACGATCGGTTCGGCCACGCTGGAGTGACCGGAGCAGGCCCGGGCGGATTCAGCGGTTTCAGCGGCACGGTTGATCTGGGCGACATTTTCGGCGATCTGTTCGGCGAGATGTTCAACATGGGCGGGGGCCACCCGCGCGGCTCGCGCCAGCAGCGCGGCGACGATCTGCGTTTCGACCTGACCATCGACTTTGAGGACGCCATCTTCGGAGCGGAGACTGAGATCAAGATCCGCCGACTGGAGGTGTGTCCCACGTGCAGCGGCCGGGGCAGCGCCTCGGGACGCGGCCCCACGGTATGCACGCAGTGCCAGGGCCGAGGACAGATTCGCTACCAGCAGGGCTTCTTCTCCGTAGCGCGGACGTGCGGTGCCTGCGGGGGCAGCGGGTCCATCATCGGCGACCCTTGTCAGACCTGCCGCGGCGAAACCCGCGTCGCCAAAGAACTGAAGCTCAACGTGAAAGTGCCGCCTGGGGTGGAGGACGGAACCCGCATCCGTTACGCCGGCGAAGGAGATGCGGGACGTTCCGCGGGAGCCAAGGGTGACTTGTACGTGGTCCTGTCCATCCGCCCGCACGACTTCTTCGAGCGTCACGGGCAGGATCTTCATTGCGTGGTTCCCATCAGCTTCCCGCAGGCAGCGCTGGGCGCGGAGATCGAGATTCCCGGCATTGACGGCCCGGTCAACCTGAGGGTTCCCGAAGGCACGCAGAGCGGCAAGGAACTCCGTGTCCGCGGCCGCGGCGTGCCGTTCCTGAACGAGAAGGGACACGGTGACTTGGTGGTGAAAGTAATCGTGCAGATCCCGCGCAAGCTGTCCCGCGTCCAGCGTGAAGTAGTACAGAAGCTCGCCGAATTGATGAACGTCGATAACAAGCCAACCTCCTCGTCGCTGATCGAGAAGATGAAAGACTTGTTCAATTGATCATGCGCCTACGAGCAGTCCGATTCGAAGGGCAAAAAGAACGTAAACACTGTTCCGGTCCGCCTTGGGCGCTGCGTGCTCCTGACGCGGAGAGCGCCTCGGTGTCGTTGCACAATTTCCTGACATACCCATAAGCCCAGGCCGTTTCCCGCTGTGCCTTTGGTGGTGAAGAAGGCGTCGAAGATCTTCTTCTTTGCCGAATCGGGAATGCCCGCGCCATTGTCGGCGATGGTCAGCACCAGGCCGCGCTTCCCGGTTTTCCAAGTGCGTCCCTCGCGGCTGCGAATCAGCAGGCGCCCGCCGAGCGGCATGGCTTCAAGAGCATTTGCGACAAGGTTGTTCAGCACCTGGCGCACGTCGCCCTGGAAGCATACGACGGATTGATCGGTCCGGAACCGTTTCTCCACCCGGACGTGTGCATTGCGCAGCCGTCCCTCGTAGATACTCATCACCGTGGAAAACAGATCGGTGGGGGAGGCCTTCTGCGGCTTCGAAGCCTGCTTGTGAAAGCGCAGCGTCTGGTTGGCGATGATGGAAACGCGACGGATTTCCTGGTCGGCCAGATCGAGGTAACGATGGGCGTCTTCCGGGGCTGCGTTGCGCGCCAGGTAGATGAGATTCATCACGGATTCGAGCGGGTTATTGATTTCGTGGGCGATGGATGAAGCCAGTCTGCCCACGGCTGCCAGCTTCTCGCTCTTCAGGAGCGCCGACTCCGTCCTCTTCTCTTCGGTGATGTCTCGCCCCTCGGGAACCAGGAAGGCGACCTTCCCGAGGGCGTCACGCACCGGCGTGAGGGAAAAATCGAAGACCAGTGTCTCGCCGTTGGGGCGATTCAGCGACAACTCCGAGCGAAACCTCTCTCCACCGGTTGCGATGCCGATCGCTCGCCGGATGAACTCGGGGGCGCCGGGAGTAGCGCTAAACCATGGGACCTCGGAAAAGTGTTTTCCGACCATTTCCGAGCGGGTATTGCCGGCAAACTCCAGGGACGCCCGATTGCAGTCCACGACAATTCCTTCCGGAGTAATCAGTCCCAGGTATTCCAGGCTTGTGCTGTAAATTGCGTTCAGGGAAGCTTGAAGTTCGCGGGTGGTATTTGCTTCACCCCTGGTATCGTGAAGAAAACCCACCAGTCCGGCGACCCTCCCGTTTTCATACATGGGGCTGTATGTGCAACGGAATTTGGACTCTCTCACAGCGGCCCCGGGTTCAACGGGGACTTGGCCCTCGTCGAAGACGAACGGCTCTCCCGTGTCCAAAGCCGTTTCCAGCAGTGGACCCACGATACTCCATGTTTCCGTGAAAACCTCTCTTGCAGGCTTCCCCAGCGGCTCCGGATGACGTTCGCCCGAAGTCGAGCGGTAACTATCGTTGTAGATCAGGATCAGTTCGCGGCTGTACAGCAAGCGGGCCGGGAGGGGGGAACACAGGAGGAGATTTGTGATGGCAACCAATTCGGGAGACCAGCAATCAAGTGGGCCAAGGGGGGTCAAGGCCCAGCTGTGACTGCGAATGCGCCCCGACATCTCTCCCTTTTCTACGATCCCTGCTGCTCCCGATAATGAACCTCCTACTTCATGGAATGCGACATTTGAGGGTCCCGGCGATCTCATCCTGTGTGGTCTCCGACGAGCCAGTTACCGCGCACCTGCTCGGGGGCCGTGGTCGCGCGTGATTTCCGCTTCAACATGAATCCATGTGATTGATCCGGCTCGCGAGGGTCCGACCGTTTCAAAACCTGTGATGCATGATTGCGCGAAGGTTATGCCGCGCGTGCATGGAATGGCAAAATTTGTTACAAAAAATCGATTCCATCAAATCCTGAAGAACCATTCCGGAGTCGCTCCAACCAGCGGTTGCATCCAAGCATCGTCGACACGGATCGCCCAATATCTCGGCGAAATATGACAAATCGCTGGCTTTGCCCTGACAATACCCTGGGTCGGCGAGATATACCATGTCCATGGAACTTACGGAAGGTAGCGTATGACGACCGCCCACATCCACCGAATCGCCACCGCGGTCCCGGCTCACGACGTGCATCGCCCCTTCATCACGTTCGCGGAGAGCATGCTCCCGGAGGGAACCACCCGCAATCTGTTCAAGCGAATGGTACGCATGTCAGCCATCGATCACCGGTATTCGTTTCTCCAGCCCATCGGGGACGGCGAGCGCTACTGGCGGGATTCGGAGGACCTTTACGTCGTCGGCGACTTTCCCACCACGAAGCGCCGCATGCAAGCTTTCGAAAAGTTCGCACCGCGACTTGCCGGGTGCGCCCTCGACAAGCTGCGGCTGAGCCCGGCCGAGCGTCAAGCGATTACCCATGTGATCGTCACCTGCTGCACGGGACTGTATGCTCCAGGGCTGGATATCGACATCGTGAATCACCTTAGTCTCAATCCATCTGTCGAGCGCACAATGATCGGCTTCATGGGTTGTTATGCGGCCATCAATGCGCTCAAGTCCGCCCGACATGTGGTTCGCTCCGAACCGGGCGCCAAGGTCTTGATTCTTAACCTGGAGCTTTGTTCGCTGCACCTCAAAGAGACAGCGGACCTGGAGCAGATGCTTTCGTTTCTCTTGTTCGCGGACGGGTGTGCGGCCTGCGTGGTGAGCGGCGAACCCGAAGGGCTGGCAATCGACAGCTTTCTGGCCATTAACGTTCCTGAGACGAGCGATTTGATCACGTGGCGGATCGGGGAAATGGGTTTCGATATGCAACTCTCGGGCAAGGTCCCGGGCGAAATCAAGCGCAGTCTCCCCGACGCCCGCCATCAAATGCTGCGCGGCAGGGACGCCGCAGCCATCGATTTGTGGGCGGTTCATCCGGGAGGAAGAACCATTCTCGACGCGGTAGAGCAGGGGCTCGAGTTGCCGGCGAACGCACTCGCCTGGTCACGCGACATACTGGCCCGATTCGGAAACATGTCTTCGGCTACCGTCATGTTTGTTCTCGAGCAGATTTTGAAGCATGCCCAGAAGGGGCAGTCGGGGTGCGCCATGTCCTTCGGCCCGGGGATCACAGCGGAGACCATGCTCTTCCATGCTGCATAACAGCTTGCCGACTAATGGCCTGGATTTCAGCCGGCGGGCGAGCCTGCCCGAACTGATGGATGAGCCCTGCAGCCGGGATGTGCTGCGGGCGTGCCTGCGGGACTTAGCCCGCGTGAATCGCTGGTTCCTGGGATACCGACCAGTGCTCGAATGGCTGGAGGGGTTCGCCCCCTCTGCGCGAAACTGCCCGTTGCGCATCCTCGACGTGGGCTGCGGGTATGGCGATGGCCTGCGCCGCATCGAGCAGTGGGCCCGCGAACGAGGTGTTCGCGTCGAATTGACCGGGCTCGATCTGAATCCTGACACGGCTGCGATTGCGGCGGAGGCGAGCCCCCAGGGAAGCGCGATCGAGTGGGTCACCGCAGACGTATTCGAATACGAGATGAACAGGCCGGTACATCTCATTATCAGTTCCCTGTTCGCGCATCACCTGTTGGATGACGATGTGGTCCGGTTTATTGGATGGATGGAGAAGAACGCGCGGCTTGGCTGGTTCGTCAACGACCTTTCCCGCGCCCCGATACCCTACCATCTGTTTCACTGGTTCTCCAGGGCGGCCCGCCTTCATCGGTTTGTGCAGCACGACGGACCGGTCTCGTTTCTCCGCGCGTTTGCGCCCGAGGACTGGGAGCGTCTATGCGCACAGGCCGGATTGAACCGGCCAGAATTCGAGGTCACTAACTACAAGCCCGCCCGCCTTTGCGTGAGCCGGAGAAAACGTCAGTGAGAGGGAACGCGCACCAGCACGAGAACCTGGTCATCGGCGGCGGCCTGGCCGGTGCCATGGTGGCGCTGCGATTGGCATCCGCGGGACGCGATGTCCTGCTGCTCGACAAGGAGCGCGATGCGCATCATAAGGTTTGCGGCGAATTCCTGAGCCCGGAGGCAGTCGAATACCTGCTCATGGCCGGCGTAGACCCCGTGCGTCTCGGCGCTTCGCCCATCGCCTCCGTTCGCCTTTCCGTAAAGCGGCGGATCGTCCAGACTTGTCTTCCGTTCCGCGGTCTTTCGGTTTCGCGCTACGTTCTTGACGCGGCCTTGTTGTCCCGTGCAGAGGCTGCGGGTTGCCAAATTCGGCGCGGAACACCAGTACAAGGACTCTTCCGCTCCGGCGATGGATGGGTTGCGCAACTTGCGGATACAGCGGCAGTGACCGCACGCACGGTGTTTCTCGCCACCGGCAAGCACGACCTGCGGGGATGGGCTCGGCCTCCCGGCAAGCAAAACCAGCTGGTGGGATTCAAAATGCACTGGCGATTGCGCCCGGAACAAACGAACGCGCTGCGCGGGTTCATGGACCTCTTCCTTTTCAAGGGCGGCTATGGCGGACTGGCACTGGTGGAGGGAGAGACCGCAAACCTTTGCTTTGTCGTTCGCCGCTCGCGCTTGCACCAGCTCGGCGACTGGCGACGCCTGCTTGGCGCCCTCTGCGAGGAAAACGTCCTGGTTGCGGAACGCCTGACTGGCGCAGAATCCCTCTGGGAACGTCCGCTCGCCATCTCATCCATCCCGTATGGATATCTGGAGGACAGCGAATGCGAAGTATGGCGGGTGGGCGATCAAGCAGCCGTGATCCCCTCGTTTACGGGCGACGGAATGGCCATAGCGTTGCATTCAGGCGCTCTCGCCGCAGAAATGTGCAAGGCGGGTGACGCTGCGGAGCAATATCACCGAACGCTGAAGCAACAAGTGCGGAGCGGTATGTTGATCGCGGGGCTCCTGTCGCGGGCGATGGTCAGCGCAGCGGGGCGCGAGCTCGCGCCGTTACTCATTCCCTTCCTGCCGCACCCCATAGGATGGATTGCCAGGTCTACACGCATTCCGTCTTGCGAGCTTCGCCCTGCCTTCGCTCACAATGGACCGCACTCTTGACGAGCAGTTGCAAAGCCGCAGGAAACCCGGGCCGCCTCGCGAAAGATATTCACATTGAAAGGGAATTTGGTGGAGCTGAGCGGGATCGAACCGCTGGCCTCCTCGTTGCGAACGAGGCGCTCTCCCAGCTGAGCTACAGCCCCACACTGCGTGACCTACATATTTTACCAGCAATTCTCCACTTTCGAAATTGGCGCTTTTTCGATGGTTCTTTGAACCCCTCGGGCCAGATCTAGGCTCCGACAGTTCCGGGCGACAACCTTTACGCGAAGATGCGGTATCTGATGAAAGGGCAGCAAGGGCTCGGACTAACGGGATTCGCCAATTCGCAGTACACGCACTTTTCCCTGGCCCCATTGCATTGAATTGTGGACAGGAGTGGAGGGACACGATGAAACAAGATATCCGGCAGGAAGAAACCAAAACGCCGCTTTCCACGGCGTCTTTGGCCCACGTAGACGACCGGCGCGAACCAGAGAATCGCGCCAGCGAGAAGGCACGCGACCCGCTGCCCCGGCCGGACCAGGAGTTGCCGGTGCAGGCTGCGGATCACGCTCCGGGGGACGTAGGGCCCACGCTGGTGCAACCCGGAACGCCACGGTATGGAGAAGCACGGGATCAAAGCCGGGTTGAGGGCGTCGCAAACCGCCAACCAGTTGCGACCGAGAATACAGCGAACGAAGAAGGCAACCCTCCGCTTTTCACCGACCAGGAGTCGAAGAATCTGTTTTCCAAGTGGGACGCACTGCAGGTGGGCTTTATCGACGAGCCCCGAAAAGCGGTTGAGCAGGCAGACCACCTTGTGGCAACCGCGATGAAGCGCACCGCAGAGGTTTTTGCAGAGGAGAGAGCCCGACTCGAACGCCAATGGGACCGCGGCGACAATGTGTCCACAGAAGACCTGCGCGTCGCTATGCGCCGCTATCGCTCGTTCTTCCGACGCCTGCTGTCCGTTTAGTCGTGCACTCGGTGTTTCAACCGCGCAGGAGCGGAGCACGCCGTTGGGCGTGCTCCGCGGCGGCCCCGCGGCGGATATGCGCATCCAGGTCGGCCGGATTATTTTCTCCGAAGCGCAGTCAGCACCACGTCCGGATCGTGAATCGTCATTTTCGTTTCCGAGCCCTGCTGCGTAAATCGAATGCGCACCGCGGGAGCGCCCGAGGGATAGAAGACGCGCTCACCGAGATGGAACAGCGGACGTCCCATGGTCCCGCGCCGTGTCCATGTCAGATTATTTTTGTTTGCGCTCACCTCGATGCAATCATTGGGAGCAGTTCCGAAGGGATACCCGCCCACTATGGATTCGAGATCCGCAGGAGAAAGTGGAGCAGACGTGTCCCCTTCTGCATCGCCGAGCGACCGGATAAACTCATACACTTTCTGTGCGGCTTCTCCGCCGGCTTGGGCGTGGGCAAGAAGGCTGATGCTGTGGGGTCCGCGAATCCGCTGAATGCCGAGTTGAACACCGGCAAACGCTTTTACCATCTCCAGTTGGCCTAACATTGCTGCGGAGAACAGAGAGGGCGGGGCACCTCTGGAGACGAGGTATTCGGCGATCGGCCTGTTTCCCATGTGCGAGGCCGCTCCCAACGCTGTTTCCCAGTCGCCGAAGCCCCAATCCCAAGCCGCGCGAGCCAATGATGGATGAGCATCGACCAACTGCTGCACGCGTTTCAAGTCGAAGTGGGAAACCCTCACCATCTCCAGGACAAGCTGCGGGGATTGCGTTGGGAATTCGTCGCCGAGCACAGGTTTATCTGTGACATCGGCAATGGATAATCCGGCGGTTGGATGGGCAGCCGCTAACGGCCACGCGGGCGCCGAAACGGCTAACGCGGCAAACTGAAGCAGATTCCGTCGCGCCCATCTCTTCGAGACATGTTGGGGAAGAAACATTCTGGCTGTTCTCCTCGAGGCAAATTTGTCTTCGAGGATGCGGCGGAGACTGGCGCCCTTCAAGTCAAAACACAGATCGCGCTAGCCAATTCGAGGTAAAGAGCTAACTTTAGTTGGATCATGTAGTTACATGATTATGTAAATTGCTTAGGGCCGGTGCTGCTCCAGCTTCTGTGCAAACTCGGTCGCGATGTCGTGGGCCGCCGTCGACTCCAGCGTGAAAGGATCATCGAACGGCTGTTCAAGGCGCACCACCCAGACATGGGTCTGCTCAGGCATGTGGATGAGGTGGGCAAGGATCCGCGTCTGCGTGCCGCTCCCCTGCACCTGACCGAGAATGATGTATTGCGCTCCTAAAGAATTGGCGATGTGCCGCAGATCTCGCTGCTCTCGAGGAACGCTGAGCACCGCTGCATTTCCAATAACCGCGAAGTGGTTCCTCCCTGCGTCGGTAAGTTGCTGGACAACGTTGTCCCGCAGGCTTCTGCAGAAGCTGTTCAGAGCAGCATCCCCGGTTTCATTGTCGAATTCGGCGACGGCGATAATGGCGGGCGGCGAAGAGGTCGGAACGATCTGCCGCCAATTGGCGGAAATGACAATCAAAAGGGCAACGAGGACAAGTACCAGGGTGGCAAAGAGAACCCGCCGTGGGCCTGTGGGCCGACCCGGAATCTCATCTGGCTCGGAAGGTGTGGCGACTGGCAGTCGTTCGACCGGACAAACGAATTGATAGCCGCGTCGCGGAACCGTGCGAATGAAGCGCGGTGAGGTCGACTCGTCCCCGAGAATCGAACGAATCTGCGCGATGCACACATTCAGGCCGCGTTCAAAGTCGACGAAGGTCTCATTGCCCCAGATCGCATTGTGCAGATCGTCCCGGGAAACAATCTCTCCGGCGTGAAGCAGGAGGTGCGACAACACTTTTGCAGGCTGGGCCTGCAGGTGCATCAGCATGCCCTCGCGGCGCAATTCACCGTTCGAAGTATCGTACTCGAAGGATCCGAATCGAACTCGCACGGGGTTCACACCGACATTTGAGGAGGTTCGATCGGCAGAGAGCATTGGATTGGTGACCTTGCGTGCGGAAACGGCGGCAGGCCCTCCGCACGAAAGGCTAGAGCTGATTCATGTTCTGCAGGAACTCGGCATTGTTGCGGGTCTTTTCCAGGCGAGTAATCAACAACTCCATGGCTTCCACCGGCGACAGTGGGTTCAGTACCCGGCGGAGGACGAAAATGCGCTGCAGATCGTCTTTGGGGATGAGCAGTTCTTCCTTTCGGGTGCCCGAGCGCTGGATATCGATAGCCGGAAAGACGCGCTTGTCGACCAGCTTGCGGTCGAGAATGATTTCCATGTTGCCGGTACCCTTGAATTCTTCGAAGATCACTTCATCCATGCGCGAACCGGTATCGACGAGGGCCGTGGCGATGATGGTCAGCGACCCGCCTTCTTCAATGTTGCGGGCGGCGCCAAAAAATCGCTTCGGGCGCTGTAATGCGTTGGAGTCGACGCCGCCTGACAGCACCTTGCCCGAGGGGGGCACAATGGTGTTGTAAGCGCGCGCGAGACGGGTGATGGAGTCGAGCAGGATCACGACGTCGCGCTTGTGCTCTACCAGGCGCTTGGCCTTTTCTATCACCATTTCGGCCACCTGGACGTGGCGCGCAGCGGGCTCGTCGAAGGTGGAACTGATCACCTCGCCCTTCACCGAGCGCTGCATGTCGGTGACTTCTTCGGGTCGCTCGTCGATCAGCAGCACGATCAACACGACTTCAGGATGATTGCTGGTGATGGAATTGGCGATGGACTGCAACAGCATGGTCTTGCCGGTGCGCGGCGGAGCGACGATGAGGCCGCGCTGGCCCTTGCCGACCGGGGTCAGCAGATCCATGACGCGGCCGCTGACAGCCTCGCGCACGGTCTCCATCTTGATGCGCTCCTGAGGATAGAGCGGCGTCAGGTTGTCGAACAGGATCTTGTTGCGCGTCTCTTCCGGAGACTCGAAGTTGATGGCCTCGATCTTGACCAGGGCGAAATACTTCTCGCCTTCATGCGGCGGGCGGACATTGCCGCTGATCGAATCGCCGGTCTTCAGATCGAATTTGCGGATCTGGGATGGGGAGACATAAATGTCGTCCGGGCCAGGCAGATAGTTGTAATCGGGCGAGCGAAGAAAGCCGTAGCCGTCAGGCAGAATCTCCAGAACACCCTCGGCAAATATGTGGCCCTCTTTTTCGCTCTGTGCCTGGAGGATTTTGAAGATCAGGTCTTGCTTACGGAGTCCGCTGGCGCCGGGAATTTCGAGCGTGCGCGCGATGCGGCTCAGCTCCGTGATGTTTTTCTCTTTGAGTTCAGCGATGGTCATGTTCACCTGCAATGGGAGGGATTGGAAGTAAGGAGAGCCGGAGGGGGGAACGTGCTCCGATAATGGGGCGGGAGGTTCGCAGCTTACACTTTCGAAGCTACGTATGCAGCTTCTCCCGGTTTGAGGCGGTGTCGATTGGAGAGTCGAGAAGAGCGGCTCTCGTTACCGGAAGAGCCGCTTGCAACCGAGACTTACGGAACAAAAAGCTTAGGGGACCAGGCCTATGCGGCGCGGCGCTGTTCGATGGGCCGGACTGCGGGAGCCGCTACGGGCGTACCGGGATTGGTCGTGTGAAAGCGGACCAGGACCTCGTTTGTTGTGTCCTGCAGCCGCGAGTTGGGCTTATGCAGCTTGCGAGTCGCCTTGCTCGCCAGCTGGCAGAGCTGGTAGCGGTTGGACACATGAGAAAGTGCCCCAAAAACCAAATCAGAACGCATTACAGTAATTCTCCTTAAAAAGTGGCTGCCTGGACGGAAAAACCTGCCGCCGCCAGTGCAGCTGGCAACCAAAGAATCCCGGTTGCCGATCCTTTTCCAATTCCTGTGGTTATAGACGCGCGGAATGCCCGTCTAGTTCAAAAAACTTTGATGCACTCCCGCACATTATGGAATGGCACCCTTGAAATTTTTGGTGATGCACATCACTAAAACTGAGAGAGGGTCGCATTCATGTCCGTGTCCGGTAAAAAACGGAACACACCGCCAATCAGTAACTTGAGCCGAAGCTCCAACTGATGGATGCGTGGAAATGACAGAAGGGCGCAACTTAACCTGACTGTGCGATCAACCCTCGTGGATGGCACTCATGAATGTATACCCACTCCCGCGCTGGGTCAACAGTTTTTTGGCGATTTTTTTGAAGCTTCCCGGATCCCGGTTCGACATCGATTGCATCGCATATAAGTATTTATATCTGATAGGTTTATAGGCTAACCCCGGTGCTTATCGCAGCGCCTCCCCGGCCCTGGGCGTACCTTCAGGCGTGAACCGTCCTTCTATTTCACGCCCTTTTTTCTGCCACAGTCTACCGTCAGGATCGCTGAGGGATGACTGGCCCTTTCTGTCTACCTCGCAGAAGAACCTACGCCTCTTGGACGAGTTTTTCGGACTCGCCAGGCGCTCGTCCAGCCCCAACATCGCCATGCCGAGGATTCCAAGAAACGGAGAAACCAACACCAACGTATCCCACACCGGCAAGACGGCACCTGAGGCCATGTTTGCCTCCCACGGTTGCATTCCGACATGAGCTTTTCCTCATGTTGGTCACAAACCGTCATCGGCATGGATTAAAACTTCTTTAGAAATCCGAGGTAACAGCGGCGAAGGGCTTACTTGTTTGAGTAAATCGACAGTCGGAAAAAGGGCGCGGAGCGGTTCTGCTCACCCTCAATCACCCTCCCAGGGGCGCCCATCCGGATCGCTGCGCATCGACTTCTCGTGTCGCTTACTGGCTGTTTGTGTATCGGGCGGTTTGGGGCTGACGCTCTTGCGCGACGTAAAGACCTGGTCGAGCCGGAAGAACCCGAAGATCAGGAGAGCGATGAGCGGAATTCCAAACAGGAATACGTCCGCACCAGCGTTGGTTACGTCCGCCATGTGATCTCCGGGGAACCTCTGAGCAAGTGTATCGAGTGGGAAGGGCCAAAGCGCACCCCGGACGTTGTACTAAAGTAATTAGATCCGCTCCAAAGATGCCCAGGGCGGGATCCCGCGTTCTCTTACGGCGCAGAACTCCCGAATATCAAGCCCAGTAACTGCGATCGAGTGTACGGTACTGAATCGCCTCAGCCATGTGCGCCACGGTAAGATTTTCGGCTCCTTCCAGATCGGCGATGGTACGCGCCACTTTCAGGATGCGATCGTGCGCGCGAGCCGTCAGTCCCTGCTGCTGCATGGCGCGCTCCAGAAGTCGCTCCGCGTCGGGACCGAGTTCGCAATACGCGCGAATCTGACGGGTGGTCATCTGGTTGTTGGAGTAGATCTTTTCGCCGTGAGCTTTGAAGCGTTCCCGCTGCCGTTCGCGCGCCATCATCACGCGTGATCGAATCTCCGACGACCCCTCGGCAGCGGCACCGCCGCGCAGTTCTTTGTAGCGCACCGCGGGAACCTCGATGTGGATATCGATGCGGTCGAGCAGCGGACCCGAGATTTTGGCGACGTAGCGCTGGATCATCGGCGGAGTACACATGCATTCGCGCGACTTGTCGTTGAAATAACCACACGGGCATGGATTCATGGCCGCGGCGAGCATAAAGCGGGCGGGGAAGCTGAGCGACATGCTGGCGCGGGCGATGGTTACAGTGTGATCTTCGAGCGGCTGGCGCATGACCTCCAGCACGTTGCGCGGAAACTCCGGCAGTTCATCGAGGAACAGCAGGCCGTTGTGCGCCAGAGAAACCTCGCCCGGTCGCGGAATGGCACCGCCTCCGATCAGTCCCGCGTCGGAGATGGTGTGGTGCGGCGAGCGAAACGGCCGCTGGGAGACCAGGCCTGCCGCTGAATCGAGTACTCCGGCCACGGAATGAATCTTGGTTGTCTCGAGAGCTTCATCGAACGTCAGCGGAGCAAGAATGGAGGGCAGTCTTTTGGCCAGCATGGTCTTGCCTGAGCCCGGCGGCCCGATCATGAGGATGTTGTGACTGCCCGCCGCAGCGACTTCGAGTGCACGCTTGGCGGTCTGCTGCCCGCGGACATCTTTGAAATCGATGCTGAACAGTTGCAGTTCGCCCAGGAGGGCCTCCGTCGAGATACGAAATGGTTCCCGCTGAATCTGGCCGAGCACGGAACTGTTCAGCAAATCGAGGACGTCCAGCAGCGATGTGACCGGATATACGTTCACGCCGTCGACGACTGCGGCTTCTGCCGCGTTGGCCGCGGGAAGGATGAGGTTGGGTATACCCTTGTCTCGCGCCATAACCGCCATCGGCAATACGCCGGGCACGGGGCGCACGCTTCCAGTCAAACCAAGTTCGCCCACGAGGAGAAATTTGGCCAGGTCCGTCACCCGCAACGCGCCATAGGCACCCAAGATCCCGATCGCAATAGGAAGATCAAACCCCGAACCTTCCTTCTTCAGGTCGGCGGGAGCAAGGTTGATGGTGATGTGCGTTGGAGGTATCAGGAACCCGGAGTTCTTTATGGCTGTTCGCACTCGATCGCGGCTCTCGCGCACCGCGGCATCCGGCAATCCAACAGTATGGAAGTGATCTTCGTTCGACACCACACCGCTGTAATCGACTTCGACGTCGATCAGGTTGGCGTCGATGCCGTAAACGGCAGCACTGAGAGCCCTGAAGTGCATAGCGCGATTGTGGATGGAGTTTACCAGAAAGCGGGGAACATTGGTCTGTGACCGATGAACATCGGGCGCCATCCGGGTCCGCGGTTCGCTATCTGCAGTTCTCTGTCCTACAATCTTGTGCGTGACGACGAGCCTGTTCGACCTCTACAAAATCGGCGTCGGGCCTTCGAGCTCGCACACCATGGGACCAATGCGGGCGGCCTGCCGTTTCGCACTGGAGCTCGCAGCGCACGGTCTGCTGGATCGGGTGGAGCGTGTAACTGTAGATCTCTACGGCTCGCTGGCCCTAACGGGATTGGGCCACGGAACGGATCGCGCCGTGCTGCTGGGCCTGGCGGGCTATGAGCCCTCAACGATCGATCCCGCGATCATCTCGGAAACCGTCGCTTTGATCCGCGAGGGCGGGAAGATCTGTCTTGCAGGGCGCAAATCAATTCCATTCTTGGAAACCAGCGACCTGGTTTTCCAGCGTAAGGTCATGTTTCCGCCAGGGGCGCGCATGGAGCACCCCAACGGGCTGCGCCTGGCAGCTTACGATTCTGGGGGCTCGGAACTGGAAGCACGGACGTTCTTCTCCATCGGGGGCGGGTTCATCACCGAGGACATCGCGGATGTCTCTCCGGCCACCGAACCCGAGGTCGCCTTGCCCTATCCATTCCATAGCGCCGCCGAACTCCTGGAAGTTGCTCATGCGAATGGTTTGCGAATCGACGAGCTGATGTTCGCCAATGAGTGTGCGCGGCTCCGCGTCGGTGATCCGAACATCAGCGACGAGGCCGTCGAGGTGAAGATTCGAATGGGCATCGACACCATCTGGCAGGCGATGCGAGCCTGCATGGACCGCGGCATCGCGACCGAAGGCATTCTCCCCGGCGGCTTGAACGTGCGGCGGCGCGCATCGGGACTCGCGCGGCGTTTGCTGGAGAAGGAAGGAGCGGGCAAAATCGGGGATCCGCTCGCGCCGCTCGATTGGGTCACGGTGTACGCCATGGCGGTGAATGAAGAGAACGCCGCCGGAGGACGCGTGGTAACCGCGCCCACCAACGGAGCCGCCGGCGTGGTGCCCGCGGTGGCTCGCTACTACGAACGTTTCATTCCTGAAGCGAACCACGAAGGAACGATGCGCTTTTTCCTCACCTCGGCGGCAATCGGCATTCTGTACAAGGAGAATGCTTCGATCAGCGGCGCGGAGGTTGGCTGCCAGGGCGAAGTGGGTGTGGCCTGCTCGATGGCGGCGGGCGGCCTCACGGCGGCGGTGGGGGGAACCAACGGTCAGATTGAACACGCCGCCGAGATCGCCATGGAACATAACCTGGGGATGACCTGCGATCCCATTGGCGGCCTGGTGCAGATTCCCTGCATCGAGCGCAACGCCATGGGAGCGGTCAAAGCCGTACATGCCTCGCGCATCGCGCTGAACGAGCAGGAGGATCACAAGGTTTCACTCGACCAGGTGATCCGCACCATGTATCTGACCGGCCTCGATATGCAATCGCGCTACAAGGAGACCAGCCTGGCCGGACTGGCACTGAACATTATCGAATGCTGACGCCACCGCGATCTGCGAAGACGGCTGAGCAGGAATAGTTGCTCGCGCTAGTCCCCATTTCGCTTTTTCTCCAGACGCAGGCACTTCTCTTAGCATCTCCTCCAGAGGGACTTTGCGCGTGCAGCCGGAAATCCCGAATCCTTTGCCACCGTTTCAGCCGATGCCTTCATCGCCGCCCCATCCGGTGGCCCCGGTGTGGCACACCATTATCCTTATCGCCGGCATCGTCCTGATTTCCGTTGCCGGGGCGGAACAGCTTGCGAGCGAACACCCCGTGGTTGATCGCCTGCATACGTACGGATTGACGGCTTCGACGGAGCTCTGCATGCTGGCATGGATCTATTTCGGCCTGTGGCTGAAAAAGATTCCTTTCCGGACGTTGCTTGGCTCTGTTCCCGGAGATCTTCGGTCAGTGGCCATGGACCTGGGTCTCGCGGCCATGTTCTGGGCCGGGGCTCTTTTTGCTCTTGCGACGGTCGGCGTCTTCTGGATCATCATTGAAGCCATAATCCAGCATCGCGCTTTTCCCGTACCGGGAAAACCAATCATGCCCGACCCCTCCCAACAACAAACCCTCCACACCCTGTCCCTACTCGCACCGACCAGCGCAGGCGAGGTCATCGCGTGGATTTTCCTTTGCATTGTTGCCGGCATTGCGGAAGAGGTGGTGTTTCGCGGTTATCTCTATCGGCAGTTCACTGCGTGGACGCGGGGCAGCGTTGTGGTGGGAGTAATCGCGTCGTCGCTGTTCTTCGGCGCAGCCCATGGATACCAGGGCGCGCGCAACATGATCATGCTTGCCGTCTTCGGAGCGCTGTTTTGTTTGCTTGTAGTGTTTCGTCGCAGTCTCCGCCCCGGGATTTTCGCGCATGCATGGCACGATCTCTTTGCCGGTTTGGTGCTTGCGCTCCTCAAATCTCGACACGTGCTGTGACCTTGATGGCGTGATCGTCGGATGCAAGAAGAAAATTGTTGCCACTTTTTCCACCTCTGTGTCGTTTTTTTCTTGACACTGCTGCAGCATGAATCTATACATTCCTCAACTGCAATTTGTAATTGCAGGTTCGATGCAACCCATCGAAAAAGGGAGAATAGGCAAATGGCAACGAAAAAGGCAGCCAAGAAGGCACCAGCCAAGAAGGCCGCGAAGAAAGCCGCAAAGAAGAAGTAGCGGAAGAAACAACCAAAAAAAGGCAACACTCTCGGGGGCGCTTCAAGCGCCCCCGAGGTGTTTTTGCGCATAATCATTTCGCACGGCACGGCTGTCTCACTTCACGGATGGCGTTCCATTGGCTCACGTGGGAGAGCTTGAAATCCGGCCTCAAGCAACGATTGACTCTAAATTTCCGCCGGCCTGATGAAAGGAAAGCATGACCCGCCGCCGCTGGATTGCCGAACGTTGGGACGAAGCGACCGCAAGCATTGCGGGCTTACAGGCCGAACACCTCGCCCGCGTACTGCGTGCCGAACCCGGTATGGAGGCCGATGTAGTCGCGGGGGGTCGAGTCTTCCACGCGCAGGTAGCCACGGTCGCGGCGAATGAGGTCCGCTTCAATCTCATCTCCGAAGTGGAAGCCGACCCGGCATTGCCGGTTACGCTGGTCATCTCCGTCTACAAGTTCGATCGCATGGAATGGGCCATCGAGAAGGCGACCGAACTGGGCGTTGCGGCCATCGCGCCGGTAATAGCGCGCAGAAGTGACAAGCACCTGGTGCTGGCTGCTCCAAAACGGGCCGAGCGGTGGCGCCGCATCGCGCAAGAAGCCGCGCAACAGGCCCGCCGTTCCGAGGTACCGATCATCCACCAACCCGTTTCTCTCAGCGAGAGGCTCCGCTCATTGGGCGTGGGAACGGGTATCGTGCTCGCGGAACAGGAAAGAACAACCACGCTGGCGGCCATCATGAAGGACGCCCTTGCAGCCGCGCGGACCGAAATGCCGGTTCTCGAAATCGCCATCGGGCCCGAAGGCGGATGGGCTCCGGAAGAAGAAGCGCTTTTCGATGCCAGTGGCTGGCGCGCGGCTTCCCTCGGTCCTCGCATCCTGCGCGCGGAGACAGCGGCCATCGCCGCGCTCGCGGTGGTTGCATCCTTTTTGGAGTAGTCGCGATGCGGATGAATGGAGGTCTGCGGCGTCCGACCTTCAGGCCGAAAAATAAAAAATCGCGCCGAAGATGGTGCACCTCACGTCCTTCCTGGAATGGCTTTCCTCGCGGAAATTAGAGAGACACGCCTCTCTTCCAGGGAATGAAGTCGTTCTGCCCCAGCAGTTCGGCCTTGGTGAGCAACTCACCGTTCCCTACCTGGACGCACAGCTCGAGCAACCGCGCAGCGCACTCCGGAATCGTGGCTTCTCCGGTGACGATTCCCCCGGCATCAAAGTCGATGATGTCGCCCATGCGTTCGGCGAGCGCCGAGTTCGTGGAAATCTTGAGAACCGGAGCTACCGGGTTGCCCGTGGGCGTGCCGAGACCAGTAGTAAAGAGAACCAGGTTCGCGCCCGAGCCCGCCTGCGCGGTCACACATTCCACGTCATTGCCCGGCGTACACAGGAGAGTGAGGCCCGGCGTGGTCGCATACTGGGGAAAGTCCAAGACGTCCCGCACTGGTGCAACACCACCTTTCCGCGCCGCGCCCGCCGATTTGATAGCGTCCGTGATCAGTCCGTCTTCAATGTTGCCTGGCGATGGATTCATTTCAAATCCCGAATGCACCGCCTTAGCGCGTGCCGAGTACGCCTGCATCAGATCGTAAAAGCGCTGGGCGAGCTCATCGGTGGAGCAGCGATTGATGAGCTCCTGTTCCACCCCGTGCAACTCCGGAAATTCAGACAGCAGCGTTTTCCCGCCGATCTCCCCCAACAAATCGGATAGGTAACCCAGCGCCGGATTCGCCGAAATCCCGCTGAACCCATCCGACCCGCCGCATTTGAGCCCAACGGTGAGCGCAGAGAGAGGCGCCGGCGCTCGCTGAGCCTTGTTCGCCTTATCCAGAGCAGCAAATGTCTCGTCAAGCGCCCGGCTCATAAGCGTCGACTCTCGCCCCGACTTCTGCTGATCGAATACCAGCACCGGCTTGCTCATCTGCGGATCGCGGGCGCGCAGTTCCTCCATCAGCATGGAGGCCTGCGCGTTTTGGCAGCCCAGGCTTAGAACCGTAGCCCCGGCAACGTTGGGATGATGAATGTACCCTGCCAGCAATCCGCACAACGCTTGTGCATCCTGCCGCGTGCCGCCGCAGCCTCCCTGATGGGTCAGGAATCGAATACCGTCGAGATTGGGAAACACACGATCTGCGCTCGCAGCAGCGGTCACATCCTTGAGGCTCTCGCCGTTTCCGCGGGCGCGCTGCTGCACCAGCCGCCGCACGTACTGTCGATACGAATTCTGAGCACTTCCGTACCCGAGTTCTTCCTCCAGCGCTTCCCGCAATCGCTCCACATTGCGGTTCTCGCAAAATACAAGGGGAAGCACCAGCCAGTAGTTGCGCGTGCCTACCTGTCCGTCTTTCCGGTGATAGCCGAGGAATTTCCGATCCCGCCAGGCGGATACATCCGGCAATGCATACGAGACGGGATGCCGGTCCGGGGTATAGGGGTCGGCGCGGTGACGCACATTGCGAGTGGAAAGCAGCCCGCCGCGCGGAATCGCCTGCGTCACTTCACCCACCACCATTCCATACATGCGAATCAAGTCGCCCGGGGCGAGGTCCACCAGCGCCAGTTTGTGCTTGGCGGCAATGTTCTGCGTGACCGGGCATGAGCCGGAAGCCGGCGGGTGCCCATAGTGGACGATTGTTCCTGCCGCCAATGAGGCGAGAGCTACCAGCACGTTGTCACGGGGATCAATTTGCAAGACAGTTTCCGGCATGGGGGAGGTTCCTTTGAGGACTCCTCCAGAATATAACTGCCCATCGTCTATGATCGATGGAGTTGCGCGACCGCAACCAGGGGAGCTGAAATGAAGGCTGTCGTATTGGAGGGACCGGGTCAGGCGCAACTCGCCTCCATTCCCGAACCCCGTATCGTGGACGAAGACGAAATCCTGCTGCGGATATCGAAGATTGGACTCTGCGGAACCGACCTGAATTCTTATCGGGGTCGCAATGCGCTGGTTTCGTTTCCGCGCGTGCCCGGCCATGAGATTGCTGCGACAGTTGCGGAATTGAATCCGAAATACCCCGAATGGCAGCCAGGCACGGCGGTCACGCTGTCGCCCTACAAGAGTTGCGGGCATTGCGCAGCGTGCCGCCGCAACCGTCCCAATGCTTGCAAATTCAATCAAACTCTGGGAGTCCAGCGGGATGGCGCGCTCACCGAATTCCTCTCCGTTCCCGCCGGCAAGCTGTTCCGCGCCAATCTCTCCCTGAAAGCGTTGTGCCTGGTGGAGCCTCTCACAGTCGGTTTTCACTCCACCGCGCGAGGCCGAGTGAGCAGCGGTGAGGTGGTGGCCGTTTTCGGATGCGGAGGCGTGGGCCTGGGCGCGGTGGCTGCGGCGGCCTTCAAAGGTGCGACGGTGATCGGTGTCGATCTCGATGACGGCAAGCTCGCCACCGCGCGCAAGGCGGGCGCGACGCACACCATCAACTCTGCCAACGAGGACCTGCATGAAATTCTCGACCAGATGACGGATGGGCGCGGAGCCGATGTCATCATTGAAGCCATCGGCTCGCGCCAGACCTTCCGCGCGGCCGTGGACGAGGTTGCTCAAACGGGACGTGTCGTATATCTGGGCTTCGCGAAGGAGGACGTCGCTTACGATACGCGTCAGTTCGTTCTAAAGGAATTGGACATACTCGGTTCCCGCAACGCCCTGCCGGAAGATTTTGTTGCCGTGATCCGGATGCTGGAAGCCGGCCGCTTTCCAGTCGAAGACGCTGTGACCCACGTGATCCCGATGGAGGAGACGCCCCGGATCCTGGAGGCGTGGAACCACGAGCCCACGCGCTTCGGAAAAATCATGGTGGACGTAAGCTGACTTCCTACCGACAAAATATATATAGTCGGGCTCCGGCGAGGATCCAATACTAGTGGCTCACCACGGGTGCGTGAACCGCAGGATCACTCCCGCCAGCGCCGCTCCCACTAGCGGGCCAATGATGGGGATAGGCGCATAACCCCAGTTGGAACCGCCCTTACCCGGAATAGGCAGCAGCGCATGTGCAAGCCGCGGGCCGAGATCGCGCGCGGGGTTGATTGCATACCCGGTGGTCCCTCCAAGCGACAGCCCGATGCCCCACACCAGGCTCCCGACCAGCCAAGGGCCGAAGCCAGCGGCCGGGCCCTTCTCCGCAACGCCCGGTGAGAAGATGGCGCCGGCCACGATGACCAACACCATGGTCCCAATGATTTCGCTCACCAGGTTTGCCCAGGGCATGTAGATCGCGGGAGCAGTGCAGAAGACGCCAAGCTTGGCTCGCGGGTCGGGAGTGTGGCTCCAGTGCGGCGCGTAATACAGGACAGTCAACGAAGCGCCGCACATCGCGCCCAGCAATTGCGCCGACCACAACCAGAGCACGTTGGAATAATTGCCGCTGACGATGGCCGAGGCAAGAGTCACTGCCGGATTGATGGCGGCATCGTGGCTGCCAAATCCCTGCGCCACCATCACTCCGCACATGACGCCGAGGGCCCACCCGGTGGTGATCACCATCCAGCCCGAATCGGCCGCGTACGACTTGCGAAGAGTTACGCCGGCGCACACGCCATTGCCGAGCAGGATCAGCACCAGCGTGCCCAGGAATTCACCCAACCAGGGAGAATGCATTCAAGCTCCTTGGCGATGCGCTCAGAGCGGCAGCAAACCGCCTCCGGCGCACGCATTCCATCAGAATCTAGGGACGCAAGCATTCTGCACCGCCGAGGCTTAATTCGCCAAGGTCCTTCCCGGGCTGCGGGCGTTGTGAAAAAGCTCAGGCAAGCTTCGCGGGCACATTCCTGAGCACCACCCGCACACCGCGACGAACCGTGTTCAAAATCGCGGCCATGGTTTCCGTAAACCGCATGAGATCGAGGATCGCTTCACCCCGCGGTTTTGTTTCTGAACGGTCCTAAGGTTTCTGCGCGTTTGCCCCTGTGCCGGGCAGGCCCGCCCTGTATTTCGGCCAGTTCCCGAGCAGTTCGCGAACCACCGCGTGCCCGACGGTGTAAGCACTCTCGAGCGACGGCAGATACGCGCTGTACGAACCGATTCGTTGATGCGAGAGGCTTTCGGCCGCGCTCATCCCGCGCGGCTGCTGGTCGAAGTTGCTTACTGTCCGCAGCACCAGGATGCGGTCCCAGTCCACGCGCCCGGCACTCGCGAGTCCGCGCAAGGATTGCAGCGTGCCTGTATCCTCCATGGCCGTGGTCGCGAAATGGCCGTTGCCGCTGGTGAAATACCGCATCCACTCCGAAGCCCACGCGTCAGAAAGCTTGCCATGCCAATATGTCGAGCCGGAGACCTCGTCTCCCAGGATTACGGCCGGCGGATTTTGGGCCGCTGATCCGTCGAAGTGGCTGCGAATCTCTTTCAATCGGTCTGAATCCTGCAGAGGGGTGTTGCGGGTCAGGTTGAATGCCCAGGCGGCCGCATCGGCATTCAACGCGTAGACCTGCCCGTCAAGTGGGGCCGCGGGTGTTTCGAACGGCCGCGTCTTGCGCAGAGGAATATACCCGGTGGGCCAGTCGGCCGGCATCTCGCGAGGGTCGATCTCGTATCCCAGGTCGCCGTCCACCACCCATCGCGCCCACGCAGCCGAACCCAGCGAGATCCGATCGGGGCTTCCGCCGGCGATCCCGGCGACCAGCCAATACGCGTGCGTCAGATCGAAACGGGAATCGAGACCCAGGGCCATGATGGTTGCGGCGGCGTGTGCGGTGCCTTGCCCGGTAAGCACGGCCATCTCTCCGTCGGCGTTCATCCGAACCGCATGGTAGCCCGCCGGCAGTGGATAGACGCGGTCCAAGTGGTCACGCTCCACCCAGTACTGCAATTCGCCCGGCTGATCGCCGGTGTCGTTGCCCACTTCGAACATGGCTACCACGACAACCTTTACCGGGATGGGCTTTGGCGCCGCGACAACCAGCTGTCCGGCCGCGAGGCAGAAGAATAAACCAGGTATTGCGCAAAGCTTCATTGCTCGGATGGTAAATGGCGAAACCAGTTCCAGCAGCAGGGTGGCAGAGGTGAACTAAGATGACTTCAACGCGCCGGATGCGTCCTCGGGCGGCCGTGGATTCGCCCTAAGGTCAGCTTCAGGTCCCAGTGCTATTCTTCACGCGTTCACATGGAGCCCGCCAATGAGCACCCCAAATTCTTTTTCGTTCGTCCGGCTGACGGTCTTTGCCGCGATTGTTCTATTTCTCTTAACAGGTTCGCCGGCCAGCATCCTGGCCCAGCAGCCGTATCACATTCTCGACCACTGGAAACTGGGCGGTGAGGGAGGCTGGGATTACCTGCTGGCCGAGCCCGGCGCCCATCGCTTGTACGTGACTCACGGGCCGCGCGTTGAGGTCATCGATTCGCAAACCGGAAAGCCCGTCGGGGCGATAACGGGCCTGCATGGAACTCACGGAGTGGCGCTCGATACCTCGGGCAAATTCGGATATATTTCCGATGGCGGCGGCAATGCCGTTGTGGTGTTCGATCGCAGCTCGCTCGCGACCGTGGCCACAATTCCCGCCGGCACCAACCCGGATGGCATCATCTTCGAACCGGCGACGCAAACGGTCTGGGCATTCAACGGCCGAAGCAAGGACGTGACTGTGATCGATGCCGCCACGCGCAAGGCTGTCGCCACCATCCCGCTGCCCGGCAAGCCCGAGTTCCCCGCGGTTGACGGCAATGGCACGGTGTTCGACAACATCGAGGACAAGAACGAAATCGTGCGGCTGGATGCGCATGCGCGCAAGCTCACCGCCGAATGGCCGGCCGGCTGCGATTCACCTTCGGGCCTTGCGTTCGACGTCACGGGCCATCGCCTGTTCGCGGTATGCGACGGCAAGAAGATGTCCGTGGTGGATTCGAGCAGCGGCAAGGTCATTGCAACCCCCGCCATTGGCGATGGGCCGGACGCGGCAAACTACTCGCCCACCAAGAATCTGGCGTTTGCCTCCAGCGGCGACGGCGTTGTTTCCGTTGTGGATACCTCCAAGGCCGACTATCCCACCATTGAATCGCTGCCCACGCAACGCGGGGCGCGCACCATGACCTATGATTCGGCGAGCGACCGGGCCTACGTGGTCACGGCGGAGTTTGGTCCGCGTCCTGCTCCGACGGCGGAGAACCCGCGGCCTCGTCCCGCGATCCTGCCCGGCAGTTTCACGGTGATCGTGATCGGGCGGTGATTCGTTGCCCCAAAACGTGGGCGACCCCCCTGCACGGGAACCCACAGCAGGTCATCTGTGGGAGGAGGTCTGGACTCTGAGGGCCGGCATGCGATCAGTGCCCGCGGCACAACTCCAATAGCGCTTCCCCGAATTGCTCCGCCTTTCTCGGTCCTAATCCGTCAATCGCCAACAACTGATTCATGGTCCGCGGTCGCACGGCGGCAACCCGCCTTAGCGTGCGATCGTTGAGGATGAAATATGGTGGCAGCCGAAGTCGTTTGGCTTCTGCGGCGCACCAACCCTTGAGTCGTTCGGCCAGCGACGTGGCGTCTTCATTCAGCTCCACGGTATCTGCCAGTGCAGCAGGCGCTCTCTTTTTCTCGGGACCGTTACCGACCGGTCTCACTCGTTGAGGCGGTGCTGGGGCCGCTTTCTTTTTTCGCTCCCGCTTCGGAGCCTCTGCTTTTGCCGCAAATGCGTCCACCACACCATCGCTGATCAACAATGTCACCTCTGTCAATGGTCGTAGTTGCAACCCTCCATTCGTCAAGCTGATCCGCCTATACGGAATCACGCGCCCATCTTTCTCGAATTCCGTGTTCTCGATCTCGATCAGTCCGGCGCGCACCATTGCGCTCAGAAGTTCCTCAAACTGGTCACGACTCATTGCGTCGGACCAGGAGAACTCTTCACGCAATTGCTTGACGGTTTTGTAGGCCGTGCCCCGCAGCGCCTCAACAATATCCTGCACGCGCTGCCTCTCCCAGGTGGTCGCTCGCCTGAAGAGCCGCAGTTGGGCGCCTGCCGGGTCACAGACGTCGCATTTTTCGCAGCCGCGGCGCGCATCCGCATCGTCGCCGAAGTGGCGCACCAGCACGCTCATTCGGCATTCCTGTGACTCGGTAAACCGCAACACTTTCTCCAACTGCTCCCGCCGGTACTGCGCCTGGACCGAATAAGTGCGCTTCCAATCGGGACGCCCCACGATGACCGTGCCGCCGAAATCCACGCGGGCTCCGCCGTGAATTTCCAGCTTCTCCAAGGCCTTGTCAAATTCCTCATCGCCGAGCGAAGACGCCGCTCGCAGTTCCTCAACCGGGCGCGGCTCGGCACCCAAAACCTGGAATACTTCCACCAGGTTCTCGATCGGCGGATAGTCCCTGCTGAACAGAAAATCATGCGTCCGCTGGTCCGCGTAGGAGTGCATCAGGTAAGTACGACTGAGCTTACCGTCGCGTCCGGCGCGGCCAATCTCCTGGTAGTAACCTTCGAGCGTCGAGGGGAGCCCGGCGTGAATCACGGTGCGAATGTCGGCCTTGTCTATTCCCATTCCAAACGCGATGGTGGCCACCACGACTTCGAGTTCCGCGTCCTGGAACGCTCTTTGCACGCGCTCGCGTCTTTCAGGGTCCATGCCGGCGTGATACGCCGCGGCACGCATCCGCCGGCCCGAATGCCCGCTCCCTGCAATGGAAGAGCCGTTCGCAGGAACTGCTGCGCTTGCAGATGGGCTTGCTGACAGCACGGCGGCCAATTCCTCGGATTGCTTCCGCGACTGCGCATATACGATCGCCGGCCGCCGCGCTTCGTCAGCGAGGAGCCGGGAGATGATGCCCGCCCGTATGGGTACCGGCACTTCAACCACTTCGATGGCGAGGTTGTCGCGCCGGAATCCATGAATGAACCTGGCCGGCTTCTCCATTCCCAGCTGCTGAAGGATGTCTTTCTGGACGGCGGGCGTGGCGGTGGCGGTAAGCGCCAGCACCGGCGGGCGCTCCCCGCCATTGCCGCGCAAGGCGGGCAGATGCTCGCCAAGCATGCGATAGTCAGGACGAAAGTCATGTCCCCACTGGGAAATGCAGTGCGCCTCGTCCACGGCGATAAGCGCCAGCCTGCGCTTGGCAAGCATCTCCGGAAAACCGCGCACCCGCAAACGTTCCGGCGCGATGAACAGGAACTGCAAATTGCCGGCAAGATAATCGACACAGGCCTGGCGCGCGATCGAACGATCCAGGCCAGAGTGGATACGCGCGACTCGGAGACCGAGGGCGGCCAGTTTCGACGCCTGGTCCTCCATCAGGGCAATCAGCGGCGAAATTACCAGCGCGGTTCCGCCCCGGGCCAGCGCAGGAAGCTGATAGCACAATGACTTTCCCGAGCCGGTGGGCATGACCAGGAGCAGATCGCGGCCGGCGATCGCAGCCCGGCATACGGATTCCTGGTTGACGCGAAAAGAGCCGAAGCCAAACACGGTGCGGAGGATATCCGCCGGATTTACCGGATTGGCAGGAGCAGTTGACACGAGTAGCCCAAAGAAGTGCGTATCTCCAATCTACCGCAGAGGTGTTCGCGGCCGGGGGAGAGAGTCCCGGCTACCTGGCCTGATCCCATCCTGCTGTTGATGACCTATAAAATGAACGATATGACGATCGCGACGGGCAGCACATTGGCAGAGCTCAACCAGCACATCGAATCGCGCCAGGCGCGCGTGGGCATTGTTGGACTCGGTTACGTCGGCTTGCCGTTGGCGCTGCTCTTCAGCAACGAGCGATTCCGCGTGACCGGATTCGACATCGCGGCCGACAAAGTTGCCAAACTCAATGCCGGCGGCTCTTACATTGTCCGCATCCTTCCGGCGGAAATCCAAAAGGCGCAGGAGTCCGGTTTCCACGCCACGTCCGATTACTCGGAAATTGCCGACATGGACGTGGTGATCATCTGCGTGCCCACGCCGCTGGACGAGTATCATGAGCCGGACCTCAGCTACATCACGGGGACGGTCAAGTCGATTGCTCCGCACACTCATCAAGGCCAGCTCATCGTGCTGGAAAGCACCACCTACCCCGGCACGACCGAGGAGGTGGTGGTGCCGCTGCTCGAGCATGGCAATCCGACCGGGCTGAAGACTTCCCGCGCTCTGGACCAGACGGGCATGCATGTCGCGTTTTCTCCCGAGCGTGAAGATCCCGGCAACGAGACAGTGGCGCGCCACGATATTCCCAAGGTGATTGGCGGGTGCGGCCCGGCGGCAGTCATTCTGGCGTCCGCGCTCTATGGATCCATCTTTCGCCGCACGGTGCCAGTCAGCAGTCCCGCGGTCGCGGAGATGACCAAGCTGCTGGAAAACATCTACCGCTGCGTGAACATCGCCCTGGTCAACGAGTTGAAGCAGCTGTGCATGCGCATGGGTATCGACATCCACGAAGTCATCGACGCGGCCCGCACCAAGCCTTTCGGTTTCCAGCCGTTTTATCCGGGTCCCGGCCTGGGCGGCCACTGCATTCCCATCGATCCGTTCTATCTTTCATGGAAAGCCAAAGAGTTCGACTTCCGCACACGATTCATCGAGTTGGCCGGCGAGATCAACATCAAGATGCCTTACTTTGTGATCGAGCAGACGGCGGACGCGCTCAATGAACGGAGCAAGTCGATCAAGGGATCGACCATCCTGGTTCTCGGCCTTGCCTACAAGCGCGACATCGACGATCTTCGCGAGTCGCCTTCCCTCACCATCATCGAACTGCTGCGCGAAAAGGGCGCGATCGTCTCCTACAACGATCCCTATTTCCCGGCTGTCGGACGCGGCCGTCATTACGATTTGAATATGATCAACACGCCGCTGGACAATCTCGGGCAGTATGACGCGGTTCTTATCGTGACGGACCACTCCAGCTACGATTACCGCGGCATCGCTGAGCAGGCTCAACTGGTGATCGACACAAGAAACGCGACTAAGGGCCTGGATGCGCCCAACATCGTGCGTTGTTGAATGCTTCCAGTCTTTCAGGTGCGTGCGAACTCCCGAAAACGAAATATGGAGGTATCGAGGTTCGTGTTCCCACCATAACGACTTGATCTGGCCCGAGCTTAACGAGCCCCAGCCTTCTTCGGCGAACTTTGCTGAACCCTTCCCGATTTGCGCAGTTCCTGCCAGTCCTTCTCCGTCTGATTGGCGTAGGCAATCCCAAATTTCGCCAGGGCCAGTGCGAAGCGGTTCCCGCTGCCGATATATCCGGCGATCACCAGTGGATCACCGGATCGCGCATGGCCCCGGGCGAGCAACTCTCCGCAAACTTCCGCGAACGCCTCCAGTCCGCTGCCGGTCAGGTCTTCGATGGCGATGCTGCCTTTGTGGTCGTTGAGCTGGCGCACCAGGAAGTCGCGCCCGGCCATGTGCGTCCAGCCCAAAAACGGGTCCGACTGCAGCTGCATGGCGCGCTGTCCTTCCGCCACTCTCTGGCCGTTGTGGTGTGGGGGCCGGGCGTCCGGCAGGTACGGCGTGTAGCCGGATGGCGGCTCCTCCTTGATCTGCAGGAAAAGGGGATCCTTGAGGCCGTTGCCTTCGAAATAGATGCAATAGTCCCGCGTGCCCACCGAACCGGTGCCTACCACCTTGAACGCCACGTCAATGGGACGATAATGCGAGAGCAGGTGCTGACGCTGCGGCTCGAGCATGGCGCGATACGGTCCGAGCGCGGCGAGCACTTCCTGCGCCTGTCTCCCCGTGACCCGCGACAGCATTGGCTTGATTTCCTTGAAGCGCAGCGATGCTCCGGTCTTGGTCGAAACGGGTTGGGTGAGTTGATCGAGGATGCGGCACGGCGTGGCGCGCTCCGCCTTCAGCAGGGCATCGTGAATAGGAACGATGTTCCCGATGCGGTGGACCTGGTGGCGGGCTACTTCGAGCAGCGGCATACGGGAGAAGATGCGCATCTGGGCCGCGTAGCGGTCGATGCATCTCTCCACCGCGGCGTTCGCCGCGGTGTCTTTATGTCCGGACTCCCGGCCGGCGAGCATCAGCGATGCCGCCATGCGTTTCAGGTCCCACTCGAAGGGGCCGCGGATGGTTTCATCGAAGTCATTGATGTCGAAGACTAGCCGCCCGTCGGGCGCCGCGAAGGCGCCCAGGTTGCGCACATGGGCGTCGCCGCAGATCTGGGTGACGATGCCTGTGTTGGGCAGTACGGAAAGGTCCGCCGCCATCACAGGCACAGCCCCCCGGAAATACCCGAAAGGCGACTGGGCCATAAGTTGATATTTCAGCTTGACGAGCGCGGGTACACGGCCGCGCGCGGCGCGATCGAGCAGCGTGAGCGCGGGGGCGGGGCGCGCCTTCGGTTGAAGCTCATCGTGTTGCTGGCGGCCAACCTGCTTGCGCCGCGCCTGTCCCTGCGCGCGCCGTTCTTCGGGAGTGATCCAGTGCATGTGGGCCAACATACAACTCCGGGCGGTGATGCGCAAATTTTTTGCGGCGGCTCCAGGCGAGGAAAGCGCGGGCCTGAGGCAGCCGAGGTTTTCCGATCCCAGGGCCTTCAAAACCGAAGGAACTGGGGCATCGGCGGTTGTAGTCTCCCATTCTCGAGGTAAAGAAGACGATAACGGGCGCCGCGGGAATCCAAACTCCAGGGAGCCAAACTTTCAAAGGTCGCTTTTGCGAGGTCAACAAATTGCTATTCGTCACTTCCGGAATCCGGCGGGCACCTTCGCGCCTCCTTTAGACTGAGCTTGCGTATGAGCGCTGCCGCGGCCGACGCACGGCCTATTCCCCATTCCGCTCCGATCGCCGCCTGGAAGCCGAGACGGAATCCGTGGGTCATCGCCATCACTGTCACTCTTGCCACGTTCATGGAGGTGCTCGACACCTCCATTGCTAACGTGGCCTTGCCGCACATGGCCGGCGGACTGGGCGCCAGCGAAGATGAGGCCACATGGGTGCTTACCAGCTACCTGGTGGCCAACGCGGTCATTCTCCCGGCATCGGCATACCTCTCGACCTTCTTGGGCCGCAAGCGCTTTTACATGATTTGCGTGGTGCTGTTCGGCATCAGTTCCGCGCTATGCGGACTGGCGCCCTCGCTGGGCCTGCTGATTTTCGTCCGGGTATTGCAGGGCGCCGGGGGTGGCGGCCTTGCGCCCAGCGAGCAGTCGATCCTGGCGGACACGTTTCCGCCCGAAAAGCGAGGCCAGGCTTTCGCACTCTATGGGTTTGCCGTGGTATTCGCTCCGGCCATTGGGCCCACCCTTGGCGGCTGGATCACCGATAACTTCAATTGGCGATGGTGTTTCTTCATCAATATCCCGGTCGCCATCGTTTCGCTCTTTCTCACCAATCGCATCGTCGAAGATCCACCGCACATAGTTGAGGAAGTGAAACGGGTACAAAAACAGGGCCTGAACCTGGACTACTTCGGTTTCGCCCTGCTGGCCCTGGGCTTTGGTTCGCTTGAGTTCATCATGGACAAGGGGCAGGAGGACGACTGGTTCGGGTCCCGCCTCATTACCACGTTCTTTATTCTCTGCGTCGTTTCGCTGGCCACATTGATTGCCTGGGAGGTGGTACAGATCAAGCGCAAACACCGGCCCATCCTGGACCTGACGCTTTTCCGCAATCGTAATTTCGCGGTGTCATTCCTGCTGATGTTCGTGTTGGGCTTCATACTCTTCGCGACCACGGTAATGATCCCGCAATTCGTGCAGACGCTGCTGGGCTACACGGCGGAACAGGCGGGCCTGGTGATTTCCCCGGGCGGCTTGATGGTGATGGCTTTGATGCCGATCGTAGGGTTCCTGGTCTCGCGAATCGACCCGCGGTGGATGATCGTCTTTGGCTTCGCGATGTGCTCAACCGCCATGTTCACGATGCTGAATCTTAACCTGGGCGTGAGCTACGGATACGTAGCGATGCTGCGTATCTACCAGGCCGCAGGAATTGCCTTCCTTTTCATTCCCATCAATACGCTCTCCTACCAGGGCATTCCCATGACCAAGAACAACGATGTGAGCGGGCTGACCAACCTGGCGCGCAACATCGGAGGCAGCACGGGTACGGCGTTCCTGGTCACGATGCTGGCCCGGCGCCAGCAGTTTCACCATGACCGGCTGGGACAGTGGATCTCGCAGAGCAGCGCCGTGCTGCAGAACCAGGTGGACACCATGGCCCACTACCTGGTGGAACACGGCGGGCGCGCGGTCAATCTCGCCCAGGGAAAGGCAATGGCGCAGGGGAGCATCTACAACCAGTTCCTTCGCCAGGTGACCATGCTGGCGTATCTCGACGTGATCAAAGTCCTGGCTGTCGCCGCGCTCCTTCTTATCCCGTTTGTCTTCCTTATGAAGCGGCCTCCCAAAGGCAAGGGCGCGCCGATGGGACATTGAAGAGGCAGGGAACAGGGTCAGGAACAAAAGGGATTACGGATAGGGTTTTTACGGGCATTCCTGATCCACCACAGTATCGGAAACAGGCATGTGCGTTAGACTTTCCGCTGGACACCCGTGATGAGCGGGGAGGTACGGAGGAGTTGATTTTGACGCGCGCTGCTGCCGTGCTTCGAATGATTTTGGCTGCCGCAGCGGCCACCGGTCCTCTGCTTGCGCAGAAGCCGGCAATTCCGCTTACCGTAGAAAAGATCTACACGCATGGACCCATGACCGGTAACCCTCCGGAAGGCATCACCTGGTCCCCGGACGGAAAACATCTTACGTATCTTGACGGGGGCGAACTCATCGACCTCGATCCCGCATCCGGCAAGCCTCACGTCCTGGTGAGCCGCGCCAAACTGAACGCCCTGGGTGGATCGGGCGGCAGTGAGCAGGACCGCGATCATCGCGAGCGTTACCACATGCCGAGCTACCTGTGGTCGCCCGACTGCAATCATCTGCTGTTCGACGCCAACGGACGCTTGTGGCTCTATGACCTGAAAAACGGCACCGGAATCCAGGTGGCCTTCACCGACATGGCTTCAGGCGACGACCCCAAGTTCTCTCCCAATGGAGACACGCTGTCGTTCGTTCGGGATCACAACCTGGCGGTGTTGCGGTTGCGCGAACCGGGCAACCCAATGTCGC
Source organism: Occallatibacter sp. (assembly GCA_036502905.1). GTDB lineage: Bacteria > Acidobacteriota > Terriglobia > Terriglobales > Acidobacteriaceae > Telmatobacter. Next base: position 10,401 of record DASXXV010000159.1, on the reverse strand, counting down.
TGGTGGGAGGCAATCCCGGCAACGGGGTCAGTAACGGCGAAGCGGACTGGGTATACGAAGAAGAACTGGACGTGCGCAGCAACTATTTCTGGTCACCGGACTCGAAGAACATCGCCTTTTTGCAGATGAATGAATCATCCGTGCCGGAATACCCGCTGGTCGACTGGATTCCCACGCACGCAAAAACAGCCCCGCAGCGCTATCCGCAGCCTGGCGATCTCAACCCTGAAGTGCGCGTGGGCGTGGTGAGCGCAGTGGGGGGAAGAACCGCCTGGATGCGCATTCCGCTGCGCGAAGGCAACGACTACATTCCACGCTTCGGCTGGGCCGATCGCAAAACCCTGTGGGTGGAGACTCTCACCCGCGACCACAAGCACCGCAACCTCTACTTTGCCGATGCCTCTAACGGCCAGGCCCACCTGGTTCTTGAACTGATTGACGACAAATTCCTGGACGAGAACTACGACGTGCAAGTTAATGACGGGCACATCCTTCTGACCAACTGGTCGGACGGCCACAACCATATTTACCTTTATCAATATGATGTGCACAGTCCGGGCACAGCCACCGCCAAGGTGGAAAAGCAACTCACACACGGTGAATTCGAGGTGAGCGGCATCTCGGCCGTGGACTGGGATAAGAAGCAGATTTACTTCGCGTCTAACCAGGGAAACGTGCTGGCGCAGCAGTTATGGCGGGTGAGCTTCGACGGCGAATCGAAAGCGCTGACCAGCGGCGCCGGGTATCACGACGGCATTTTTGCCGATTCGGGCGGCGCCTATGTGGACACTTTCTCCACCCGCATGACTCCGCCTCAACTCAGCCTCTGCGAACCTGGAGCAGAGTGCAAAACCTTCTGGTCGACGCGTGCGCTTGAACCACTTCAATTGCGGCCGCCGGAACAGATTGAAGTGAAGACCAGCCAGGAGACAACGCTGTACGCCACGCTCATGCTTCCGGAAAACACGGTCGCCACGGCCTCCGTACCGCTGATCGTGAACCCCTACGGAGGACCGGGCGCGCAAACGGTGGTCGACCGCTGGGGCGACAACGTGTGGGCGGACAACCTGCTCTTTGACGAATTGCTCGCCCAGCATGGATTTGCCGTGCTGCGCGCCGACAATCGGGGCATGGGCAAGCGCGGGCGAGCGTTCGCACAGGCGGCCTATCACGATTTCGGCCCCGTTCAGCTCGGCGATCAGTTAACGGTGCTGGACGCGGTTCTAGAGAAGTACTCTCAGCTGGACAGAAACCGGATCGGCTGGTGGGGCTGGAGCTGGGGCGGCACATTCACGCTCTATGCGTTGACGCATTCCGACCGCTTCTGCGCGGGGATAGCGGTAGCGCCGGTAACCGACTGGCACAATTACGATTCGATCTACACCGAGCGATATCTCGGCGATCCGTCGAACGAGGCGGCCAGTTATCGCGATTTTTCGGTAATCAACTCCGCAGCCCACCTGCATGGAAATCTGCTGCTGGTGCACGGTACAGGCGACGACAACGTGCACATCGAGAACTCCATCCAGTTCATCCAGTCGCTGATCGACGCCGGGATTCCGTACGATTTTCAGGTTTTTCCGCGCAAAACGCATTCCATTTCCGGCAACGCCGCGCGCGTGGAGCTCTTTAATCGCATCCTGATGCATTTCGAGCGCTATCTCAAAGCGCCGGTGCAATAGATATGCCAGTAATAGCCGACACTCTCCGTTCGCGTGAACAAGCGCTATTCAGCCCGCGGGTGGGACGGAGGGACCACTCTGCGAAGCTCAATTGGGATGAAAATATCCGGAAAGTGGCGTTGCCGTTTCCATCAGGGCACGCGCACTGAGCTGACCGGCGCCTAGACTTCGTGACGGCTGAAGATGTCGTCCTTTTCGCGGCACGGACACTTCGCACATCCCAGGCAACAGACCAGCAAAACCGCGACACCCACGGTCACGATCAAAGCCAGCAGGCTTCCGCTCGTCATAAGCCAATGCAACAGACTATGCATAACAATACCCAGACCCGAACGTTCCTTAAAAGCTTAGATGCAGATCCCCGCGCGGTCTGTCTCCATCCATCTGCACCCGAAGGATCTAAAGTTGGCTTAGTGTAACACCGTTCAAATTGGACTGACCACTGGAAAACCTGCTAGAGTAAGGCGAAGAAAGGGCGAATCAAGCCGAATGGAAACTGAACCCATTCCGCCCCCGGAAGAATCCCTGGACGGTTGGCTATCGAATCCGGCCGGAAGCCCGGCATCATGTCCCCAGGAGCCTGCGGACAGCCCCACGCTCAACTGGCTTTTCGTCGACCTGAACTCCTATTTTGCGTCCGTGGAACAGCAGGACCGTCCCGAGTTGCGCGGCAGGCCGGTGGGCGTTGTCCCCATGCTCGCCGACACAACCTGCTGCATTGCAGCCAGTTATGAGGCCAAGGCCTTTGGGGTACGCACCGGGACCATCGTGGCCGATGCCAAACGCCTCTGCCCCGGCATTATTCTCGTCGAGGGCCGCCACGAGCTTTACGTGGAGTACCACCACCGCGTGGTGGAAGCCGTGGAGAGTTGTCTGCCCGTGACAGCGGTCTGCTCCATCGACGAGATGGCGTGCCGCCTGATGGGAAGGGAACGGCCGCTACTCGCCGCAATGGAACTGGCGCGAAAGGTGAAGTCCACGATCCGCGAGCGCGTGGGGGAGTGCCTGCGCAGTTCCGTCGGCCTGGCTACGAACCGGTACCTCGCCAAGGTCGCGAGCGACATGGAGAAACCTGACGGCCTGGTCGCACTGACCCTCGATATTCTTCCCGAGGCGCTGCGGCGGCTCAGCCTGCGCGACTTGCCCGGCATTGGGGCGCGAACGGAAAAGCGGCTCAACGAACGCGGGATACGCAGCATGGACGATTTGTTGTCGCTGGATTGCGACCGGGCCGGCCACTTGTGGGGATCAGTCTGGGGGGAGCGCTTCTTCCACTGGATTCGCGGCGAGGACTTCGAGATGTCGGAACATGACCATCTGAAGTCGCTCAGTCATCAGCACGTGCTGGCGCCCGATATGCGGACAAAGGAAGGGGCGTGGGCAGTGGCGCACAAGCTACTGCACAAGGCCGCCATGCGGCTGCGCTCCGGCGGCCTGTGGGCGGGGAACATCGGGCTGGCGGTAGGTTTCGCCGTGCCCCGCAGCGAGAACGCCCCGGTCAGCCGCTTCGGAGTTCCCTCCCGGGGCTGGCATGGGGAAATCAAGCTTTCCGAGTGCCAGGACAACCAGACGCTGATCGCGGCATTGCGCAAGCTCTGGCAATCGCAGCCGGACGGCGCCGAGTATGCGCATCCGTTCTTCGTGGGAGTGCAACTCGGCGGACTGGTACCCAACCGCTTGCACACGCTGAGCCTGTTCGACTCGCTCGATTCCGAGCGAAGCCGCGCGCGCCTGCTGGCGGCCATGGACGGATTGAATCAGAAGTACGGCCTGTCCACACTGGCCCCGGCCACGATGCTGAGCGCGTACAGGGCTGCCCCCACGCGCATCGCATTCCACAGCATCCCGGAGCTGTTTTAAGCCGAGTTCAAGCAGGCAGCGACTTCTGATCCACCAAACTCACGACTACCAGCGGTGAATGGTGAGGTTATCCACGTACAGAGTGACGGAACCACTGGGCCCTAATCCATCCACCTGGAAATTGGTGAGCAGCACGGGCGCCCACCCCAGGGCATATGCAGACGGCGCGGTCTTGTTGATGACTTGTTCCTTCCCATCTATATACACAGCCTTGTAAGTCACCACGCCGTAATCCGTGCGGGAATAACTCAACTGGAGGTGATGCCACTGATTGCGTCCCCAGCTCCGGATATGACAGGGAGCCGAGGAATGCATCCAGGCATTGGAAGGCTTGGTGGGGCCGGTCCAGTTGGCGTTGTAATCCCAGGTCCCCGTATAACCATCGCACTGCATTCCAAAGATCACGGTCTGGCCGTTGGGCATCACCTGGTTGAGATCCATCTCCAGGTTGCCAATGTTTCCGGCCGAGCCATCGAGATAGATCCAAGTGTCGTATACAAAGTTCGTTGCCGCTTCATCATCGGCGAAAGCGACGTGATAGCGCTCGCCGCCATGATTGCCGTAGGTCGTGTAGAACTGGCGCGCGCTGCCCGACCGGGCGGGTGAGGTGACAAGTTTCATGGCGCCCCTGGACCAGCCGCCCGTTGAGCCGTCGTGAATCGCCTGCCAGTTACCCAGGTTCTCAATGGAACTGACGCTGCCAGAATACGCCGGAATCAACGATGTATTCGCGGCAACCGTAACGGTGACATCGGTGACACAGGAGGAGCCCTTGTCACCCCAAGCCTTCACGTGAATCGTATGGGATCCCGACCCGGAGGAGATCTGAGCATCCAGCGATTGGTTGTTCACGGTTTTCGTGTCGGTGCTGTTGTCGAGAGAGTATCCCATCGCAGAAACAGGCTGAGCCGAGCAGGTGGCCGCTGTGGCGGAAAGGGTGAAAGGAGTGGAAACATCCGCTCTATTCGCAGGGCTGTTGACGACAACGCCTGCGAATGCCGGAATTGCGGAGAACAGGAGCAGAAAGGAGAAGAGATGAATCAGGTTCGGATACTTCATGTAATGCCTTCGTTTGAATTGATTCGCAGGTCTTTCTATAGCCTTCATCGGCCCTATAGCATGGGGTGTTCTTGCTTGCTGCTTGCGGGAATCGACGTCGATTTCCCAGGAGACCTCAGCCCGGCCACGGCAGGATGGGGCCCGCATTCTTTCTTTTCGTGTAGTTACCAGCGGTAGATCGCCAGGTTATCGAGGTACAGGTTTATGGATCCTCCGCCGCCCAGACCGTCCACCTGGAAGTTAGTAAGGAGCACGGGAGCCCAGCCCAGCGCGTACGCAGAGGGTGCGGTCGCGTTGATGGGCTGATCGGCGCCGTCCACAAATACGTCGTGGTAGGTCACGACGCCGTAGTCAGTGCGCGAGTAACTTATTTGTATGTGGTGCCACTGGTTTCTTCCCCAGCTCCGAACGTTGCACCGAGCCGACGAGTGCATCCAGGTGTTGGACGCATGGTCCGGGCCGGTCCAGTTGGCGTTGTAATCCCACGTGCCGGAGTAGCCGTCGCACTGAAACCCGAAGATCACTGTCTGGCCGTTAGGCATGGTCTGATTGAGGTCCATTTCCAGGTTCCCGATATTGGCCGCCGAACCATCCAGATAGACCCACGCGTCGTAAACGAAATTATGCGCGTTCTCATCGTCGTCGAAGGCGACGTGGTATCTCTCGCCCCCGTAATTGCCATAGGTGGTATAAAACTGGCGAGCACTGCCGCTGAGGGAAGGCGAACTCACTGTATTCATAGCGCCGCTGGACCACCCACCGGTTCCGCCATCGTGATAAGCCTGCCAATTTCCCAGGTTCTCGATAGCTCCGATGCTGGTGGAGTTGTAAGGGACGAGCGACGTGTTAGCAGCTACATTGACGGACACATCGGTGACGCAGACGTTACCGTACTGGCCCCATGCCTTCACATGAACCGTATGCCAGCCGCTTCCGGTCGAGATTGCGGTCTGCAGATTCTGGTTGGACACCGTGGCCGTGTATGAGCTGCCGTCGAGCGAATAACCCAGCGTGGTCACGCTTTGATCGCCGCACCAATTGGCGAAAGCCGTGAGCGAAAAACCCGGGGAGACGTCGGCGCCATTCGCGGGACTGTATACGATGACGCCGGCAAAAGCGGGAAGGGACGAGGCGAACAGCAGACAGAGGAAGAAATTCTTCAGAATTCCCATGAAAGACCCTTTTGTGACCGAAATGATATCTGGTTCTGAGCGAACCTTTGTCCTGGGGTGTTGCACTTTCGCGTGTTGCACTTTCGAGATACCGTCGCGAGCTCTCCCGGTTGAGCATGGAACCTAAGCCCTCGACAACAGCGTGGTGTCTTTTTTGCATCTAATCCGCAGCCGTAGCGGTGTGTGGATGCTGAAGTGCGGCCTCTGCTTATTGCAGTGCGCGGATGCGCCGCTGGTTTCGTGTCTTTGCTCTAACTTTCCGGATTGCGGAGGGGCCTGGCGCTGAATGGCGCGCTAGCCTACTGAGCCTGCATGGAGATTGCTTTGGGTATATGGATAAACCCGGCAACCTCATTTATTCAGTTTTGGCGGGGGGCAGAGAGCGTGCTTTACTTCACCGCATTGTCTATTTGAATCCTGACCTGCCGAACGAGAGCTTCGCGTTTAGAACCTCGAACTTATCCCGCGAATGCGCTTCTACTAACAGGCTTGACTGTCAGGCAACCTTTGTATGAGCCAAGGCAATGCTTACACGTTTTAGCGGCATCTACAACCCTTGAGCTACCAAAATTTAGGAAATCTTTCCTAAACCAGGCAGCCCGGCAATAAGTACGCGCATCGGGAAAAATCTGCCTACCCATCGAGGCCAAAACCGGCAAAATTTTCCTGAATTGTAAGTACCTTTGAAGAAGTTGGTTGTACGGCGTTTCACCATGCAGTATGCCAGCCCACGTGCACTTCCCTCTTTACCACGTTGAAAACGGCATCAGCGTGCTGACGTACCCCCCGTCTTGGTAGTTCCCGACGCAGGTGCTCGCGTCATCCCCCGTGAACTTTTCCCCTCCGTTCGCGTAAATCTCTGCATCCTGCAGCCGCATTCCCTGCGGATAAGAGAGTAGAAGCGATACCATGGCGCACGATTGGCAGCTGGATTTCGAACAGATCGTGGACCAGCATCAGTCCATGGTGTTTTCGCTCGCCCTGCGAATGACTGGAGACCGCGGGCTGGCGGAAGAGATCGCGCAGGATGTGTTTCTGGAACTAGACCGCAATCTGGGAAAGATCGAAGGTCCGGAGCACGCGTGCTACTGGCTGCGCCGGGTGACCATGAGTCGCTCGGCAGATGCACTGAGGCGGCGGAGGGTACGAGGCATGGACCTGTGGGTGGACATGGACGAGGCGCACGGAGTCCGGGATACGGAAAAGCACAGCTCTCCACTGGGTGCCCGGCTCGAGCACCTGCTGACCACTTTGCCCGAGGCGCAACGCGCCGCACTGGTACTCCGCTACCAGGAGGATATGTTACCGGAAGAGATCGCGGCCACCATGGATGCCCCACTGGCCACAGTGAAAAGTAATCTGCAGCGCGGGCTCAAGCTGTTGCGAGCCAAAGCCACAAGTCATTTGCGGGAGTATATCCGTGGACTTTGAACCGATGGACGACTTCGAACAGGAATTGAAGCAGGCACTACAGCGGCGGCCGGCGCCGCCGAGCCTGAAGCGCAAAATCATGGAACGCCGCGGGCTGCTCTCAATCGAGCGGCGCCACAGTCACTGGCTGCTCTGGCAGCGTGTGGCCGCGGGACTGCTTATCGTTGCGGTGCTGGGCGGCGCGATGCAATGGAAACTGCACCGGGATGAAGAGCGGCGCCAGGGTGAAGAGGCTCGCCGCCAGGTGATGATCGCATTGCGCATCACCGGCCACGCACTCAACGAAGTGAACGCACAATTAAATCGCACTCACAGCGGGGATGAGTAAGCCGCCGATCCGGCAAGGGGGAACGATGAAGAACCGAACGATGGGGCTGGCATTGGTAGCGGCCTTGATGGGAGCGGCAGCGCTGGGATTGACTGCGCGCGCGCAACAGAACTCTCCGTTGCCGCTGCCACCGGCATTGGAAAAGGAGCTTGCCGCAAGGGCCTCCAATGTGACTGAGGTGACGCTGGGAAAGAACATGCTCGACTTCGCCGCGAAATTCATGAATGGCAAGGACCAGGACGAAGTGGCTACTCGAAAACTGATCCAAAACCTGGACGGAATCTATGTCCGCGAGTACGAGTTCGACAAGGAAGGGCAGTACTCGATCGAAGAGGTTGAGAAACTCCGCGCATACTTTGCCACCACCGAATGGACCCCGATTGTGCACTCACGGGAGCGGAATTCCGGGGAGACGACCGACGTCCTGGTAAAGATGGTCAACGGCGAAACACGCGGCATGTTCGTGCTTTCGGCCGAGCCAAAGGAATTGTCGATCGTGCTTATCCTTGGCCCGGTGCGCATGGAGGATCTTGGACACCTGAAGGGCCTGGGCGGGCTGAGCGCGCTGGGCGATATCGAGACGAATTCCAAAGTGAAGGACAAAGACAAGGAGAAAGATAAGGACAAAGGAAAGGACAAGACGAAGGGAGACACGGAATGAAACGGCTCCTGCTGATTCCCGTATGCTTCATAGCATTGCTGGTCCCGGTGGCGGTGCTGGCCGGCGGCGGCGAAGGCTTTAATGGCGTGGTGCGCACCATTGAGACCCGCTACCACGTGCACGCTACGCGGATTCCTTTTCTGGGCCTTATCAGCTTTGTCTCGCGAAGGGCTACGAACGACGGCGTGAGCAACATTCATGTAGCGGAGTTCGAGCGATTCTCCGGTCCCCTTGACGGCGAGGAACTGAATGAGCTGGTAGAAAGCAAGCTCGGGCCCGGGTGGGACCGAGTGATCCGCGAGACTAGCCGGGGCGGCGACTCGCAAACGCTCATCTTCATGCGTCCCGAGGGCTCGCACATGGGCTTATTCGTGCTTGATGCCGACGGACACGATCTGAACGTAGTGCAGGTGTCGGTCGATGCAGACCATCTTTCCGACAGCATCAATGGGTATCAACACCATCATCGCAAAGCGGTCGACCGTGAGCGCATGGATGCCGATGGTAACGTCCCCGACTAAATCAAGTTATTCGTCGGCCAAGTACCAGATGTACGGCTAAACGGCTTCCTTAGTAGCCACTTACAGGTATCTAACCCTCTATTTGCCGCGCTACCGCCCGTAACTAGATTTAAAGAGCGAAGATGGCTACCATCGTTTCCATGCCGATCTCCGATTATCGCGGCAGGGTTGCTCCGTCACCCACGGGATATCTGCATGTGGGTCACGCGCGCACCTTCTGGACGGCATGGCAGCGGGCACGCGACGCCGGTGGTGCGCTGGTGATGCGGATGGAGGATCTCGATCCCGATCGCAGCCGGCCGGTGTATGCGGATGCGGCACTGGAAGATTTGCGCTGGCTGGGGATCCGCTGGCATGAGGGCCCGGATCGCGGAGGCCCCTACGGACCCTATGTGCAAAGCAAACGTCGCCACGTTTATGTGGAGGCCTGGCGCAAGCTGGTGACAGGGGGATTTCTCTTTCCCTGCAAGTGTTCGCGGAAGGATCTGCAGGCGGCGGGGGCGCCCCACGAGACGGCATCGCGCAGCGCCGCCGCGATGCGGGCTTTTAAACTGGAGGTGGTGGATGATGAGCCTCTTTATCCCGGCACTTGCCGCCATGAATCGTGGCAGGCGCCGCAATTGCCGGGCCCGACTCTCGTGACTTCCGAAGACCCTGACGGTACCAACTGGCGCTTCCGCGTACCCGATGGAGAAGTCATCGAGTTCGAGGACCAGAACCTCGGTGTGCAGCGCTTTGTGGCGGGCGTGGACTTCGGCGATTTTGTGGTGTGGCGCCGGGATGGGGTGCCCAGCTACCAATTTGCGTGCGTAGCCGACGACGTGGCCATGGGCATAACAGAAGTGGTGCGCGGCGCCGACCTGCTGAAATCCACGGCGCGCCAGATCCTGCTCTATCGCGCGCTGGGAGTTACGATCCCGAAGTGGTTTCATTGCCACCTGGTGCTGGACCATAACGGACGCCGCCTGGCCAAGCGGCACGATGCACTCAGCCTCCGCGCCCTGCGCCAGCGCGGCGTGACGCCGATGAACATCCTCTCGGCCGAGCTGCCCACGACGGCTTGAAATTCCCGAACCAAGCGCAATACCAGCTCCCGCAAGCACATTTTATGCAGGTTTCAGCCTGACCGATTAATCTGTTCGAGACCTCACCGCCGTCCAGGAGAAAGTTTCCCCATGGAAGCCAACGAAACCCACGAGTTGCATGAGCATGCCGAGCATGGAGCACACGACCCCAGCATGCGCCCCGTCGCCTTCACCATGGCCGTTCTGGCAGTTCTTGTTGCCATTACCACGGTCATGGGGCACCGCACCCACACCGAAGCGCTACTTTTCCAGAACAAGGCCACCGACATGTGGAACGAGTACCAGGCCCAAAAGATCCGCTCCACAGACACCGGCAACGCCGCGGATCTGATGAGCGTGCTGACGGTCGCCGACAAGGACAGGGCCGCAACCAAGTTAAAGGCATATGCGGACCACCAGGCCAAGTGGAACAGCGACTTTGAAAAGGATCAGGAAAAGGCTAAGGAATTTGAAAAGAAGGTGGAGGAAGCTGAGGCGCGCGGCAACCGTTTCGATCTTGCCGAGACCCTCCTCGAAATCGGGCTCGTGATCACTTCCGTTACCCTTCTCACCCACAGCCGCATTTATTGGATATTGGGCATGATTTTCGCGGCGGGCGGTAT
>DASXXV010000158.1:0-7273 GCA_036502905.1 Occallatibacter sp. | reverse complement strand
TTGTCGGGACATTCGAGCAGCGTGCGGATCGCTTCGATCGCCTGGGACTCGGTATCGAATAGATGGCCGGTCACGCCGGCTTCCATCATTTCCGGAATGCCCCCGGCCCGCGCTCCCACCACGGGCAGCGCTGACGACATGGCCTCCAGCACCACCAGGCCGAGCGTCTCGGTTCGGGAAGGCATCACAAAAACATCCGCCGACGCATACGCTGCCGCGAGTTCCTCGCCGCGCAGAAATCCCGCCATGTGGACGGGCAGCCCGGCGAAGCACTCCTCGAGAGCTTTGCGATGGGGGCCGTCGCCCACCAGGGCAAGCCGCGTGCCGGGCAGCGCTTTGAGAATCGGCTTGAGGCGTTCCAGGTCCTTTTCCGGGGACAGGCGACCCACGTACAGCAGCAGCGGGCTCTCGGGATGCCCTCCAGTAAGCCGTGCGCGCATGGATGGCGAGCGGCGATCGGGCTGAAAGCGCGCCGTATCGACCCCGCCGGGCCACAGGCCGACCCGCTCGATTCCGTGCTGAATGAGTTGCTCCTTCATGGCCGCCGAAGTGCACAGGTTGAGGGTGGCGCGATTGTGCCGGACGCGCATGATGCGCCAGATATAAGGCTCCAGAAACCCCAGCTTGTAGTAGTGCAGATAGGCCGGCAGATCGGTGTGGTAGGAAATCACCAGCGGGAGGCGCAGGGTGCCTCCGTTCTTTCCGCCGCTGTAGTAGAGGGCAGCGATCCCCAGCAGGGCCGGGTCTGCAACGTGCAGGAGGTCGGGTTGGAATTCCTGGATCTGGCGCCGCATCCGGGCGCGGGGCAGGGAAAGCCGCAACTCGGGATACAGGGCGAATGCGTGGCTCTCCATGCCGACGATGCGGGCTCCTTCAAACTCAGGAATTCCGCCGTCGGGCGCGAACACCAACACCTCGTGCCCCAGGATCCGCAACTGGCGGACCGTTTCACATAGCGTGGTCACGATGCCATCGATTTTGGGAATGAACGTTTCGGTAAAAAGGGCAATGCGCATCGTGGTGGGGCCAGTGGTTGAGTCTACGAAGTTTTCACCAAGCTATCACGCCGGAGGGGATGTCGATGACCCCAAAAATCGGCTGCAAGTCGGGTTCAGTCGCGCGTTCCTGGGGTGAACACCGCGGCAACGGTGGCTCCTTGGAGCGGCGCCGTGAATGTTGCCGGGCACGTGGGACGGGCGTATCGTTTGACCGTGCCCGATTTGCAGGGAGGTGTGTATGCGAGTCGTTGCAGGATGTGCTGTCTTCTTTGTCGCTGCCGGGCTTTGGTGCCCGGCGCAGTCGGCCCTGGTTTCGTCCGGTTCGCCTGCTGTTGATCCGAACAGCGCGGCGAACACGACCTGCCTTACGGAGCTGCTTCCCGGCGTAGACGCCAAGGACGGCAAGGGCGCGACCACTACTGTGTGCAAGACGGAAACGGTTTCTACCTGCCCGCTATATATGCATGTCGGGCAGCGAGCGGGTGGCACCCTGATGTCGACAGACGCCGAGGGCCGGCGGGTGGAGACGTTCGTAGCCCGCCTGAAGCTTGAACTCAAGGACCAGCGAAGCGATAAATCCGGCCAGCGCATGGTCTCAGCGACGGTGACTGTCCGGGGCTGGAACCCCAAGGCAGGGGCCCTGCCGGTCAGCTCGGGCAATGGCCATTCCCGCAACCTGGTGAGAACCATGACGGTGTCGTTGACGGGAGGCGGCCTGCCCGACGCGTCCGCCGAACTGAAGCTGCCCGGGTTCACCGCGGCGCGTATGGTCGAGCTTGAATCCATCACCTACGAGGACGGGCAGGTCTGGACGTTTTCCGGCGGGGCATCGTGCCGGGTGGCTCCCGATCTCTATATGCCGGTAGACTCGTCAAATTAGGCGGCTTACCAGTTCTTCAATGGTTGGGAAAACGGTGGGGCGGGCGCTCGCGACCGCCCTGTGTTACCGTTTGAATAGCCGTCCTCCAGCCCGAGCCCGGTCCTGCATCCAAGGAATATTGTGCGGATGGGCGAAAGGGGAGGAATCAGCATAGAAGGAATGCCTCAGCAGCCGGAAATGACATCGCCTCACCTGACTGCGAGCCCGGCCCCTGCGTCCGCGGCTGTTATTGACCCTGTGCCCGATCCGCCCACCCCACTTCCCCCCGCCCACCCCGTCCCGCAGCGAATTCCCCGCTGGCTGGAGCGCGGCGAGCTGTTCCTTCGGGTGCTGCTGCGCATGTATATCGGCCTGGCGGTGTGCTATGCTCCGTGGTCCCACGTGTTCTGGGACCAGAACCCGTTGTTCATGCACTTCCCCAACCTGGGCGTCTACGCAGCTCATGGCGCGGTGCGGGGCATCATATCGGGCCTGGGACTGTTGAATCTTTGGATCGCGTTCCGCGATGCGGTTCGCCACCGGGACGGGTAAGCATGAAAGAAGAGGGACGAGGGACTCAGGGACCGGGCCGCGAGCGGTCTCCCGGCGAACCTGGCCGGGGAGAAGCTGGCCGGGATGTTCCTGATCTGGCTGCGAACGGCACTCCGCCACCCCTCGAGCGTGCTCCCCTTGCTTACGAAAACACCGCATTTCTGAACAGCGCCGACGGGCGCCTGATCCGCCTTGTGGCCGAGTACGTGGAACCCCTGGCGCGCTTTCGTAAGGAGCAGATCCAGGACACGGTGGTGTTTTTCGGGTCGGCGCGCTTTCGGGGCCGGGAAGAAGCCGACCACGCCCTGGAGTTGCTGGACAACACGGGTTCCAGCCGCCTCGCACCCAGTTCCGAACAGCCGGCCAGCATTCCCCAGATCGTAGAGGGCAAGGCAACGGATCTTCAGCGCAAGCGTGCGGTGGCGGCCGTGGAGATGGCTCGCTATTACGAGGATGCCCGCCGCCTGGCACAACTGCTCACGCACTGGGCCAAGAGCATCCCTTCCCGGCGCCATCGGTTTGTGGTCACGTCGGGGGGCGGACCGGGCATTATGGAAGCAGCCAATCGCGGCGCTCACGAGGCCGGAGGGAAGACAATCGGTCTCAACATCCGCCTTCCGTTCGAACAGTCTCCCAACCCCTACATCACTCCCTCGCTCAATTTCGAATTCCACTACTTCTTCATGCGCAAGCTGTGGTTCGCGTACCTCTCCAAGGCGCTGGTGGTGTTTCCCGGCGGGTTCGGCACACTGGATGAGATGTTCGAGATTCTCACCCTCACCCAGACCCAGAAGCTGGCCAAGAAGATTACGGTGGTGGTTTACGGCTCCGAATACTGGAAGAAGGTGTTCAACATCGGGGCGCTGGTTGACACGGGTGCAATTTCTCCCAAGGACCTGGATCTATTCCAATACGCCGACACCCCCGAGGAGGCGTTTGAGATCCTTCGCCAGGGACTGACGGAGAATTACCTGGCCACGGAAGCTGCCGCGAAGCTGCGCGAATCGGCGCCATCGGCGGCTGAACCCGACCTGATGACGGGAGTTTCGATGGACGATTTCCTGGGACCGGAGTTGGCGAAAACAAGGAAATAAATGAACGTAAGTTCATCCCAGATTGATGACAAAGCCACAAACCATCCCGCAGCGGCTAAGCACTTCTGGCCGTTTGTGGCACGAAGTAAAATCGTGCCCTATCAAAACAGTGACTTTTTCAGCAGCCTTAAATGAACATAACTTAATGCTTCCTCAGAAAGTTGTGCAGAAAATTCACGGGCCGGATGTTAGTCTGGACGTCGAGCGGCGCGGGTTTTCAAACTTTACGTCTCCGGGCTGAAATGAGTTCCCCTTGCTTTTGGCTTTCTTCCGACTATCCGGGGTCATTGGTTGACTGACTTGATTCCCTGTGGAAATTGAAGGTGCATTCGTCTTGTTTTCACCCGATATTTATCGCTTCCAAACGACACTGAAGGCGAAGAATCAACAGCAACCAGGACTCCGAGGGGGGAAGAATGGCCAATTCGACCATCTCATACCTGTGGTGTGACCAGCGCGCGCCGGAAGGCTTCCGCACCGGTGTCTCGCTGCACAGTCATACCAACCAGTCCAAGGAAACCTTAAGCTTCCTGGCCAGTATCGGCAGCAAGCATCCCGTTTTCCGTCCGCTTCTGGCGCGGATGGAGCGCCGCGCAGAGCTCAACCATAGGTTCCGCGTCAACTATGCGGCCGCGTATTGGACGCCGCCGTTGACCCCGAAGCTGGCCTTCGATCTCGAAAGCCGGCAGATCGAAAAGCTCGGCCTGGCGCCGATGGTTTCCATCACCGACCACGACAATATCAAGGCGCCCATGCTGCTGCGGACCGTTCCCAGCGCCCGGCAGATTCCCGTGTCGGTGGAGTGGAGCGCCCCCTATGGCGGCGCGCAGGACTTTCATCTGGGTATTCACAACCTGCCCAGCGGCAAAGCCCAGGAGTGGATGACCATCCTGGAGGAATTCACGGCCCATCCCGATGACGAGCGGATCACGGAAATCCTGGCGGCGCTGAACGACGAGCCCAACGTGATGGTGGTCTTCAATCATCCGATTTGGGACCTGTTCATGATCGGCGAGGAGAAGCACCGGTCTCTGGTCGATCGATTCCTGCAAAGGAACGGGCAATTTCTGCATGCGCTGGAACTGAACGGATTGCGCAACTGGGATGAGAACCGCAGTGTCCGGCAACTGGCCGCGCAGTGGAACATCCTGCTTATCTCCGGCGGCGACCGCCATGGCGTGGAGCCCAACGCGAATATCAATCTCACCAACGCCACCAGTTTCACCGAATTCGTTCACCAGATTCGCCGCGAGAAGCTCAGCAAGATCCTGTTCATGCCGCAGTATGCGGAGCCCTGGAAGCATCGGATCCTGCAGTCCACCATAGATGCCATCCGCGACTATCCCGAGTTTCCCCAGGGATCTCGCCGGTGGGATGAGCGGGTCTATCATCCCAATGGAAAAGGTGTGGATACGCCGCTGTCGGAGTTGTGGCCCAGCGGTACGGCTCCGTGGCAGATGGAATGGGCGCTGGCGATGGTGCGCGTGCTGGGCCGGCGGCCGGTTTCGAGTGGGCTGCGCATGGCCTGGAGCGAGTCGAATGAATTAAACCTGGCGCTGGGAGAGACGGAGTAGGAAGCGGAGCTGGCGGAATCAGCGGGGTGCCAGGAAAGCCCGCGCTCGCGTCCTCTTGCGCACTCGTGGTGCCCTGATCTGTACTTTTTTTGGCGAACCCACTTGTCCTGGCGCGCAGCGCCAGTTCTGCCAGTCTTGCTAATTCCGCCGTGTTGCATGATTGAAGATCGGCCTCGCGTCGCCTACTTTCCCGACTCATTCCACGAAGTGAACGGCGTGGCCCATACCAGCCGGCACTTTGAAGCGTTCGCTCGCCGCCATGACCTGCCGTTCCTCTGCGTGCGCGCCGGCGATCGTTCCCGGGCGCTGCTGGAAGACGATAACCAGTGGACTCTGGAACTGCCGCGCGGGGTCTTCTCGTTTCCGCTCGAAAAGGATCTCCGCTTCGACCCTGCGTTCGCCCGCCACATGCCGCTTATCGAAGATACCCTGGAGCGCTTTCGGCCCGACCTGGTGCACATTACCGGTCCCAGCGAGGTGGGATTGCTGGGCGCCGGACTGGCGTGGAAGTTTGATCTTCCTCTGGCCGCAAGCTGGCATACCAATGTGCATGAATATGCCGCCCGCCGCTCCGAGTGGTTTCTACGCCTGCTTCCACGGGAACAGGCGGAAGCCGCCGAACACACCATCGAAGATATTTTCCTGGACGCCATCGCCGGATTCTATAAGCAAGCGAAAATTCTGTTTGCGCCGAACCCGGGCCTGTGTCTGCAACTGCAGGGTCTGACCGGTCGTCCCTGCCTCCTGATGCCGCGGGGCGTGGATGCGGAGTTGTTTCATCCCGCCAGGCGCAATCGCCGGTCCGAAGACCGCGACCAGGTGCTGGGGTTCGTGGGCCGCCTTTCGGTCGAGAAAAACGTTTCCCTGCTGGCCCGCGTGCAGGAGGAACTGGAGCGGCTCGGCCATGGAAGTTTCCGGTTCCTGATCGTGGGCCACGGCAAGGAGGACTCATGGCTTCGAGAGCGCCTTCCGCGGGCCGAATTCACCGGGGTACTGCACGGCGAAGCCCTCTCAGAGGCTTACGCCAACATGGACCTGTTCGTGTTTCCTTCGCACACCGACACGTTTGGCAACGTGGTGCTGGAGGCGCTGGCCAGCGGCGTGCCGGCCGTGGTTACACCGGATGGCGGTCCGAAGACCGTCGTGCGCGACGGCGAGACCGGCCGCGTGGTTCCGGACGAAGAGTTTGCCGCGGCCGTGAGCGCGATTCTGCGCGACCCGGCGAAGCATGCGGAAATGCGGCAGGCGGCGCGGACCTATGCCCTGACCGCAAGCTGGGATTCCGTTTTTGAGGGCGTGTATGCGGGGTACCAGAGTATCCTGCCAACCCCGAAAGCTGCGGTTCCAGATCTGTCATCCTGACGTCCCACGGTCTGCGCGGGATTCTCATCGCCGGCCGCTAATAAATTCCTTGCCTTGAAGGACGGCATCCACTGCAAGCTGGAGATCGGCCGCATCGGACTTCAACAGATAGCCGTTCGCCCCCAGACGGAGGGCTGCCTGCACGATCTCGGAAGAGGAGTCCTGGCTGACCACCAGGATTTTGGACTCAGGGCAGAGCTTATGGACTCGGCGTAGAACTTCGATCCCATTCAGCTTAGGCAAGCCCAAGTCCAGCAAGATCAGATCGGGCTTGAGTTCCTCGGCCTTCTTCACCGCGTCCAGTCCGTCTGCCGCTTGCGCAATGATCTGGCATCCATTCTTCTCCAACTCCGAACACAGGAATTGGATGAAGAGCGGGTGGTCTTCGACGACCAGCGTTCTTACTGAGGCCATCTTGGGTCCTTACTCTAAAGACAATATAAATCGCGCGATGCCCCTCCGGGCCCGTGTCCCACTCAAAAGCTATAACGAATCGCCACCTGCACCACGCGGGGATTGACAGACGAGCTGCTGATAATCCCAAACGTGGGGGATGTGAAATTTGTATCGGGATTGGCAAACTGCGGATGATTGAGGCAATTAAAGACCTCGGCGCGAATCTCAACCGAGCTGCCATCCTGAGGCCGAGCCAGGGCTATCGACTTGGATGCGGCCAAATCGAGGTTCGCCTGGCCGGGACCGCTCACGATTCCGGTACCGCTATTGCCGAATCCCGTTCCTTTGTTGTCCGCGCCGATAATCTGGGGAGGCGCAAAGCACGATGGATCAAAATAGCCGTTCAGCTTTGACTGGACGCTTCCTCCTTTTATCAAC
>DASXXV010000157.1:0-2605 GCA_036502905.1 Occallatibacter sp. | reverse complement strand
TACGCTGTCGGCTTCTCCGGGGCCGGCATGGTGGCGAGGAACATCTGCGCGAAACGCGCGCTGTAATCCTCCAGCAGCTCCGCCACTCGTTGGGGGCCATCGGAACGCACGATCAGTCCCGCGTGATGATGTTTCTTCATGCGGTGCACGATCTCCGGCGCATCGAAGGCGCTGGTATCCGGTTCCGCCGTGTGCGACAGGCACAACACGCTTCCGGCATAGTTCTCCCTCACCGCCGGCAGGACGTATGGTTCTGCCCGCAGTTGCGCCACCTCCAGGCGCGCCCATTCCCGCCAGAGATTCACGCCCGTCGACGCCTCTACCAGGTCCGAGATGAACGCCCCGCCCACCCGCGCCGCGATCTCCAGAAAGTAGAACTTCCCATCCGCATGCGCCTTGATGTACTCGGCGTGGGTGACGCCGTAACCAAGCCCGAACGCCGGGGCCAGCGCGGCATTGAGCACGGTGAGTTGCTTCCAGTCGCTGCCGGCGCGATCCACCGTGCGCGTGGTGAACACACCCCCCTCATGCATCACCTGCATGGGCGGGCGCCCGTACTGGTGCGCAGTGGAGAAAACCACCTTGCCGTCGGCGACGATCGAGTCCACGTGGAAAATATCGCCGGGTACGAAGCGCTCCAGCACGAAATGACTCTGGCGGTCGCCTAGTTCATCGAGCGTACGCCACAGCTGCTCCGAATCGTGGATCTTGCGAATCCCCAAAGCGGAGGCCGACGTGCGCGGCTTCAGCAGCCACGGCGCAGGCACTTCGGCCATGAAGGCGCGCAGCTCGTCATAGTTCACCACTCGCGAGAACTCGGGCACGTGGAACCCCTGTTCGCGCGCCCCGGTGCGCATCGCCAGCTTGTCGCGGTAAAAAGCGGTCGTGCTGACGCCCATACCCCGCAGCCGCCAATGCTCGCGGATTTCGGCCGCGATCTCCAGATCGAACTCGTCCAGCGCCACCACCCGGTCGAACCGCCTTCCCCTCGCTATCCATGAGACCGTGTTTAGAATCTGCTCGGAACTCAGATTCTCTGGCATGGTGACCACATCTTCGAGAGCTTCGCGGGGCCAGTTCGCATCGGCCAGCTTATCCACCGTCAACAGCGTGGTCCGGACGCCCGCCTCCGCGCAGGCGCGCAGGAAATCCTGACCCTTCTCGTACGTGGAGATACAAAGCATGCGCTCCATGAGACCTCGTCACTCGCGTTTGCCGACCACAAGTGAGGATAGTTCTACCACATCGTGGCTGCGACGAAACCGCGCCCGGAGCCCAGCCGAAGAAGGATAAAAAAGACAAGTTGTGGACACGTGCCGCGGGCGGATTATCCTTACCATGGATCCCGCTAACGTCGCATGCTTGCAGCCGACCAGATCATTCAGCTTCACGACCAGCTCACGCTTCGCTGGCATACAGATGCCGGCAGGGACGAACAGGCTGTGTCCGATGACTGGCTCCTGGGCGTGGCTCGCCAGCATCGCGCCAATTACGACCTTTGGCACATCGAGGACGAAGCCCGCACCCCTGGCGCGACCGACGCCGACCTGGCCGGCGTGAAACGCCGCATCGATACCACCAACCAGCTGCGCAACGACCTGGCCGAGCAACTGGATGGCGCGCTGCTCGATTGGCTGTCCTCCCGGCAGCTTCCCAGTCCCGCCGCACCGCTGCATTCCGAGTCGCCGGGCCTGATGATCGACAGGCTATCGATCCTGGCGCTCAAGATTTACCACACGCGCGAGGAGGCCGAACGCCGCATCGCACCGGCGGGACACTCCCTGCGCAACCGCGACCGCCTCGCCATACTGGAAGAGCAGCGCACTGATCTCGCCCGCTGCCTCGACTCTTTATGGCGCGACACGCTCGCCGGAACTCGCCGCTTCAAACTCTATCGCCAACTCAAGATGTACAACGATCCCACCCTCAACCCCGCCATTTATCGCAAATCAACCAACGACACAGGGCTGTAACCGCGCTGTTCACCGGCGACTGTTCTCTGTCCACTCTTCCCTGTCCGCCGGCTGCAGCCATTGACGAACCGAGGGGTTATCAGTATAAGTAGGGCTCATGCGAACGGAATCTCGAACGCAAGCCCGCCGCAGGTAAACTATTGGATTGAGGCTAAGGTGACCGTTCCTGGTAGATCCATGATGGAAGAAGCGAGATCCGCGGCGACCGGCCGCAAAAAGACTACCGCTATAACGGGAAAGTCAGCCCACACTCTGAGTTCGAACCCCGGATTTCAGCAATACCAGTCTGCCGTGCAATTGCTGCAGCAGGGCAAGTACGACAAGGCGCTGGCCGGCTTCGAGAAACTGCCGGCTTCTGCGCCCCCTGAAATCCTGGAACGCACCCGGATGTACATCGCGACCTGCAAGCGCCAGATGGAGCAATCCCGCCTCGCCTTCCAGACCCCGGAAGAACGCTACGATTACGCCATTTCGCAATTGAACCAGGGCTACTACGAAGAAGCGCGCGAGCAGTTCAATGGGGTCATCTCCGACGCATCGCGGGCCGACTACGCCTATTACGGCCTGGCGGTGCTCGACAGCATCACCGGCCATCCCCAGGAATGCCTCGACAACCTGGCCCGCGCTATCGA
>DASXXV010000156.1:0-28980 GCA_036502905.1 Occallatibacter sp. | reverse complement strand
TCCTTGACGATCCGGATGTACTCTTCGATCACCGGGCGGCGGGGCAGGCCTTCCGTGAGGGACGCGAGGTAGGCCACTCCGCCCACCGACTCCACTTCCTTGTTCCGGGCCAGCTCTTCTGCGAGGGTGACGATATCGACGGGCCGCTGGGAGTTCATCAGGTCCGTCATGCGCAGGAAGATGCGCCGGTGCGAGTCGAGGGAGAAATCGTCGGCATCGATTTTTTCCGAGGCTTCGGAGTGGGAGGCGTTGTCCAGCAGGATGGCGCCGAGGATGGTTTTTTCGGCGTCGATATTGGCGGGCAGTCCGGCGTCGAATCCCGTCAGGTTGGAGATGGTGGCCATAGGGAGAGTCTAGGCGGAAAGGAGCCGCCATCCCCCGCAGGAAAACTCGGATGAAAGTGGAAAATCGGCTGGCATCCGGGCCAAGTCCAAGATCAGGAATCCGGTAACCGGAAACACCCGGGAGTAACGGGGAAGATTCCCCGGCCTTATTGCGAGATCACCATTTTCGAGGTGCTGGAAAGGTTGATGGTCAACCTGGGGGCGAAGGGGACGGAGAGAGGAAAGGCGTAGGTGGCCACAATGTTCACCATGTTGCCCGGGGCATTGCAGGCGCCGGTAGTGCAGGCGGACCAGGTGGCCGGAACGCTGCCGCTGCTGGCCAACCATGTAGTCGTAACGGTGAGATTGCCTTTCTTGATGCCGGGGTAGCCGAGGCCTCGCACGAACGTCTGGATCTGGCCGGAGGTGGCATTACAGTTGGAAAGATTTGGGGTATTGGTGCAAGAGGTCGATCCGCGGACCATGGCGTAGCGGCTGGCTTCCCGCGCGACGTCGGATAGGAAATGGAAGGTATAGAGGCCGAGCATTGCCTGGTAAGTGCCGATGAGGATGGCCAGGAAGATGAGCGACGCCAGCGCGGTCTCCACGGTGCTGGAGCCGTCTTCCCCGCCGAGAGAGCGAAGGGATGGGATCATTGCACGCATTTCTGAATGGCCTGGCCTTTGAGGGTGTATTTCTTGGGCAGCCCGGGAATATGGAAGACGGGATCGATTGTGGCCTGGGTGTTTACGGTCAGGGTCTGCTCGATGTGGGAGTTGGCACAGTCGGTGTTGGCGCAGGTGGAGGCGGAGCCGTCGGAACAGACACAGGTGAAGGAAGAAGTAGTGGTGAGGGTGGTCAGGTTGGCGGCGTCGCTGGAGGCGGCGGTGGCGATCCCGGTGGTATCCGAGGCGGCGGCGCCGTTCTGGGTTCCGTACTGGGCGCCGGCGCGGGCGGCATTGGCCACTTCGATAGCGGCGTAGGCCACCCGGGCCAGTTCCGCGGCTCCCACCAGGATGGCAATCATCATCGGAAACACGAGAGCGGTCTCCACCAGCGACTGTCCGGCCTGGCCGCGCACGAAGAGAGCGGGAGCCGGGCTGCATTGAGGATTGCCGAATCGCATTTTCATTGGTGTTCTACTCCACCAGGGTCACAACCCGGTTGATGGTGGTGGTGGGATGGGCCTTGTCGTAACTGGGAATTCTGATGGTGGAGGACTTGTCGAACATATCGTTGGCCACGATCCCGGTGGCCGTGATGCCGCCTCCTTGGTCCTGCAGATAGACCTCAGCGCCGGGCGCATAAATGTATCCGTCCAGGGTCTGGTTGTTGCTCCCGAACTGCACCTGCAACTGGTTGGTGTTGTTGGAGGGCTGCATGATGGCGATGCCGTTGTAGGTACCCGAGGTGGGGGCGGAGATGTTTACCAGCGTATTGCTGGGCTGGTTGAACGTCCCCCCGTAGACATCGATCGTTCCCCCGTTCACGGTGACAGTGCCGCTGATGGTGACGCCGTTCTCGAACATGTAGGTTCCGGGGCCGAAGGTTGTGCCGTTGAGGGTGACTGCCTTCTGATAGCAGATCGCGCCGTTCAAGCCGGGCGCCGTCCCGGAGACGTCTCCGGTGATGGTGGTGGTCGTCTTGTCAATGGTGGAGCAGGCGCCGTTCGCTTCGGTGGGGCCGGCGAGATTGCCCCATGGGCTCTTGCGGGGCGCGGCATTGAGGGTGGGCGCGGTCGGGGTTGTGGCATGGTTGGACGTGGAATTGCCGACTACGTCGAGAAACAGAGCGTTCACCGTGCCGCCACTCCCGGTGATGCTGAGAGCGCTGCTGGAGGGCGAATTCACGTAGATGCCGCAGCTGGGCGCTTCAATGTCGTACGAGCCCTGAAGCTTGAGCGCCGTCCCGGAGGTAGCCATGAGCCAGATGCAGGCCTGTCCGTATGTTGGGGTTCCGGCCACGGCACGGGTTTTTATGGTCATCTTCCTGAATCCGAACATGCTCATGAACATGGTCTTCCGGGGGTAGGAGACAATGGCCTCCACAAACGCGGCGTTTCCGGCGTTGGGACCGCTGGCGGGAGGAATGTTTACAGTGACCGTCGCTCCGCTGGTTCCATCCGTGAAGCCGTTGGACGAGGAGGCTGCCTTGGCGGCCGACTTGGCGCTGGTGACCGTGCCATTGTAGAGATAGTCCACCGCACCAGCGACAGCGGCGGCATCGGCGGCAATCTGGATATTGCGGCGGGTGCGGAAGAGCATGCCCACATCGGTGGCGAGGCCGACGAATCCCAGCAGGGAACTCATGGCGAGAGCGGCGATCACCAGCACCTGGCCGTTCTCGTTGCGCAGCGTTCTTTTCCACCGGAACATGGTTTTCATGGGCAGCCCCGCAGGAAGGATTGCAGCAGGGTTGCCAAAACCGCCCCAGGGAAGTGGTTTTAATTGAGGGGCTTGCGGAACGCTCGTCGCGGGGGTGTTAACGCATGTTTACAGTAACGGTCCCAAGTGCCATTCCTCCGGTTACAGCGATACCCAATCAAGCAGGCGCGCGGCTGGATGCGAACCGCGGCGTGATGGGGTTAGCGCTTCCAGCGCAGGACGGGCTTGCGGGCGGCGGCGACCTCATCGAGCCGCGAGACCCGGGTGGAGTGCGGCGCAGATTTGACCAGGTCCGGCGTTTCCTCCACTTCCTTTGCGATGGAGCGCATGGCCTCAATGAACAGGTCGAGTTCCTCCAGCGACTCGCTCTCAGTGGGCTCGATCATGAGCGCGCCGGGCACGATGAGAGGGAAGCTCACGGTGTAGGGGTGGAAGCCGTAGTCGATGAGGCGCTTGGCGATGTCGCCGGTCTTTACGCCTTTGGCCGCCTGGCGCTTGTCGCTGAAGACCACCTCGTGCATGGACGGGGTTTTGTAGGGCAGCTCGTAGAGGTCTTCGAGCTTTTTGCGGATGTAATTGGCGTTCAGCACGGCGTCCTCG
Source organism: Occallatibacter sp. (assembly GCA_036502905.1). GTDB lineage: Bacteria > Acidobacteriota > Terriglobia > Terriglobales > Acidobacteriaceae > Telmatobacter. The sequence continues at coordinate 25,673 of DASXXV010000156.1, read as the reverse complement.
GTGGTCTGGCGGAGGCCGTCGGGCCCGTTGGCGAGAATGTAGGCCAGGGCGCGAATGAACATGCCGGTGTTGCCGTAGAACGCGCGCACTCGGCCCACTGACTGAGGCCGGTCGTATTCCCAGTGGAGCTCGCCCCGGGTGTTTCCTTCCCAGGTCTCAGAATCGAGACCCTTCGACAGGCTCAGGCCAGGCTCCGGGGTACCCGCGGTTTGTTGTTGCGTCGCGAGTCCCTTCGACCCGGTTCCCTGTTCCCTGTTCCCTGCTCTTCGTACCAGGACCGGGGTGGGCAGAAACGGTTCCAGAAACTGCTTGCAGGCCACCGGGCCGGAACCGGGACCCCCGCCGCCGTGGGGCGTGGAGAAGGTCTTGTGGAGGTTCAGGTGCATGACGTCCACCCCGAAATCGCCGGGCCGCGCCTTGCCTACGAGGGCGTTCATGTTGGCGCCGTCCATGTAGAGCAGGGCTCCCTTGGCGTGGAGGATGTCGGCGATCTTGTGAATCTCGTTTTCGAAGACGCCCAGGGTGGACGGGTTGGTGAGCATCAGCGCGGCGGTATCTTCATCCACCTGGCGGGCGAGGGCTTCGAGATCGATGCCGCCCAGCGGGTTGGACCTGAGGTTCTCCACCTGGTATCCGCAGATGGCGGCGGTGGCGGGGTTGGTGCCGTGCGCGGAGTCGGGAATCAGGATTTTGCGGCGGGGATTTCCCCGGGATTGATGCCATGCCCGCACCAGCAGAATTCCCGTGAATTCGCCGTGCGCGCCGGCGGAGGGCTGGAGGGTGATGGCGTCCATGCCGGTGATTTCGAGCAGGCAGCGCTGCAGCAGATCGACGATTTCGAGCACGCCCTGGGAGATGGCTTCGGGGCGGTAAGGATGCGCCTCGGCGAGGCCCTCGATGCGGGCCACGAATTCATTGACCCGCGGGTTGTACTTCATGGTGCAGGAGCCGAGCGGATACATGCCGAGATCGATGGCGTAGTTCCACGTGGAGAGGCGCGTGAAGTGGCGGATGATCTCGATCTCGCTCAGCTCGGGAAGTTCGGGGGCGGTGTCGCGATGGGTTTCGCGCAACAGGGCTTTCGGATCCACGGATGGGACGTCCAGCGGCGGCATCCTGTAAGCGCGCTTGCCGGGCGCGGATTTCTCAAAGACCAGGCCTTCGTTCTGGGTCTGGTGGGGGCGAACTTTACCTAACGTGCGCGCGCCGGACATTTGATTCTCTGCCATTCGTTATGCCTCTGGGTGCTTCCAATCCTTCTCTGTTGCAATAGTGATGCGGGCGTTTGTAACGGGCGCGACCTTAAATTCGCGCTGTGCCGCAAGAGATGTTTACGCTTCCACCAGGCCCGCCGCGAGTACTTGAGCCGCGGTGTCAATGTTCTGGCGGGTGACCATTTCGGTGGCGCACCAGAGGGTTGCGTTCTTGAGTTCGGGATACCAGCGGCTCAGCTCGATGCCGCCGACGATCTTGTTGTCGAAGAGGCGCCTGGTCCACAAAGCCGGCGACTCTTCGGTCTGGAGCACGAATTCATGAAACCGCGGGGCTCCGCTGAACAGAAGCTTCGCTCCGGGCTGGCTGCTCAATGCTTCGGCGGCGTACGCGGCCTTGGCCAGGTTGTGCTCCGCCAGCTCGCGAATGCCTTCCTTGCCGTAGACGGTGAGGAAGATGGTCGCCATGAGCGCCACCAAAGCCTGGTTGGTGCAGATGTTGGAAGTAGCCTTTTCGCGGCGGATATGCTGCTCGCGGGTGGAGAGGGTCAGCACGAAGCCGCGATTGCCGTCATGGTCCGTGGTCTGGCCGACGAGGCGGCCGGGCATCTGGCGAACGAATTGTTCTTTGGCCGCGATCACCCCACAGAATGGGCCACCGTAGCTTAGAGCCACGCCGAACGACTGGGCTTCCATGCTGACGATGTCGGCTTCCACCGGCGGACGAACCACTCCCAGCGAAACGGCCTCGGCGATGGACACGATGAGCAGCGCACCTTTCTTGTGAGCGATGTCCGCGATGGCCGGTATGTCCTCGACGACGCCGAAGAAGTTGGGGCTCTGCACCAGGACCGCGGCGGTCTGGCTGCTGACGGCGGCATCGAGGGCTTCGAGATTGATGCGGCCGGTCTTTGCGTCGTAGCCGACGAGGCCCACGGGCATTTCGCGATGCTGGAGATAGGTGTGCAGGACTTCGCGGTACTCGGGATGAACGGTGGCGGCGACTACGGCCTGGTGGCGGCCGGTAACGCGCATGGCCATGAGCGCGGCCTCGGCGGCCCCGGTGGAACCGTCGTACATGCTGGCGTTAGCTACGTCCATGCCGGTGAGCTCGGCGATCATGGTCTGGAATTCGAAGATGGCCTGCAGGGTTCCCTGCGTGATCTCAGCCTGGTAGGGGGTGTAGCTGGTGAGGAACTCGCCGCGCTGCACCAGCGAGTCAATGATGACCGGCCGGTAGTGGCGGTAGCAGCCGGCGCCCAGGAAGCTGGCGTAGTCGGTGGCGTTCTTCTGGCCGGCGGCGCGGAACCATGCGACGATCTCGCTTTCACCCTGCTGGCGCGGCACATCGAGATCGCGGGTAAACCGGTACTCGGCGGGGATGACGGAGAACAGGTCATCGATGGAAGACGCGCCGATGCCGGCGAGCATCTTTTCGCGTTCGGCGGGCGATTTGGGTAGATAGCGCATGGGATCCTTTGGGACTGAACAGTGATCAGTGATCAGTGTTTACTGTTCTTCAGATATGAATTTCTCGTAGGCCGCGGCATCGAGCAGGGAATCGAGTTCGCCGGGGTCGGACAATTGCAACTTGATGATCCACGTTTCGTGGGGCGCGGAGTTGATCTTGTCGGGCTCGGTTTTGAGGATTTCATTGGTTTCGGTGACGGTGCCGCTGACCGGAGTGAAGAGATCGCTGACCGCCTTCACGCTCTCCACCGAACCGAAGGTGGCGTGGGCGTTGATGGAGTCGCCGACCTTGGGCATGTCGACATATACAATGTCGCCGAGCGAGTTCTGCGCGTAGTCCGTAATGCCCACGGTTCCGATGTTTCCGTCGACCGAAATCCACTCATGCTCGCGGGTGTAGCGGAGGCTTGCGGGATAAGCCATCGAGGCTCCTCTTATTTGTTGAGATTGCACCACCTGTCAGTTTAAAGGCTGAGGCGGAGGTTGAGCGAACAGCGGCTGTGGAAGGCAGGGAGCGAAGGAAACGAGGGACCGCGCAGGGCTCGCCCGATGGGCGTCTATTTGGCCGGCCCGAAACCGGCGTAGGGCTTCAGGGGGAGGAGAATGACGATTTCCAGCATGCCCGCCCGGTACAGCGGGAGGGACTCGACGGCGGCGCGGGCCTCCGCCTCATCCGCGGCTTCCCAGAGGATGGCTGCTCCTCCCACGTCGCCGCGCGCCCAGATGTGGCGGATGGCGCCGGAGGCGTAGAGTTCTTTCACGCGGGCGCCTTCCTGTCCGATTCGTTCGGGAGTGAAAGCTTCGGGCGGAAAGGCGTCGGTGCGGCGGCGGGAGATGCTGAGGAATTGCATGCGGAGATTTTAGACGACCAGCGGCCGGAATATTCAGCGGGGTCGCTCCGCCGGCCCTCAGCTTGCGTAAACTCGACGTTGTCATTCTGATCGAAGTTTGGCGCGCTTTCCCGCCAAGCGAAGTCGAAGAACCTGCTGTTTGGGGCCTCAATTACGATGCGAACTTCGGACCCTCGATCCGAAGTTCTCTCCAGCCAAGGAGCCGAATTCATGCGGAGTTTCATCCTCGCCGCTGTTTGCGCTTTCGCATTTTGCCCATCCACCGCCTCGCTCGCGCAGCAGAAATACTTTCAGAACTGGCCGGAGAACGCCGACCCGCACATGGTCGGCGATCGCGTGGCGTTGCACTTCCTGGAGAGTGCGCACCTGAATCCCATCGTCTACCCCGAGGTGTGCGCGTGGTACGGCGCGCTGAAATATGCGGAGGCCACCGGCAACGCCGCGCTGCAGGCGCAATTGCAGGCCCGCTACCGGCCCTTGCTCACTCCCCAGTTCCACGACCTGATACCCGACCGCGAACACGTAGACTACGAGATCTTCGGCGTCGTGCCCCTGCAGATTTCCATCGAGACCAAGGACCATGCCGCCCTGGAAATGGGCCTGCACTTCGCCGACCGCCAGTGGGCCAACCCTCGCCCCGACGGACTCTCCGGCGAGACCCGCTTCTGGATCGACGACATGTTCATGCTCACCATCCTGCAGCTCGAAGCGTACCGCGCCACCAACGACCGCAAGTATCTTGATCGCGACGCCGCCGAGATGGTGGCCTATCTCCAAAAGCTGCAGCAGCCCAACGGCCTCTTCTACCACGCCGAAGATGTACCCTTCTTCTGGGGCCGCGGCGATGGCTGGGTGGCGGTGGGCATGGCGGAAATGCTAAGTTCCCTGCCCGAAGACCATCCCCGGCGCGCCGCGATCCTGGCCGCCTACCGCAAAATGATGGCCGAGCTGCTGAAGAATCAGAATCCCGACGGCACGTGGCGCCAGTTGATCGATCATCCCGAGTCCTGGGAAGAGAGTTCCTCCACCGGCATGTTCACCTTCGCGATGATTGAAGGCGTGCGCCGCGGCTGGCTTCCCGAAGAGACTTATGGCCCGGCCGCCCGCAAAGGCTGGATCGCGCTGGCCGGCTTTGTTGATCAGAACGCCGATGTCACCAACGTGTGTATGGGCACGAACAAGCAGAACAGCTATGACTACTACCTGGCCCGGCCTCGCAAGACGGGCGACTTCCATGGCCAGGCGCCCGTGATGTGGGCGGCGCGCGCGCTGCTCGAAAGATGATTTATCGCGAGGCAGCGCCAACCCGCATTGGAGCGTCCCTCATGCAGAAAATCAGCAGGCCCCGCTGGGCTTTGCCGCGGTTCCCGATTCCTGCGTGGGCATGGCCTGCGTAGTGGGCAGTTGATACGGCACAAATCCTGCCAGGTTGGTTTCGCACTGCTGCAGCACGCTGGAAGCCGGGGCGCTCGGCGAGGGCAGCGACGGAATCGACGTGTCCGTCTTGCTGAAGTTGAACGCGCTGGTCATGTCGCCCACCGTGGCGCGACGCCACGCCGACAGATTCGGCACCTCCGCGCCGAAGCGCGTTTCCAGGAAGCGCAGTATCGATGTGTGATCGAACAGATCGGACGACACCAATCCGCCCCGGCTGAACGGAGAGATCACCAGCATCGGCACGCGGAAGCCCAGCCCGATGGGGCCGCTGATCGGCGGACTACCCGCCACCGTGGGATCGGGAACCGCCGGCACGGTTACATATTCGCCGGGCGTGCCCGCCGGCGCCGTCATCGGCGCCACATGATCGAAGAAGCCGCCGTTCTCATCGTAGGTCACGAACAATACGGTCTTGGCCCAGGCCACTGGATTCGCCATCAGCGCCGACAGGATGGCGGACACCGTCAGCTCGCCAAATACCGCGGGCGCGGGCGGATGATCGGAATCCACCACCGACGCAATCACCCAGGAAACCTGCGGCAAATTGCCCGACGCTGCATCGGCAACAAAGTCGGTGGGAAACTGCGGCGTAAAGGCGTTCTTGTACAACTCCGACGATGTGTCCTGGAAATTCTTGAAATACGACAGCACGTTGTCGGAGAAAAAACCACTGAGGATGTTCTGATCGGGCGACGTGTACACTTTCCACGAAATGCCGCGCGTCTGAAGCTGCTCCGGCATTGTCGTGTAGGTGAGCTTGCCGAAAAACGACAACCGCTGCGCCACCAGGGTCTGCAGTACCGGCCCGCCGTTCTGGCCGTCGGGGTCTATGGAGGCCGCCATCGAGTAGAGACGGTTCGGGTCGGTCGGCCCGATCACCGAGCAGAAATAGTTGTCGCACAGCGTGAACGCATCGGCCACACCGTAGTAGTAGGGCAGATCGGCGCGCGTGTAATAGCCCATCGCCAGCACCGCGTCGTTGGCGTTGATGGGCAGGCGCGAGGTCACGAATCCGTCCATCGCGCCGTTGTTCCAGCTCTGGTGCTGCGGAACCCAGTCATGGGTGATGTCGTGGGTGCAGGCCGCGTTCAGCTTCGTTGTGTCCATGTGGAATGGCAACAGCACGCCGGTCGGCGCGGTCGTGGTGTTGCCGGGATAGGGTTGCTGGAAAGCCGTGCTCTGGTCGGCGAACCCGCGCACCCCGCGATAGCTCCCGAAATAATGATCGAACGACCGGTTCTCCTGCATCAGGATCACCACGTGATCGATGTCGGAGACCTTGGCGCAGGCGCTCGATCCACCGCCGCCGCCCGTAATTGGGTTATTGTGCCCGCTGCATCCGGAGAATAAGCCGCCCGCCACTCCCGCGGCCCCGGCTGCTGCTCCAAACTTCAATAATTCACGGCGTGAAATTCGTTTGATAACCATCAACTCTTTCGTCTTCTCTGGATAACCAACTATCTTTTTCGTCTTCTCTGCTTGGATGCGTGCTTGCGCCGTGGCAATCGCCCGGACCGCAAGACTCCCAGCCCCCTCAGGCTGCCTCCACATTGGCATGTTGCCCCGGCCGGCCGGGCAAATTGGGATTCGCCACTCCGTTCTGCGACGGCAGATAAATCGAAAAGGCCGTTCCGCTGGGCGACTCCACCCGCGAACGGAAGCGCAGCTTTCCCCCATTGCGCAGCACGATGTCGCGGGTCAGCCACAACCCCAGCCCGGTGCCGCGACTCCCTTTCGTGGTGAAGAACTGGGTGAACAAACTGCCGCGAATTTCGCGCCGAATGCCGCTGCCCGAGTCCGCCACGGTGATGCGCGCATACCGCGCTCCATGCATAGATACGGGAGAAACCCTGAGCTGCAGATGACCGCCCTCCGGCATCGCATCGATAGCGTTGCCGATCAGGTTCACCAGTGCCTGGCGGATCTCTCCCTCCGAGCAGTACGCATAACAGCGCTCCGCAACCACGGTCTCGCGGATCTGCCGCTCCTGGATTTTCCTGCGAAACAGCGCCAGCGCCGACGACGCCAGGGCCGATATCTCGGTCAACGCAGGCTTGGGCGGCGCGCGGTGGAATCGCAGCGTCCGGTCGATGATTTCGCTGATTCGCTTCAGTTCCTGCGTCGCCATGCGGCCGTAGGCCCGCGCGTCCTCGACGGTGGTGCAATTCTCCACCAGGTACAGCAGGTTGCTGATCGCCTCCAGGGGGTTGCTCACCTCGTGGGCCATGGTCGCGGCCAGGCGTCCCGCCACCGCCAGCTTCTCGGAATTTCGCAAAGCCTCATCGCTCTGCGATTGGCGCGCAGCCGCGTCGCGCACCTGCATTTGCTTCAGGCGCGCGGTGTAGGCCACCTGCACAGCACTTACCAGCAATTCCTTGCGCACCGGCCGATCGAGGAGAATCAGGCTGCGGATCTCGCTCCTTATTTGCGTGGCGATGGCCGCATAGCGCGGTTCATTCGGCCCGCTCGTCAGAAGCATGATGGGCAGGTCCGACCACTCCGGCTGCGCCGCAGCCACCCTGCGCAGCGCGTCGATTCCCTCCCCAGTCAACGCCTCGTCCGTGAGGATCAGCCCCATCAGCAGCGAGCTGTGAATCTCTTCGGCTTCCCCCACACTGTCCACCCGCTCGCACAAAAAGCCGGTGTTTCTCAATAAAGCGCAAATCAGTTCCCCGTCGCGGCCGATCGGAGCTACCACGACAAAGCGACGCACGGAGGCCCGGTCCCTGGTCACAGCAGCGTCTGTCCTCCCGTGTATTCCGGGGTCCCGGTGAGCACGCCCGTGAAGTCCTTCAGCGGATCTCCGATGGTGAGCTTGCCGTGCTTGATCAAAAGTTCCCGTATCGACCGCTCATGCGGTCCGGATCGCCGCTTGACTACCGAAAGCGCCTGGCGCACTTCCCCGGCCGCCTCGAAATAGCGCAGCAGAAGCACGTTGTCCGCAAGATAACTTACATCCGCGGGCGATGAGACGGCACTCCCCGGCAGGCCATACTGCGCCAGTACCAGAAAAGAAGCCACGCCCACCTGGTTCAAATATGAGAGCACCTCGTGAAGCTGCACGGTCAATGCCTGCTCCTCGCTCATCGAGTTCATCAATCCGTTTAGACTGTCGATCGCCACGATTCGCCACTGCCGCTCTTCCACCCCGCGGCGAATGCGATCGATCAACTCGCCCGGCGACAACTCCGCCGGATCCACCTGCTCCAGGTGAATGGTCTGGTCGGCGAGAAATCGTTCCAGGTCGAGTCCCAGGCCGCGGCTGCGCTCCCGAAAGGATTGCCTCGTCTCGTCAAAGGTGAAGATCGCGCCGCGTTCCTTGCGCTGGGCGGCGCTTACAACAAACTGCGCGCAAAGCGTGGACTTTCCGCACCCGGTTGGTCCGGCAATCAATGTGCTCGTTCCACGCTGCACGCCGCCGTTGAACAATGCATCCAGTTCCTTGATGCCGCTGGGCAAAATCTCCGCCGGCACCGCGTTATCGCGATGCTCGCCCGAAACCAGCCGCGGAAACACGCGCATGCCGCCCCTCACGATGATGTAATCGTGATAGCCCTCCCGAAACGCCGAGGCCCGCACTTTCAGCACTTCCAGCCTGCGCCGTGTGATGCCGTAGTTGCGTTGCAGCACTTCCAGCGAGATCACGCCGTGAGCGATGGTCTGCACCTGGCTCTCATGGTCGTGGCGGAAGCGTTCGTCCAGCAGCAGCGTGGTGCAGTCCTTGCCCTCGAAGAATCCCTTCAGGGCGAGGATCTGGCGCCGATAGCGAAGCGAATCCCGCGCCAGCATCCGCAGCTCCGACATGGAGTCGATCACCAACCGCGCCGGCGAGACTTCCCGCACCTTGTCCAGGATCGTCTCCAGCACATCCGCCAGCTCCACTTCCGCCGGCTGAAACACCGTGTATTGCTGGCCCGCTGTCCCCTCCAGTTCCGGCGGAGAGATCTTGCAGATCGTCACCTTGTCGAGACTTAGCCCGTGGGATGTGGCCACGTGATGGAGTTCGGACTCGCTCTCCGCCAGCGAAATATACAGGCCCTGCTCCCCTCGCGACGCGCCCTCGATCAGGAACTGCAATGCCAGAGTAGTTTTCCCCGCCCCCGGATTGCCCTCGATAAGGTACAGAAATCCCCTCGCCAAGCCTCCGTGCAGTATGTCGTCCAGCCCGCCGATTCCGGTGGACACACGCGTCTCGATGGCGTTTTTCATGCGCTTTACTTCTCCCTGGATCGCCTCTATCGCCAGGTGTCAAGCTCTCGACCGCGCACTCTAAAAGTCAAGAAAACTGGGGTCTTTCGTGAGCAACCGTGGCTAAATCTTTTGGATGCATTCTCAAGAGGATACGAAAGCCGGAACCGCGGCCGGTCCCCCGTGCGATAACTTTCATACCATTCCGGGCGCCCTTTGCCGGCCCTCGCGCGCTTTTTGGGGCTACCTTCCGAATAAGTCGCGAATGGACTTGAATCTTCCCAAACTGGTCATTTATCTTGCACATAGGCAAACCGGAAAGCATGGTCGGCTAGCGCACAAGGCGTGCGGCAAGTCCCGTCGAATGTCCAGAGATCGGGATCAGCCTCGCCGCGGCGCGCTTTTCCAATGCTTTGCCGGGCCGATGTGCCGCCATCGGCGGAGATGTGCCGCCATCGGCGGGGCGAGGTTCCTCCACTTGCAGGCGTCAACAAACTCCCGGGGAACGGCGCGGGAAGCATTTGGCTTCGATCATTGCTGTTTCTTTGGAGATGTCCCTGTGATTCAGGAAATCTGGCCCGAATTTGTTCATCCCTCCAACCGGTTTCTCGCCTACTTTGCCGCCGCCCAGGAACGCTGGGATAAGAAAAAGGCAGAGGGGCTGGAATGCCCCACCGTACTGGTGGTGGATGACGAGGAAACTGTCGCCAACACCACCGTCGAAATCCTGAACCTTGCGGGCTTTTGTGCCTTCGTCGCTTACGACGGGCTGACCGCGCTGGAACTCGCCGCCAAATTCCATCCCGACATCCTGCTGACGGATGTACTGATGCCCGGCATGAACGGAATTGAGCTGGCTATTGCCATTTCCAAGCTCCTGCCCCACACCGCCATCCTGCTCATTTCCGGACAGGCCGGCACCCTCGACCTGATGGAAAAAGCGCGCACGGAAGGCCACACCTTCGAACTCATCGCCAAGCCTATCCACCCCATGAAGCTCATCGAGCGTCTGAAGAAGCTCGGCGATAAGTAGGTCGGTGCGCGCCGCTGCCGCGGAGCTATGTATCGGGATCGCATGCGATCGCTATTCGCACGCTCAGATTTCGTGTAGACGGCGCAGTAACTTCTCGGGGTGAATCGGCTTGGCAAGGAGTTCGAAACTATAACCCTGGTTGCGCCCTCGTTCCACCAGGTCATTGATGATCGCTTGCCCCGACAAGAGAATGATCTCTACCGATGGCAAGGCCTTGCGAATGGCTATTGCCAGTTGAACTCCGTTCATGTTGGGCATCACCACATCCGTAAGTACCACGTCGGGTGTGATCTCCAGCGCCATCTCCAGGCCGGACAGCCCATCGTATGCGCATAGCGCATGGAATCCGGAGCGCTTCAGGATTTCGGTCATTGTATCCGCGATCAGACGTTCGTCATCGACCACCAGTACTGTTGTCTTTTTTCTTTTAGATTTTCCTTCGTCCTGCTTTTGTTTTCGAAATGCATTAGGCCGTGGGCTTACCGGATCCACGAGCCTGATTTTCTGCCAGGGACCGTACATTCAATCTCCTCTATGGATGCTTCCGGATGACCGGACAGGCTCCACTGTTGAGCGCGCTCCTCCCCGTACTTAAGTTTGGAATGGAATAAACACCGAGACGGTTGTTCCATTCCACGGGAATTCTGTGCTGCTCTGGAGATGAATGGATCCTCCGCGCTTTTCTAACAACTGCCGGGCAACCCACAGCGCGATCCCCGTGCCACGCTTTCCCTTGGTCGAAAAGAACGGCTCGAACACCCGGTCCAGATTTTCCCGGCTGATACCGGTCCCTTTATCCTTCACCAGGATCTCGATGCCTTCTTCGCCTGCCTCTCGAGTGGCGATGTTCAGCACTCCACCTTCCGGCATGGCGTCGATAGCATTGGTGATCAGGCTGGAGAATATCTGCATCAATTCGTCCTTGCTGGCGCGGATCACGCGATGATGGGCAAACGAGCAATCCACTGCCACATTTCCGGCCAGCAGCCGGGAGCGATACACGCCCAGCACTTCTTCGAGAAGTTGTTCGAGCTGAATATCGGAAGCGGGCCCCGGATCGCAATAGTAGCCCAGCGTCTGGCGCGCGATATGCGCAACCCGCTCCAGTTCCCGCTCCGCGGTCAGCAGGTAAGGCAGCGACTTGCTGTTCGCCGGCAGCGCGGTCCTCGCCAGGTAAACCAGGTTCATCACCGCGTCCAGCGGGTTATTGATCTCGTGGGCGATGGTGGCGGCCATGTTCGCTGTTGCCGCCAGTTTCTCTGATTGGATCAGCAGCCGCTCCATCTTCTTGCGCTGCGAAATCCCCCGCGCAATCTTGGAAGACCCGATGATGTGTCCCTGTTGATCCTTAATGGGAGATATGGTGAGCGACACGTCGATCATCTCGCCGTTCTTCCTCACCCGCCTGGTTTCGTAATGGTCGATCCGCTCTCCCGCTTTCACCTTGCGCAGGATCTCGCTCTCTTCCGTGTGCAGTTCCGCGGGGATGATCTTAAGAATCGGTTGCCCGATCATTTCCTCCGCGCCATATCCGAACAGGCGCTCCGCCGCCGGGTTCCAACTGGTCACTATCCCGTCCAGGTTCTTGCTCACGATGGCGTCATCAGAAGATTCCACGAGCGCCGCCAGCCGCCACTGAAAGTCGTCTGGCGGTGTCTTGTCCGGTACGTTGTCCGGTGCCTTCTCGGGCGCCTTGACCGGGACCTCGCGCTCCATCCGCAGACGCTCATGATCTGCCGCGGATGACGAACCCTGCTGCCCTGCCAACTGCGAGTCAATCTCGCGAGTCACGCGATGCCTCCCAGGGGGAAACTCGGGCTATCGCAATTCCCGGGCAACTGTATCTCGGAGCTCTTCCGCTCCGGTCTCAATAAGCGCGCGGCAACCGGGCACGCCATCGGGGAGCACACAGCAACTCGGAATTGCCGGAAAGGCGGCCTGAGGATTAAGCGCCTTGCTTTCAACTTTCCTCTTGCGCCGTTTACTCCGCCAGGTCGTTCCAAGCCCTCAACCCCCATAATATTCAGGAGCGATCTCCGTCGCAAAACTGACGTACGGAAGGAAGACCCCGGCATGTTCAAGCTTCTTATTCACTGGATACTGAGCGCCATTGCCCTGCTGATCGTTTCCCGCCTTGTGCCCGGATTCGTAGTGCGCGGCATCGGGCCGGCGCTGGTGGCGGCCGTGATCATCGGGCTGTTGAATGCCACCCTTGGCCTGCTCCTGAAGATCGTCACGTTCCCGATCAGCATCCTCACCTTCGGCCTGTTTCTGCTGGTCATCAACGGCCTGATGATCCTGCTGGCTTCGAGCGTCGTGCGCGGCTTCAACGTGTACGGGATGGTGCCCGCCTTCTGGGGAGCGGTGGTCCTCGCCATCCTGGGCGTGCTCTTCCGCTACATCATGAAGGAAGCCAACTAGTGGCCTGTCGCGTTGAAAACGTTACTGCGGGCTCTCGCGTGAGCAGATGAAAACAATAGCCCGTCATCCTGACCCTGACCCTGAACTTGCGAAGGGGAAGGGGAAGGATCTGCGGCTGCTTTGACGAATGCCGGTAACGAATTCACTGCGACAGTCCACCTGGCTTTGCCGCCAATCCTTATACCCACCCGACGGTGTGGGAGCCCTCCGCGGGCAACAAACTCCCGTGCCCCATCCTCGCGACTTTTTCTGTCGCGAGGATGGGAACCGCCGTCGCGCCTACTGCACCGGAACCTGCGCCGGCCGGGGAGCCGATCGCTTCGCTTTCCTGCCAGGAACCGCCTTCGGCTGGCCGGGCGCCTTCTGCACAACATCGACTGCGGACGTCGGCGGAAGGGGGTGGGTCAACTTGACTCCCTGCGGGGTCTCCGGCACCCGCGTGGCTCCCGAAGTGGAAAAGCCGCCGACCGGCGTCGCGGCCGGACGCGGCAGCACAATGACATCAGCCGACGGGCCCGGCTGCACGCGCGAATAGATCCCCCAACCCCCGCCGGCCACCACGCACACAATGGCCGCAGCCGCCGCGCCGCGCGCCACGCTGCTGTACATCCAAGAGCGCGCCGGGAACAGCGACCCGCGCCACATCAGCATTTTCCCCGCTTCCGGAGCCGTTTGCAGCCCCGCCTTTACACGGTCGGCAAGCCCGTCCGGAGCCGGCAGGTTCGCGATCAGCCGCAGCGTGTCTTCGCCCGGTCCATTTCCTTCGCGACCTCCAGGGGAATCGCGTCGATTTGCGTTGGAGGAGGACCCGTTCGTCGGAAGGGTGTTCATCGCAGACTCCTTTGATGGTCGAGAAGCTCGGCCATCAGGTTACGGGCCCGGAACAGCCGCGAACGGACGCTCGATTCGGTAATACCCAGAACCGCGGCAATTTCGACGCTGGAGAGTTCTTCAAATGCGGAGAGCGTAAGCACCTGGCGCTCTTTGGGAGGCAGCCGGTCCACGCAGGCCAGCACCTGGGCGTGGTGCTGGGCGGCCGCGGCGCGCTGTTCCGCGCTGAGGCCATTGGCTGGAAGCACGCGTGCCAGTTCGTCCACATCATCCGTTTCGGGACGCGTCTTGGCCCGCCGCTTGCGATCCAGAACAATGTTCCACACGATGCGGATGAGCCACACCCGAGTGTCGCGCACCTCATCCAGCGATTCGCGATGGCGCAGCACCCGCAGAAAGGCTTCCTGCACCGCGTCCTCCGCGTCGGAGGGATTGCGCAGCACTGAAAAGGCTACCCGATATAACGTGGTGGCGTATTGCTCAACGAGAGCCGCGAGCGCTGTATCGTTCGCGTGCTGTCGGGCTTGGTCGTCCACGGCGCGATCGGTGATCTCCATCCAAAACGGAATGATTGTCTGGGTGGCGCTCATACGCATACCAGACGCAGGTCAGGGGCAAAATGCTCAGGCCGGGCGGCGCACCGCGCGGCCCGGCCGGAACGGCGCTCGAATCCAGCTTACTTGCCGGTGAGCTTCTGGGTGGCGATGGAACCGGCCGGGCCGTCTTTGTCGGAGTCCTTCACCTTGGCCCACAGGGCGCGCGCCTGGTCCTGCTTGCCGGTGGTGCTGTAGAGATCGGCCAGGTCAAGCTGCGCCACCGTCGCCGGCACCGTCGTCGAAGGCTTGGCGGTTATCTGGTTGTACAAATCGATCGCCTGAGCGTCCCGGCCCGTTTGCCGATAGACCCCGGCCAGCGCGATCTTCGCCAGGTTGGCGACGTCCCGGTCCCACGCACTCGCAGCCGTCTTCAACTCGCTCTCGGCGGATGCGGTCTGGCCCAGTTCCTGGTACGTGACACCGGCGAAATAGTGGGCTTTCGAAGCCTGGGGCAACCAGCCGAAGTTCTTGGCGATGGCCACGAATTCGCGGTTGGCTTCCCTGGACCGGTCGGCGGCGGTGTTGTAGGTGTTCTTCTGCGCCGGCGCTCCGGGCGTGGCCAGAGGCGCCGTATACACGTCGAGAGCCGCCCCCAGGGCCTGGTCGGCGCCCGCGGACTTCATGCTCCAGAACACAGCTGCTCCAACGACGACGGCAACTACGATAACGGCGGTGATCACCCAGCGCATAAGCCCCGAGCGGTGCCCGCTCAACCAGCTCATGCTGTTTGCTGTGGCGGCGGCGAACTTATCCTTTTTCAGGGCGTGACGGGTTTGTGTATCCACAGGGTTTCCAGATTCCTTCTCGATTGACTTGCAGGCGGGGTCCGATAGGAAGGAGGGCACAGCGACTGCAACCCACCTAGTTTATCAGTGCGATAGGGCAGAGTCCACCGCGCCCAATCCCCCGAAAGTGGGTGCCCCGGGTCTGCGCATTGAAAGTGCCCCGGAGCCTGCCCCGGCCGGGTCGAAAATTCACCATTCCGGGATCGCGGAACTTCTGGCCCGCAATGCTGAAAGTTGCCCCCGGCACACCCCACCCGCTAGGCTGATTCCATGTACGAAGAGTTCCACGTGACCGACCGCTGGACCGGCGAAGACCTGTACTGCCGATGGAAAGCCAACATTGTCGCGATCGCCACCCGTCATGCCGACGCCGTGGACGTGCGCTTCGACGTGAACGAGCGGCCGATGTGGATTGCCCTTCCCTGCACTGCCTGGGTGGAGCAGAAGAAGCGCTCGGGCAAGGTCATTACCGACCGGATCGCCGCCCAGGTCGCGGGCCACTATCTCAAGCAGATCATTGAAGAGGGCTACGACAGCCGCCGCGAAATGTACGCCATGTCGGTGGACGAGGTGCTCGCGCATCTCGATGCGGTGGTGGAGGAAGGCAAGGCCCAGCACGGCCTGCCCAGCCTGCCCGTCGGCGTCGACCCTACGGGCTGAACCCGGCGCCGCCAGATCAGGTCGATCCTCCCGATCGATTTGCCAAATGACTTTTTTGGGTCTGCGCAGGACCTCGCCTAAGCCGGTCCCTCGCCCCTCGTCGGGGTTTTATTCGTGCCGCAGCGCATCCATCGGCTGCACCCCGGCCGCCCGTTGAGCCGGAATCCAACTGGCGGCCAGCGCCACCATCCCCAGGAGCAGGACGCCTCCCGCCAGGCTGGCGGGATCGTCGGCCTGCAGTCCGTAGAGCATCGATTTCACCAGGCGACTGAGCAGCAGCGCCGCTCCCAACCCGGCCGCAATTCCCGCTGCTGAAATCCATGTCGCTTCCCCCAACACCATGGCCAGAACCTGGCCCGGCTTTGCGCCCAGCGCCAGCCTGATTCCGATTTCGTTGGTGCGCTTCGCCACCGCGTAGGCCATCGTCCCATACACGCCCACGCATGCCAGCAGCAACGCCAGGGATGCGAACCCTGTGGTAAACGCGGCGAAGATGCGCTCCTGCTGCATGGTCGCGTCCATCTGCTCCCGTTGCGTACGCATATCCTCGATGGGTAAATCGGGGTCGATGGATTGAATCGCGCGGCGCAGCGCGGGGGCCAGGCTCTCCGGTGTCATCTGCGTGCGGATCTCGTACGTCATGCCGCCGGCCAGGTCGTCCGCCTGCGTAGACGGCGTGTAAAAGACTCCCGGCATGTCCTCGCGCAGATTCTGGTAGCGCGTATCGCCACAGATGCCCACGATCTCCACCCAACTGCCGGGCTTCCCGGCGATGGGCTCCTCGTGGCTGCGGAAATGCCTGCCGATGGGATTGACCCCGGGAAATGCGCGCGCCGCGAGTTTCTGGGTGATCACCGCCACCCTGGTGGAAGTGCGCGTATCCCGCGCATCGAATCCGCGCCCCGCCACGATCGGAATCTCCAGCGTCCGGAAGAAGTCTTTTCCCACCACGTTGTTGAATGCGGATTGTTGCTTGTTGGGATCGCGCTCCTGGCCCTCAGGCAGAAAGTCGTCGTTCTCCGCGTTGTTGGCGAGGTAAGGCGATTGCGCCATGGTCACCGATTCCACCCCGGGAACAGAGCGCAGCCTTTCCTCAATACGCGCATGCAGATCGATATCGGCGGGGGCCGGATAGCGCGATGCGGGCTGCTCGATCGCCAGCAGCAGCAAGTGATCCACATTGAACCCCGGATCGCTGTGCGAAAGATTGAACAGGGTGCGCGCGAACAACAGCGCGCCGATCACCAGGATGGTGGACAGCGTCAGTTGAAATCCAACCATCACTTTGCCACTGAAGCCGCGCCGCCGGCGCGTAGTGGTTTGCGCGGTCTCCTTCAGGCCGGAACTGACATCGTTGCGCGCAGCGGCCAGGGCCGGCGCCATTCCGAAAAGGAGCCCGGCAGACAGGGTGACCGCCGCTGTGAACAGAAAGATCCCCCAGTCGAAATCCAGCGCGAAGACATTCGCTTCCCACGGATTCACCATCAATCTCGGAACGAGATTGCGTCCCGCAAATGCCAGCAGCAGGCCGGCGATTCCGCCGAGGGCCGAGAGCAGCAGGCATTCGGTGAACACCTGCCGCATAATGCGACGCCGGCCGGCGCCCAGCGCGAGCCGGACGCTGATCTCGCGCTGGCGCGCGGAAGAGCGAGCCAGTAAAAGACTGGCGATATTGGCGCACGCCAGCAGAAGCACGAATCCCACTACCGCCGACAATACGTAAACCGGCTTGCCGAACGCACTCTTGCTGTAAAACAAGCCGCGGCTTCCGTCTGTAAGCTGCAGGTGCGGTACGCTGGCCGACTCGCCGGGCTTCATCGACGCTCGCGCCGCGGCGGCCAATGACACGTCGAGGGCCGCCTGGGCAGGCGCATCCGCGATCCCGGGTTTTGCGCGGCCCATTACGTTGAGCCACCAGTAGCGCGGTTGTGCATTGTGGATGATGGAACCGCCCAGCTGGGGCACCACCACCGGTTGCAGGCTGAACGGCAGAAAAAAGTCGGGCGCCGTCTGTACGCTTTTTGCACCGCTGAACCCGCGCGGTGTGACGCCGATGATGGTCACCGGCGTCGTGTTCACTTTGATGGTTCGGCCGACCACGTCCGGTGAACTTCCGAAGCGGCGCTCCCAGAATCCGGCGCTGATCAGGGCTACCGGGGGAGCGCCATCGCGGTCGTCCGAAGGCTGAATGGCGCGGCCCAGCATGGGCTGAACCTGCAGCTCGGCAAAATAATTTCCGGAAACCATCTCCCCCTGGGTCACCATGGCGACGCCGTTGATGGTGGCGTTCAGGCGGCCAATGCCTTTGAAAGCGAAAAGATCTCCAAGCACGCGGTTGTCGCGGCGCAGTTGTTCAAATGCGGGGTAGGAGAATGAGGAGCTGGTGGTCCCGGAAGGGCTGGTATTCCATTCGCCCCAAAGCCTGCTTACCGCCACGTGCTTGTCGCCCGTCCAGCGCAACAGGCGCAGCTGCTCCGGATGGGGAACATCGAGACGGTCGTAGAGCACCTGTTTGGCAATGGAGAAGATGGTGGTGTTGGCGCCGATGGCCAGGGCCAGTGAACCGGCCGCGATGGCTGTAAATCCCGGATTCTTGCGCAGCAGGCGGAGGCCATATCGCGCGTCGCTTCGCACTTCGTCCCACCAGTGGAGCCCCAGCGATGCGCGCATGCCTTCCTTTTGGACGAGCGCCGAACCCAGCGCCAGGCGCGCGCGACGGGCCGCTTCCGCGGGAGACACCCCGGAGCGCACCAGGTCGGCAGTCATGCATTGCAGGTGATGCGCAAGCTCCGACTCCATGTCCGACTCGAGCCGCCCGCGTCGAGAAGCCGCCCGAAACCACGACCGAATTTGGGCTACCATGCGCAAGCAGAACGCACGCACTCCCATAAGCCTCTCTCCCTGTCCACTGTTCAGTGTTCACTGTTTTCGGCCTCACTCGTGCCGCAGCGCCAGCATAGGTTCGACGCCCGCGGCGCGGCGGGCTGGAATCCAGCTCGCACCCAGCGCGGCCAGGATCAACAGCGCACTCGACAGCAGGAACGTTGCCGGATCCCACGGCTTCAGTCCATAGAGCATGGCGGCGATGGTGCGCGCCAGTGCCAGCGCTGCTCCCAGCCCGAGCAGTACCCCGATCACCACCATCCACGAAGCTTCGCGGAGCACCATGCGGCGAACGCTTTGCGGTCGCGCACCCAGGGCCATGCGAATGCCGATCTCGCTGGTCCGCTGGGTCACCGAATACGCCATGATCCCGTAGATCCCCACGCACGCCAGTACCAGCGCGAGCACTCCGAATCCACTGGTCAGGCTCGCGAAAATGCGCTCCTGGCGCAGGTTGGCCGCGATCTGCTCGTCCTGCGTGCGCACATCCAGCAACAGCAAGTTCGGGTCGATCCGGCGAACCGTATCGCGCAGCGACGGCAGCAGCGCCGCCGCTTCCAGTCCGCTTGAAACCGCGAACGTCGCCTGGTGGACACCTTCGCTCTCCTGCCAATAGGGCGTATACACCGTAGGCTCGATTTCTTTGCGCACGCGATAGTATTTGGCATCTCCACAGACGCCGATAATTTCAAACGTCTGGGGATGATTCCACCCTACCTGGAATGTCCTTCCGATGGGATTTACGTGCGCAAAGTATTTCTTCACCACGCTCTCGCTGACGACCGCTACTTTCCGGGACACCGGGGTATCGCGGGTGTCGAATGCGCGCCCCGCCACCATGGGAATGCCGAACGTATTGAAGAATTGCATCCCCACATGGTTGGCCAGCACGCTCGGGTTCCCATCCGGCTTGCGCTGTTCTCCCTGGGGGATAAACGTCATGTTCATCACGTTCCCGGCAATCAGGGGAACCTGCGTCAATGTTGCGGACTTGACCCCGGGAACGGCGCCGAGCTGCTCTTCCATTTGGCGCAGCAGCGGGGTGCTGGCCGCCTTGGGATAGCGTGTTTCCGGCAGATCGACGCTGAACAGCAGGAGATGATGGGACTGGAATCCCAGGGGCGCGCGGCCCAGCTGCATCAGTGTCCGCACAAACAGCCCTGCTCCCACCACCAGCAGCATGGAGAGCGCCACCTGCACCACCACGATCGCCTTGCCGGCCAACCCGCGGCGCCGCTGGGTCACCGTCTGCCCGCTGTCCTTCAGGCTGGAACTCACCTGGACGCGCGTGGAATGCCACGCGGGCGCAAGGCCGAAAACCAGGCCTGTCAGAATCGAGACGGCCGCCGCAAACGCGAAGATCGGCCAGCTGAATCGTGCCGAAAAAGCGGGCGGCGCCCATGCGTCGGACAGCAGACGGGGTATCGCATTGCGCACCGCGAAGGCCAGTACCAATCCCGCGGCTCCGCCCAATACGGATAGCAGCAGGCTTTCCGTCATCACCTGGCGCAGGATACGGCTGCGGCCGGCGCCCATCGCCAGGCGTACGCCCATCTCGCGCCTCCGGCCGCCGGCCCGCGCCAGCAAAAGGTTGGCAAGATTGGCGCAGGCCAACAGAAGCACCAGCCCCGCCAGCGCCATCAGCACGGCCACCGGCTTCTCCAGTTCTTCAAGTGACGGATTCTGTCCCCGGCTTCCATCGCGCAGCATCAGCCGGGGCGCCTGGTTGTCGTTCTTCACCGTCATGGTGGCGCGCACCGCGGCGTTCAGCGTCACGTTCAATGCAGCCTCGGCTTTGGCAACCGGAACATCCGGCCGCACCCGTCCCATCACCAGGACCCACCACAGAGGCTTGTTCTCGAGCAGCGAGGCCGGCCACGACGGGTCCATATTCTGCGGCGCGACGATGGGCTGCATGCTGAAGGGCAGGAAAATGTCCGGAGTGCCCTGGGCCGAATAAGCTCCCGTGAATCCCGGAGGATTCACGCCGATGATGGTCATAGGCTGCGCATTGACGAAAATGGTTTTTCCAATCACGTCGGGCGAGCGTCCAAAGCGATTCGTCCACAGCCGGTCGCTGATGGTGACAACGGGACCACTTCCCACCGCGCGGTCGTCCGCTTCCTCAATCCCGCGCCCCAGTTGCGGCCGAAGTGCAAGCACCGAATAGTAATTGCCTGAAACCATTTCGACATCGGCCGGCGCAGTCTCGCCGTGAATGGTAATCGTCATGCGGTCGTAGGGCTTGAACGCCATCACATCTGCAAGCGAACGGTTATCGCGCCGCATCTGCTGATAGACGGGGTAGGAAAACGAAGTGGAGACCTCGCCCCCGCCGGGAGGATTGTCAAAGAATCCCCACATTTCCTGGACAACGCCGTCTCCGGGCTCGCTCCAATAGAACATCCGCAGTTGTTCCGGGTGAGGAACGCTCAACCGGTCGAGCAGCATGTGCTGGGCGACCGTGAAGATGGCCGTGTTCGCTCCGATTCCCAGCGCCAGCGATCCCACCGCGATCGCGGAGAAGCCGGGACTCTTCACCAGCATCCGCCATGCGTACCGCACGTCCGCGGCGATTTCATCTCCCCACCGCAAGCCGAGCGAGGCGCGCATCTGTTCTTTTCGCAGCGCCGGCGAGCCGAGTGCTATCCGCGCACGGCGCGCCGCTTCGCCGGGAGGCACTCCGGCACGAGCCAGGTCGGCGGTCATGCATTCCAGGTGATTGGCAAGTTCCGCCTCCATGTCCCATTCGAGGCGATTACGTCGCGTTGCGGCCCGCAACCACGATCGTACCTGGGCGCCGGCACGTAAGCAGAATGCACGCACTCCCATAGGCTTGTCTCCCTGTTCCCTGTTCCCTGTTCCCTGTTCCCTGCTTCCTGTTCCCTGCTCCCTGTTCCCTGTTCCCTGCTTCTACGTTGTCGCTCTCAGGATGCTTCCGATGATTCCCGCCATCCGGTTCCACCTGTCGGTTTCCTGTTCGAGGCGTTTGCGGCCAGGCGCCGTCAGCCGGTAATACTTGGCGCGGCGATTGTTCTCGCTTTCGCCCCACTCGCTGGCGATGGCCCCCTGGTGCTCCAGGCGATACAGCGCCGGGTACAGCGAGCCCTGCTGGATCACGAGTTCGTCGCCCGAGATCTGCTGTATGCGCAGCAGCACTCCATAGCCATGCAATGGCCCCAGGGACACCGCCTTCAGGATCAGCATGTCCAGCGTTCCTTGCAGCACTTCGTCTTTCTTGTCGGATTTCGGATCCGTCACAAGTTCTCCTCGACGCTCTAGGAAAGCAGCCTAGCAGCACTCTCCTAGAGCGTCAAGGAGAAAAGGAGAAATCTGAAGGAAGCTGCAAGCAAAGCGCTGGTCTGAGGATCGATCAACCGGGTAGGACCTGGAGCGGACAAGTCTCCTGCGCGCGGATTACCCGCCCTGAAGCGCTGTTTCCTTCGGAGAATCAGGCCCGCAGTAACGAGGTCTCGGATGCACAACCGTGCCGATTCCGTACGGCCATTGGGCCACTTCGCTGGCCATTGGGCCACTACGCTTCTGTGGGGCAGAACGCGATCGCTCGAGGACAACTCCAAAGGAAACAGCCCTGGCGCATCATGCACAGCCACCTAAACGAGGTTCGTCTTATAGAGAGCGAGCAATTCGCCCCACGCTCGCTCTGCTCCCTCCTCGTTGTAGACCTGGCTGCCGCGCACCGTCCATCCATGGTTGCAGCCCTTGTATACCTCAACCGTGGCCTTCAGGTGCGCCGCCCCGAAGGCTTCTTTGAGCTTGTCCTTGGCCGTGGGATCGCGCTGGTCGTCATTGTCCGCCACCGCGCAAAGGACCTCAGCCTTCATTTTGGGGATCAGTAAATGAGGGCTGTCCGGTTTGTCGCTGACCAGGCCTCCGCCGTGGAAAGTGGCCGCGGCGCCGACGCGCTCGGGCGCGATGGCCGCCGTACGAAACGTGAGAGGCCCACCCATGCAGTACCCCTGCACGCCCATCTTCTTTTTCTTATCGGTTTGCGGCTGCGCATCGAGAAACGCAACGTATGCCTTCGCGTCACTGATGTTCGCATCGGCCGTCAAAGCCGCCGCCATGGGCATCACCTTGGCGCGGTCCTCAGGTTTGCTGAAATCGAAGGAGCCATCCACTACCGGCGCCTTCGCGTTCCTGTAGAACGGATTCGGCACCAGGACCACATACCCTTCAGCGGCCAGTCTTTGACCCATCTCGCGAAACACGGGCCTCAGCCCAAGGATGTCAGTCCACACCAGAACAGCCGGCCAGCGTCCCTTGCCTTCGGGATAAAACAACGCCGAATCGGCGATGCCGCTCGCCATCGGCACATTGACATCTCTCTCCACAACCTTCGTGGCCGCCGAGGATATTGCTGTCTGCAGCGCAACCGCCGCGCCCATCCCAAGCCCGAAAGCTCTGCGCGACACCGTGGGATCGTGAGTGAGGCCCTGGTGAATGAAGTCATCGCACATACGCTGAATCTCTCCTCTGAGTGAGTCGAAAGTTGGGGATGCGGCCGCCCCTGGCCATCGACGGAATGGCAGTGGGCAAGCGTGATCGTCCACGGGTTACAGCCTGAGCGAGAGCATATCAGAGGCTGTGATTGAGCGCTGCAATTGTAATTTCCTGTGATGCTGCCAGCGGACACACCGGCCCCGATAAGTGCGACCGCATCGTGCGTAGATCGAACTATTCACTCCTGTGGGAATTCTTGCAAGTCGCTTGAAAAGGCTCTCGCCGAACCTTGTCCATCGATCCATCGCATCTGTTGCGATCAGCAGAACTTCGTCCGCTTCCACAACCCCCAGGCGCACACCGTCGCGCTCACCACCCCGATGGCGCTCAGCACTCCCACCCACACGAAATTCATGCTCAGGGTAGGGACACGTGCCTGCAGGCCGAGCCAGATGAAGACCCCCACCGCGCATCCCACGATAACCAGGTCCCACCACGAGCGCCCGCTGCCCGAGCCTTCGCTTTCGCCCGCATAGGCGCGGAAGACGCGATCGTAATTAAGGCCGTAGCGATCGCACTCGCGGACCAGCGATCGGTGGATGGAGCCGTGCTCGCGCTCGCCGGCGATGGCGGTGGAAACCGCAACTGCTCCCAGTATCATGACCGCCGACCCGGCCAGCACCAGCAGGCGGCGCGCGGTGTCGGCGTGGGCCAGTTCCCCGAACACCAGCGCGCCCCACGCCAGTCCCCATAGCTGGTTCGTATTGGATAGCGGAATACCGCGCCCGATGCCCAGGTACTTGGTGGCGAACTGCTGAAAGATGTCGCCGATGACCCACACGAATCCGCCCAGAAACAGCCAGAACAACATGGGCGCAACCTGCGGCGAATGGAATACCGCCGCATGGGTTCCCCCATCGAGAGCGAGCACCAGCGCAAACACCGTGCCCAGTTCGCCGATCGTGAATATCGTCACGAACGACAGCGGATTCATGCCGCTGATGTAAGCCTTGCGGTAGGGAATGTACATCGTGCCCCACAGCAGGCTGGCTCCGGCCGCCGCCAAAATCCCCCCCAGCGCGTGCCCACCGTGCGCCCCGCTGGCCTCAATGGTGCTGAACCCCAGCATGATGGCCGCGCCCACAATCGCCAGCGCGCCCAGCACCACCTTGGCGATGTTCCTGGCGCTCGCGCCGCGCAGTTCTCCAAACAGCAGCCAGCCCCAGAAAATCCCCACCAGCGAATTGGTGTTCCACAACGGAAAGGCGATAGCCAGGCCCACGTCGCGGATGGCGAACACCGTAAGAGTGTTGGCTACGGCCCACAGCATGCCGGCAATGATGGCGGTGGGAATCAGGTGCCGATTCTCGCTCAGGTCGGCGAAAACACTCCGCGTCCCCTTGACCAGCGTGGGCAGCGACCAGCGCGCAGTGAACACGCCGGCCACCATGCACAGTGAAATCGCGAAGGGCGAAAGCCCGGTGTTCACCAGCTTGGTGGGCGCTTCCGCCGCGCCCAGCCACACCCCCGCACCCAGCCCGCACAACACGCCCAGCCCATGCATCGAGCGGAATTGTTTGTCCGTAGTGGTTGCGCTCATTTTCTTCTTTTTCTCTGGACCAGGGCTGTTCGGTATCGCTGTGATCAATGCAGCGTGATCAGGAGGGCGAGCCCGATACCGAACACGATGAGAGGAATGAGGAAGTGGCTGTCCGAAAGTACGGCGCGAAGCTTTTCAGTTTCGGTCATGGTGTTTTTGTTCAACCGGCTGGCGCAACCATAAAGAGGCATGCGGAAGGCTGTCAAACCGAACAGGCCCCATTCCACAGAATCACGGCCGCTGCGCACACGCCACTCGCGGAATCCCCTGCAGATCCGGCGTGAACTCGATATTGCGGAAACCGCTTGCGGCGAGCAGGCGCTCGATCGCCTCCGCCTGCTTGAATCCGATTTCCAGCGCAATGAATCCGCCGGGCACCAGCGCGTCATGCGCCGCGGGAATCAATCGGCGGTACACATCCAGCCCATCCTCGCCCCCGAACAGCGCCACCGCCGGCTCATATTCGCGGACTTCCACGGCCATCAGCGCGCGATCGCCATCGGGAACATAAGGCGGGTTGGACGCGACAATCTCAAACTTCTCATCCGCAACCGGGGCCAGCAGATCGCCATGCAGAAAACGAATCTGCGCGCCCGCGTGGTTGCGCAAAGCGTTCTCCCGCGTCACCGTCAGCGCCGCCTCGGAGAGATCGATAGCTGTAATTCCCGCGCCCGCAAGCTTATGCGCCAGAGCCACTACAATCGCCCCCGAACCCGTGCCCACATCCACGATCCGCGGCCGCTCGAAATGCCGCGCTAGCTCCAGCACCTTCTCCACCAGGTGCTCCGTTTCCGGCCGCGGAACCAGCACGTCAGGCGTAACCCTGAACGCCAGCCCGTAAAATTCGCACTCCCCCGTGATGTGCTGAATGGGCTCGCCGCGATAGCGCCGTTCCACCAGCTCGATAAACTTGCCGCACGCCTCGTCCGGAGCTTCCTCGTCTCCATGCGTCATGAGCCACGCCCTGTCGCGCTTAAGAACATGCATGAGCAGCAGCTCGGAATCCATGCGCGCGCGCTCCGCGTGAGGGCCCACGCTTAGCCGCTCCGTTCCTTTCACGATGCAGCTGGTAACGCTGGGCACCGCTTACGCCGCCTGCGTCTCGGCCTTCAGAGCCTCCGCCTGGTAATGCGCGATGAGCGCATCCACGATAGGCTGCAGGCGCCCTTCCATCACCAGGTCAAGCTGGTGCAGCGTGAGTCCGATGCGGTGATCCGTCACGCGGTTCTGCGGGAAGTTGTAG
>DASXXV010000155.1:0-22854 GCA_036502905.1 Occallatibacter sp. | reverse complement strand
CCTTGGGTTAGTAATCTCAAATGAAGTAACTAACTTTGGGTATATGGCAGGCGTGGAAGTCAAATTGCCAAAAGGCGTATAATTCCATCAATTCAGATAACAACTGACAATTGTAGCCCTGTGTGAATTTTCTTCAGGTTTGCGTCTTACGTATATGGAGACGTTTTTTTGATGGACTTTGACCTTGGTAGTTTGAAGTACCTGCTCCCACCCTGCTCCCGCGACGATGATACAGCGTTTCGTAGATGTCTTGGACAGGTTCCCTCCAGTGCATGGAGCGGCTCGGGCCTCCGTCGATATTTCGATGTCCTGGTCTCCGCAACTGTGCTGACCATCTTTGCAATCCCTATGCTCTTGCTCGCTTGCCTGGTCCGGCTTACCTCGCCTGGACCCGCACTATTCCGCCAGCAGCGGGTCGGCCGCGGCGGCCGATTGTTTCAGGTAATAAAATTTCGCAGTATGGCGGAAAGGAAGCACGCAGGCTCAGGGCTGACGACCGAAGCCGATTCTCGCGTTACCCCCGTTGGCGCCTTTCTTCGCAGGTTCAAGCTGGACGAGTTGCCGCAGTTTTACAACGTGCTCAAAGGCGACATGAGTCTCGTCGGCCCGCGCCCCAAACTGCCCCAGTTCGCCGGCATTCCCAGAATGCCGTATCGCCCGGGCATCACCGGCCTGGCCAGCATTGCCTTTCGCTCCGAGGATCAGATTCTGGGTAGCGTGCCCCCTGAACACGTTGAGGTTTTCTATGATCAGCGAATCAAGCCGCTGAAAGCGAACATTGACGTGTGCTACATGTGTCGTGCCACCCCGGGCTCGGATGCTCGCGTGATCGCGGCAACTGCGCTCGGCTGTGTTGCCCCGGGGATGGTGCCCCACCTGCTTGGCTACGCCCGGCCGGAGCCGCGCTTTAACGACATCCCACTGCTGGGAGAAGACGAACTCTGACCCACAGATGTTCTGGTCAGCCGGAGAATTGTCTCGGCGCCGTGACCAGGCGTCAGCGGGCGGATGTGTATTCAACGGCGTCCCCGGAAATCAAGGGAATGCATATACCGGCGCACCGGTGCGGCGAACTCGCTCGACTACTCGGTCGATGGCGCCGCATCTGCAAGCAGAGGCGGATCAAAAAGTGCCAATTCCCCCGGCGTGGGAGCCTGAAATTTTTCCAGCCACTGCGACAGCGCTTCTCTCGTAATAGGCGGATTCTCCACTCCGCGGCGATGGATGCGCGCCCACAGAACCTCTTCGGGCGCATGCAGGTAATGCAGTTCTACGGCTGCTCCCAGTTCTCGTGCACCCATCCGCAAAACGTCGCGTTCCGACCTGCCCCAGGTGCCCCACTCAATAATGACTACAAGTCCGTGCTGCAGGAGCCGTCTTGCGATCTGCCATTGCAGTGTCTCGATCCTCGCGCGGCGCTCTTCATCGTAGATGTCGAGTGACAGCATCTCCATCCATTCATCGGGGCAAAACCGGATGGCGTCCAGCCGCCTTTCGAGCGCGCGGGCAACCGTCGTTTTCCCGCAACCCGGCAGCCCGCAAATGATGATCAACCGCCCCGCCGCGCCTTCAGCCATATGCGAATTATGCGCCCGAGCGCGGGCTAGCGAAGAAGGTCTTCCAGGGTGGTGCTCAGGCTGGTCTTGTCGTCCCGATACTTAACAATCACCGGCGCGTACAGGCTCAGACCCCACGACTGGCTCTGGGGATGCCCCTTGGAGGTGTTCACCGCACGCGACCCCGGCACCACAACGGCATTGGAGGGGATCACCAGGGGAGCATCTACGCTGGCGCGCAGCACTTCGCCGTTCACCAGGTCGAAAACCGGCGTGCCCCGCGTGAGGATAGTGCCCGGCGCCAGCACCGCCCCATCGCGCACGATCGTTCCTTCATATACGCCGCAATTGCCGCCCACCAGCACGTCGTCCTCGATAATCACCGGGTTGGCGTTTACAGGCTCGAGGACTCCGCCGATCTGCGCCGCGGCGCTCAGGTGCACCCGCTTGCCGATCTGCGCGCATGAGCCCACCAGGGCATGCGAATCGACCATCGTACCCTCATCCACCCAGGCCCCGGCATTGATGTACATCGGCGGCATGCAGACCACCCCGCGCGCCACGTAGGCGCCGGCGCGTACTGAAGATCCACCGGGCACCACCCGCACCCCGTCGCCTAGGGAAAAATGCCGAACCGGGTAGGTGTCCTTGTCCACAAACGAGAAGCCGGAGCCCGACGCATCGCTAAGCGCGCCCAGCCGAAATCCCAGCAGGATGCCCTGCTTCGCCCACACGTTGACGCGCCAGCCGTTGGGAGCGTTGGGGTCGGGCGACGCCGAACGCACCTCTCCGCGCTCCAGCGCTCCGCGGAATTCGACAAACACGTCCATGGCGGAGGCATCGCCCACCGCCGCCGAGCCGGCCGAGAAATAGCGCTCGATCAGTTTCTGCAGTTGGGATGGATTCATGATCTTTCAAAGTCTATCAATCGCGCCCGCGCCACCGCTGGGGCGCGCCTCTATCCGTTCCGCCAGCTTTCCCCATCCAGCCAAACGGCATCACAGACAGGATGGCGCGGACTGCCCCGGCAGCCCCTCGCCCAAAAGGGGGTTCTAACGATGGCTCAAGCCGAAGTTCCCAAAGAACTGGTTGTCCCCATGGACAATATCGCGGAAGGCATCATCGGGCTGCGCATCGCGTTTGTGAACGTGTTCGGCGTGCTCCACGCAGACCGATCGTGGACACTGATTGACGCCGGGATCCCGTTTTCCGCAAGCGCGATTCGTTCCTGGGCCGAACGCCATTTCGATGGGCCCCCGCTGGCTGTGGTGCTTACCCATGGCCACTTCGATCACGTGAGCGGCGCCGCCGACCTGGCCGGCCATTGGGACGTGCCGATTTATGCTCATCCCCTCGAATCGCCTTATCTGAAGGGGACCAAGGAATATCCCCCGCCTCGTGTGGGCGCCGGCGGCGGACTCATGTCGGTGTTGTCGCCTATGTACCCCCGGGGCCCGGTCGACCTCGGCGGGCGCCTGCGCCTGTTCTCGTCCGATTCAGAATTGAACGAGCTGCCGAACTGGCAGATGATTCACACCCCCGGTCATACGCCCGGCCACGTTTCGTTCTTCCGGCCGGCCGACCATACCCTCATCGTGGGAGATGCATTCTGCACCACCAAGCCGGAATCGTTCTTCGATGCAGCCCTGGCGCAACCCCCGGAATTGCACGGACCACCCGCCTATTTCACCGACGACCCGGTAAAGGCAGCGCTCTCCATTCGCGAACTGGCCGCATTGCGCCCACGCATTGTCGCTCCCGGACACGGACGTCCGCTCGCCGGCCTGGAGGTGGAACAAAAGCTCGCCGCTTTCGCGGCTGAATTCGAGTCCGAGACAAGGCCCCGCACCATTCGCAAGGCCAGTTGAGCGCGCGAAGCCGCTCCCAATTCAGTTCTTGGAGAAGATCAAATGAAGGCAGTTTTGCTTTACGAATACGGCGGTCCGGAAAAGCTTCGCTACGAAGACACGGATGTCCCCGACTACGGCGATAACGAAGTGCTCGTCCGCGTCAGGGCTACGAGCCTCAATCCCGTGGACTGGAAAATCCGCAGCGGCGCCGCCCGCGCGCGCATGCCGGTGGAGTTTCCGGCCATCCTCGGCCGGGATCTTTCCGGCGAGGTCGTAGCTGCGGGACGCAATGTAAGCGGGTTTCCAAAAGGGATGCGCGTGATGGCGCTTGCCAACGGCACCTATGCCGAATGCACCGTGGCCAAGGCCGACACGCTCGCACCCATCCCCGATGCGCTGAGTTTCGAAAAGGCCGCGTCCCTGCCGCTCGTCACACTTACCGGCGCACAATTGATCGAACGCGCCGTCAAGCCCTCGGCAGGTCAAACCGTGTTGGTCACCGGGGCACTGGGAAGCGTGGGCCGTTCCGCTGTTCACGTCGCGCGGAAGCACGGGGCGCGCGTGCTCGCGGGCGTGCGATCGCGCGAGAAAGCCACCGCCGCTGAGCTTCCTGCGGATGGGGTCATCGGAATTGACGACGAGGACGAGATCTCCTCCCTGCGCGACCTCGATGCCATTGCCGATACCGTGGGCGGCGTCACCGTGCAGCGGCTCCTCAAATGCATTCGCAGCGGAGGAGTACTCGGATCCGTGCTTGGCAAACCGGATGGCGTTGAGAAGCACAACATCCGGGTCGAGGCCATGATGGCTGTCCCCGATGCCTCGCGGCTCTACGAACTCGCTGATGACGCCGCCCGCCAGGAGTTCGTCATCCCCATCGCGCGGACGATGAAGCTGGAACAAGTCCAGGAGGCGCACCGGATTGCAGAGAGCGGCGGGGCCGGCGGAAAGATCATTCTTGTCCCCTAGCCGCGTTCATCGGCTCAACTGGTTCACCTCGGACCCGGCGAGGAGAAAAGCGCCCACGCCGAATACATAGCTCGACCCCGGCGTGTACGCGCCCGGAGCCGCGCCGATGGGCTGGATACTGGCCAGGCGCCCGTCTTCATAGATATGCTTCACCAGCCCGCTCCAGCCGCGCTCCACTACGGGACGAAACCGCCCTTTGGCCAGAATTCCGTGATGCATTCCCCATGCCATCGCATAAACGAAAAAGGCCGAACCGGAAATCTCGGGATAGGGATAATCGGCTGCATCCAGCAGTCCCGGCCGCCACAGTCCGTCTTCTCCTTGCAATGAACGAACTTTCTCCGCCATCTGCCGGAACTTCTCCACGTAGAACGGCCGGCGCCGATCGCTCTCCGGCATGTACGTCAATGCCTGGACCAGCCCGCCCATCACCCACCCGTTGCCGCGCGACCAGAAAACCTTCCTGCCGTTCTTCTCCCGCTTGTCGAAGTAGGAATTGTCACGAAAGAAGAGGTGCTCTTCCTTGTCCCAGAGAAGGTTCGCGGTGATATGCCACTCGCGATCCATGTAATCGAGATACTTGCCTTCGTGAGTGACCGAGGCGAGATGCGTCCACACTGGCGGAGCCATGAAGAGGGCATCGCACCACCACCACACCGGCTTTTCCGGATTGTCCGCTTCGCCCATCACCTCGTCGAATTGCTGTCGCATCGGGGCGATATGCTGCGGATCCGGACTGCGGCTATAGAGCCACAAGTACGATTGCCCGATGGCCTGGTCGTCGGCATGCGTTTTACGCGGTCCCAGCGTCCAGTGGTAATGTTCGGCGACGTCCCTGACATGCTCCATGTAGCGCGGATCATGAAGCGTGTTGGAAGCCTCCAGCAGCCCAAGGTACAGGGTCGCGAACGTCCAATCCTGGCTGGCTTCGTCCCTCACGCGCGCAAGTTGCCAGTCGGCGACCTTGCGCACCGCCGCCGTCACCGCAGCGTGACTCATCTTTCCGGAGATATCGTGCGCCAGCGGACCGGGATCCGCCGGAGCATCCCCGGCCGAATGTTCATCCACGTCCCGGAGTGCCTGGGCACGGGCGGCAGCCTCTGAGCAAGCCCCCCATAGCAGCACTTGGCACGCGAAGAAGAACACCGCCGTCGCATTGCGAAAGGTCCGCGCTTTTAGTCCCATCACTGGCAAATCAATTTCTCCTCGGCAAAAGTTGCCGAATGCGCAGAACTGCGGCAGCGGCCTCGAGCCACGCTGTCGACTTGGGAACGCTGCCCGCCCTCACTGCGCCGGATGCTCAACGCATTCGAAATTCTCTGCCGCGTTGGTGTCGCCCTGGCCCTTGTAGCGCGCAGTTGCGGGATAGACGCATAACGGCCGCGTGATGCGCACGCCTTGATTTCCGCTCTTGACATCGGCGCCAATCTTTCCCGTGCCGATCAGCTTTTCCGGAGCAACTCCCTGCGTAACCCATCGATCCAGAGCCAGCACCATGTCGTGATCGGCGTCGTCGGGAAAGTCTTTGCCGGCCGCAAACTCGTCGTTGCCAAAGCTCGTGGGTCCGGGTCCGCCGGCGCAATGCTGCATTCCCGGAACCATGAACAGGCGATAAAACGCGCGGATGTCCGCGGGGTTCGTCGACCTCGGGTCAGGGTAGCTCTTTAGAAACAATTCCACCTTCTCGTAAAAGGCAATCGAATCTCGCGGCGCAATGGCCCCATCGCCCCACCCGTGGTACTCGATCAGCTTGCCCCCGTGGTCGCGGAAGCTGCGCAGATCAGGATTATAGGAATTGAGAATCGCACCGGTCTTCTCATCCGCCAGTTTCACGTCCCGCTCGAAATCCATCGTCCGCCAGTCCCACTTCGAATCCTCGTGCACCGCCTGGCCGAAGAAGCTATTGCCGAAAAGCGATTGCGCCGATACCCCCAGTATCCACAGCCCCCACCCGCCTTGTTCCGCCTCAGTTCCAGGTTCATAACCCGGGTAGATCTGTTCACCGCTACGCGGATCCTTGGGGCCGGCATAGATCTTGTTGAGTGCGTCGATCTGCGGCTGCGTCAGGCAATCCGCGCTCTCTGCTCCTTTGCATAGCAGAACCGAAGCATCAAAGTGGCACTGCCGCGGGTCCTGGATGAGACCGTCCTTCACCCCGTCCAGCGCATCGCATGCGGCCAGCGCGGCTTTCTCAATCGCCGGCAGCTTTTCCACCCCGAGTTTACTTTCCGGCTTTCCGTTCAGTGCAATCTCGTTCCACACAAAACCCGTGAAGTGATGTGTCCAATGGTTCGCGGGCGCGCCGGCGATGATTCCGTCGAAATCCTCGGGATAGCGCTCGGCCTCCATCAACGCTTCTCGCCCGCCATCGGAGCATCCGGAGAAGTATGCGCGTCCTGCGCCTTTTCCGTAGTAGGTCTCGACAATCTTCTTCGAAAGCATAGCCGTCTCGTGCAGCGCTCGATACCCGAAATCAATCAGCTTTTCCGGATGCCCAACGGCCCAGCTTGCGTCGGGCATGATGCCCTGGGTGGGGTGGCCATCATCGGTGGCCGCCACCGCGTACCCGTGCATCAATGGGGCCGCCAGCACGACGGGTTGAATCGAGCCCGCCCATCCTCCATTGCCGCGCTGCATGTATTTGCCATTCCAGGTCTCGGCGGGAGGAAGCCACAGCGTAAAGCCGATCTCGGAATCCGACGTGGGTCGTGCAATGCCCGTCACTTCGCAATGCCTCGGCACCGTGACCTCCGGTAGCTTGAATGGAATCCCGGGCGCCGGCTTCAGTGGACCAGGCGCAATCGGCATGGCCGTCACGATGCTCACATGATCCACCTTCAGATCTTTCAGCTTTTCGCAGGACTGCTGGGCCGTTGCAATACCCCCGTGAACAATCGCTAACGCAACAATGACTGCTGCAAAGCCACGCTGCATGGACATGGTTCCTTTCCGCAAAATCCTTCTCGACCAGACCGGATCGCCGAAAATGCATCCGCACCGGCGGTGTGCACCGGGCCGATATCCTCAGCTCCGTCCAAAATGGTTCGCGCAGATTGCTGCTCGCTTTTTCGAGACAACGCTAATGTACTTCGTCCGGGCGCTTCTGGCCAGTAATTGCATACCCGCCTGGCGGTGGATTTCCGTTCCATCACAGGATTGCAGTCAGCGTATAACGCTCCTCCCGATTGCCGCCCCCGGGCGGTAAGATTTGGAGATATGCGAATCAGGAAGGCTGTTATCACGGCCGCCGGACGAAGCCAACGAACCTTGCCGATGCAGACGCTGTTCGATCAGCAAGGCGTGGAGCGATCCGTCCTCAGCCTCATCGTCCGGGAAGCGTTGCGCGCCGGCATCAGCGAGATCTGCATCGTGGTCTGGCCGGGCGACGAGGAGCCTTACGCCAAGCTGGTGGCGGAAGACGGCGTGCGGCTCACTTTCGTGCGCCAGGTTGAGCCCCGCGGCTACGCCCACGCCGTGTGGTGCGCCCGCGAGTTCGTCAAGGACGACCCATTTCTGCACCTGGTGGGCGACCACATATACGTCTCCACAGAGAGCACCGGATGCGCGCAGCGGCTGGTGCAAGCCGCCGAGGCTGAAGGGAGCGCGGTTTCCGCCGTGCAGGTCACCCGTGAGAACCTCCTGCCCCTCTACGGCACCGTGGCTGGACATGCGGTCACTGGAACTCCTGGCATGTACAGAGTGGAAACCGTGGTGGAGAAACCCACGCCTACTGAGGCCGAGCAGCGCCTCGTCGTTCCGGGCCTGCGAAGCGGCCAATATCTGTGCTTCTTCGGCATGCACGTCCTCACCCCGGCAATCTTCGCCATCCTCACCACCATGCTGGACGATCCCTCCATCCCGCGCGTGAGCCTATCGTCCGCCCTGGCCGTGCTGGCCGCGCGCGAGCAGTACCTGGCCCTGGTGCAAAATGGCCGCCGGTACGATGTGGGCGTGAAGTACGGCCTGTTTACAGCCCAGCTTGCGCTGGCACTGAACGGGCAGGACCGCGATGACGTGCTCGCCGAAATGGTCAACGTCCTTGCCACTCGCGACCGGTCTACGGCGAAAGGGGCGGGCGCGTGAGCGAGCTGTGGCGCATCATCACTGCGACTGATCCCGAAGTCCGGAACCGTTCTCTCGATTCTTTTTGCCGAACCGCTTCTTTCCCCCAGTTGCAGTCCGAAGTCGCGGAACTGGAACGTCTGCGGCACACCAGTGAGAACCTCTACGAGCGGGTCCGCGCGCTCTTCTTTCTCTATGCCATCTATCGCTTTTATTTGCCTGAGGTCCCCGAGGTCCTCTCCACGCGCGCTCTCGTTCCCTTCGCCGGCTATGAGAAGCTTCTCAGCCGCCGCTACGAGGAGGCCATCGCGTCCTTCCTCGCCGCGCAGCATGCGCATGGCTTGAGCGACGGCGTGGCCAGCGCGCTCGCCGCCGCTTATCGCGGGCTGGCATTTCAGACGCTCGCGGACCAGGTGCGCCGCAGCGTCCGTTCCGTGCGTGGCAACCAGTGGATGTTCCGCGCCGGCCATTCGGCCGACTACGCCTTGCGCATCCACCCGGATTTGCTGCATCGTGCCCCGGGTGGCCCGTACCCCATCCTGCACGAAACCACCCCCGTGCGCATGGACCTCAGCCACAGCGGGTGGAGCGACATTTTTTTCCTGGGCATGGACCTGCCCGAGCTCGCCCGCGTCCTCAATGTATCCATCGACCTTGCAGTTTTCGGCTCCGGCACGGGTACGCCAAAACCGCCGGTGGAAGCCTTCCTGCGTGTCATCGACCGTCCCGTCATTCGCCTCGTCAGTATTGACCTCGATGTCAGCACGGAAATTTCCGAGTTGCAGGAAATCTTCGACTTCGGCCGCGATTATCTCGGTCTTCTCAAAGCCGCGGTCATTGCTTCGGGCCTCATCCCTCCCGGCCTGGAGAGCTCCGGCCAGCCGCTGGCCGACATTCTTCGCAAGCTGATGGGGCAGCCGGGACTCGGCATCGAGATTGTCAGCCAGGTCAACAACATTCCCAAGGGCTCGCGTTTGGCCGTCTCCACCAACCTGCTGGCATGCCTCATCTCCGTGTGCATGCGCGCCACCTCGCAGGCCAAATCCCTCACCGGTCAGCTTGACGAACCGGAGCGGCGACTGGTGGCCGCGCGCGCCATTCTCGGCGAGTGGCTGGGCGGCTCCGGCGGCGGCTGGCAGGATTCCGGCGGCGTGTGGCCCGGCATCAAGCTCATCCAGGGCGTCTGCGCCTCTGAAGGCGATGCGGAAT
The DNA here is from genome assembly GCA_036502905.1 of Occallatibacter sp. Taxonomy (GTDB): domain Bacteria; phylum Acidobacteriota; class Terriglobia; order Terriglobales; family Acidobacteriaceae; genus Telmatobacter. Next base: position 13,208 of record DASXXV010000155.1, on the reverse strand, counting down.
TCGGAATCAGCCGCGGCCGCCTCCTGCCCAATCACCGCATCCTCTCCCATTCGGAAGCAAGTGAACAAACACGCCGGCGCTTGCAGGACAGCCTCGTCCTGGTGCACGGAGGCATGGCCCAGGATGTGGGGCCGATCCTGGAAATGGTCACCGAGCGCTACCTTCTGCGTTCCGATGCCGAATGGGCAGCCCGTCTGCAGGCTCGCAGCATCCTCGACCAGATTCTCGACGACCTCCACTCCGGCGATGTGCGCGCGATTGGCGGCGCCACCCAGCGCAATTTCGACGGTCCCATCCAAACCATCATTCCCTGGGCGACCAATCTCTACACCGAGACGCTGATCCAGCAAGTCCGCGCCGAATTTCGCGATGCGTTCTGGGGATTTTGGATGCTGGGCGGAATGTCCGGCGGAGGCATGGGCTTCATCTTCGATCCCGTCGCCCGGGCCGAAGCTCAGCAGCGGCTCGGTCCCTTGATGGGGGAAATCAGTAAGAGCCTCGCCGGCGGGGTGCCCTTCGCGATGGAGCCCGTTGTGTATGACTTCTCCATCAATGAACGCGGAACCTTCGCCGAAATCCTCTCCACCGGAGAGGCCGTTCTTCCCGACGGCTACTACAACCTGATGCTGCCGGGAATCCTGCGCAAGGACCAGCGCCTTCTCACGCAGGGAGAACGATACGACCTGGAGCGATTCAGCCTCTCGTTTCACGCCGGCCACTCGGCCCAGGAGCGGACCAGGCATTTCCTCGATCGTTTGTTGCCGCAGGCTCGCACCATCGAGGAGCGCACCGGGACCCTCGACGCGTTGTTGGCTGACAACGGCTTCGACCCCATCCAGCACGAGCGCATCCAGGCAGAGCTGCGCTCGGGACAGATCGGGCTCGCGAAGAACAGGTTGCCTTCTTCGGTGCAGATCGAAGATGTTTCCCCCGGAGATGTCTTCGACGCGCGCCAGGAGCTCGACTCCGAATATCGCCGCATAGGCGAAGCCGCTCTGTCGTCAGGCGAAGTTGCGGTCGTCACGCTCGCCGGCGGTGCGGGCAGCCGCTGGACGCACGGCGCCGGAGTGGTGAAAGCGCTGAATCCGTTCTGCCGTCTTGCCGGCAAGCATCGCACCTTCCTCGAAGTGCATCTGGCCAAAAGCCGGCGCGCAGCGCGGCTTTCCGGCCATTCCGTTCCCCACATCATCACCACCAGTTATCTCACCCACGAGCCCACCGAAGAGCTGTTGCGCCGGGAAGGGAACTACGGGTACGACGGGCCGCTCTATCTATCGCCGGGGCGAAGCGTCGGCCTGCGCCTCATTCCCATGGTGCGAGACCTCCGCTTTGCATGGGAAGAGACGCCCCAGCAATTGCTCGATCCCCAGGCGCAGAAGGTGCGCGACAGTTCCCGTGCGGCTTTGATCGCGTGGGCAATGCAGGCGGGCGAGGGAAGCAATTACACCGACAACATTCCTTTGCAGTGCTTGCACCCCGTGGGCCATTGGTACGAAATTCCCAACCTGTTCCGCAACGGGGTGCTGCAACAATTACTGGAATTCAATCCGGGATTGCGCTACCTCATGGTGCATAACGTCGACACCATGGGGGCGGATCTCGACCCCGTAATTCTCGGCCTCCATATCGCTCACGCCAAAACCATGACCGCGGAAATAATCACGCGGCGCATCGAGGACCGGGGCGGCGGGCTCGCGTGCGTAGATGGACGGGTGCGGATGGTGGAGGGCATGGCGCTGCCCTCGGAACAAACCGAATTCAAGCTCTCTTACTACAACTCCAATACGTTCTGGATCGACATCGATGCGCTGTTCCGGGTGTTCGGCCTGACGCGAGAGGACCTGCGGAATGCAGACAAAGTGTCCGCCGCGGTTCGCGCCCTGGCGGGCCGCATGCCTACCTACGTCACGCTGAAGGACGTCAAGAAGCGCTGGGGCAAGGGCCAGGAAGACATCTATCCCATTGCGCAATTCGAAAAGCTCTGGGTCGATATGACAGGTTTGCCGCAAGTCGCCACGGGGTACGCGGTAGTGCCGCGCCGCCGCGGTCAGCAGTTGAAAGAACCCGCACAGCTCGACGCATGGTTGCGCGACGGTTCCGCCGGCTACGTCACCAGCCTGTGCGATTTTCCCGGCGCGTGAGGCGGTTGAGCGCACCGTAGATGCGGTTCGCCAAGACCCCGCGAACCAGCGGCATTCATCGCGAACCGAGCCACATCCTTGATGGCGCTGTTTCTCACAGGCTGCATCAAACCGCACCCTGTACGATAGGAACGTGGCTCCCATGGCAGAGAAGAAAACCCTATCGCCCGAATTCATTCTTCATATTTCCCAAAGTCTCAACCTGCCCATGCGTTCCCTTACGGCCGTCATCGAGCTGCTTGACGATGGCGGGACCGTCCCCTTCATCGCGCGCTATCGCAAAGAAGCGACCGGCAATCTCGACGAGGTACAGATCCGGGCCATAGAAGAAAAGCTCGCGTACTTCCGCGACCTGCTTGACCGGCGCGAGACCATCCTCGCCTCCATCGCAGAGCAGGGCAAACTGACAGACGAGCTCAGAGCCCGCATCGAAGCTACTCTCGACAAAAACGAACTCGAGGACCTGTATCTGCCGTTCAAGCCGAAGCGGCGCACCAAGGCCACCATTGCACGTGAAAAGGGCCTGGAACCGCTGGCGCAATACCTGTGGGCGCAGCAGCCCGCAGCCGCACCGCTCAGCGTACTTGCCGCGCAGTTCATCAGTGAAGAGCGCGGCGTTGCCACGTTGGATGAGGCCCTCGAAGGCGCGCGCCACATCATCGCCGAGTGGATCAGCGAAGACGCTGAGGTCCGCAAGACACTTCGAAAGCTGATGTTCGATGAAGGCGTGGTCATGAGCCGCAAAATGACGGACGCCGTCGACGAGCAGGAAAAATTCCGCATGTACTACGACTACAAGGAGCCGGCCAAAACCATTCCTTCGCATCGGATGCTCGCCATTCGCCGCGGCGAGAGCGAGAATGTGCTCTATTTCCTTATCGAGATCGAACCCCAGCGTGCCATCGCCCTGATGCGCCGGCACGTTTTACGGCAGACCGGCGACTGGACTCCGCAACTTGAGCTCGCCATTGACGACGCGTGGAAGCGCCTGCTGAATTCATCCATCCAGGCTGAAGTCCGGCTGGAATTGAAGCGCCGCTCCGATGCTGAAGCCATCCGGGTGTTTCGCGACAACCTCTACAACGTGCTCCTTGCGCCCCCCGCCGGACCCATCTCTGTCCTGGGCATCGATCCGGGTCTGCGCACCGGCTGCAAGGTCGCCGTCGTCGATGAGACCGGCAAGCTTCTCGAACATGACGTGCTCTATCTGCACACATCGAAGCATGGCAACGAGCAGTCCGCAGCCAGGCTAGAGCTGATGCTGCGCCGCCATAAGGTGCGTGCCATCGCCATAGGTAACGGCACCGCCTCGCGCGAAACCGATGCTTTTGTGCGCGAATTCCTGCGCGACAAAGGCATCAATGAAATCTTCCCCGTGACCGTCAGCGAGTCGGGCGCCAGCGTCTATTCGGCTTCCGATGTCGCACGCCAGGAATTCCCCGATCTCGATCTCACTGTCCGCGGCGCCATCTCCATTGCCCGCCGCCTTCAGGACCCTCTCTCGGAGTTGGTGAAAGTCGATCCCAAGGCCATCGGGGTTGGCCAATACCAACACGACGTGGATCAGCGCGAACTGGCCGAGTCGCTGGAGAATGTCGTCGAAAGCTGCGTCAACCGCGTCGGCGTCGATCTCAACACATCTTCATGGACGCTGTTGCGCCACGTGGCCGGCATCAACGAACGCACTGCGCTCAACATCGTGAGCTACCGCAACCAGAACGGAAGCTTCCGCTCTCGCACTCAGGTCCTCGACGTTCCCGGCGTCGGTCCCAAAACCTTCGAGCAGGCGGGCGGATTTCTGCGCATCCGTAACGGCGACAATCCCCTTGACATGACCGCCGTGCATCCCGAGTCGTACCCGGTTGTCGAGCAGATCGCCAACTCCCTGAACACCACCCTTTCCGAGATCATTCGTGCCCCGCAGTTGCTGGAAAATGTGGATCGCACCAGGCTGTCCGCCGGCACTTACACTATCGACGACATCCTGGCGGAGCTGCGTAAACCGGGCCGCGATCCGCGCGACAAGTTCGTCGCCCCCAGCTTCCATGAACAGGTGCGCGATATCGCCGATGTGCAGCCCGGCATGGTTCTCGAAGGCGTGGTCACGAACGTCACGAAGTTCGGCGCCTTCGTGGACATCGGCGTTCACCAGGACGGCCTGGTGCACATCAGCGAGCTCTCCAATCGCTTCATCAAGGATCCCTCGGAAGCCGTCAAAACCGGGCAAATCGTGAAAGTCAAGGTGCTGAGCGCCGATCTGAAATCGAAGCGTATCGCGCTCTCCATCAAGGCACTGCAGGCCCCCCAGCCGCGCGCGGCAAAGCCGGTGCCCAAACCCGAGCCCACCTACCAGGACAAACTGGCCGCTCTATCCTCCAAGTGGAAGGTAAGCAGGTAGTGGCCTGTCGCGGTGAAACGTCACTGTGGTATCTCGCGCGGCAGATGAAAACAATAGCTTGTCATCCTGACCCTGACCCTGAGCTGGCGAAGGGGAAGGGGAAGGATCAGCGGTTGCTTTCGACCAATGCTGGTAACGAACTCACTGCGACAGGTCACTGGAGCTCGCATCGATGGTTCAATGCAATCGATCCTTCCATCGCATCCGATCGTAATCGCATCGATCGCAATCGCATCGATAATTGATCGCCTCGATTGGTGGAATCCATCACTAACTGTGCTGCGGTGCGGCTGATCTTGCACCCGGTTTGCGAAGCCAGTGAACCACCGAAAAAGCGCTGGCCAGAATGCACAGGACAACGAACGCAACCATCGACCATTCGAAGGGAGCCGACTTGGCGATGCGCAGCACCTGCCTTCCGAACCTTATCGCGAGAAAGGCAAGGATAGTGAAGCGCGCCCCCCGCGCCAGGAAGTTGATCACCAGGGTCTTCCAGATCGGGTAACTCAGGGCGCTCACCGCGGCTATCACGGTGGTGAAAGGGAAGGGAGGGGGAGCGAGGCCGGCTACCGCAACCGCCACGCCGGATCGCCGGCCGATTCGCTTCTTCAACTTCTCGTATCGCGAATCCCCGGATATCTTGCGTATGCCTTCCTCACCTATCTTCCGGGATACAAATGCCAGCAGAAATGCGCCTATCGTCGACCCGCACGCGGCCGAAAGCACATACCACGGCGCTCCGTGGTGGTGCTGGGCAACCAGTCCCACGACGATCAGGTCATTCCCGAAGGGAAGGATAAGGAAAGAAGAATCGAGTACCCCCATAACCAGCGGGCCGAAGTAGCCGATGTGGAACAAGAAGTGGAGTAGCGGGCCGAAGAATTTCATCTTATGGTGTGATGATCGGAAGCCCCTCAGCGGGCGAACAAACCTTCGCCCTGGAGTGGCGTATCGCTGAAAAGTCCGGCGGAGAACAGCCGCGGCGCCGTTCTATCGGCCGTACCTCGAATTTCCGCCAGCGACCCTCAGCGGAACAAACCTCCAGCGTCCCAGGTGCATCCCGTGAGGGCCCCGCGCTAATCCGATCCCTGCAGGTACTTCTGCAGCCAGGCGACCGAGCGCGTAAGTTCATCCCGCTGGTGCTCCCGCTTTACGAAGCCGTGGCCCTCCTCCGGGTAGTAAACCGCCTCCACGGTTCGACCCTCCGCCTTCAGTATGCTCACCACCTGTTCGGCCTCTTCCTTCGGCACCCGGATATCATTGTCGCCTTGCAGAACCAGTAGCGGCGCTTTCTCGTTGCGTATGTACTGCAGCGGTGAGCTTGCTTCGTACACCGCGCGATCCTTCACCGGGTCTCCCAGCAGGCTCTTCTCGTACTCCTGCAGGCGCGGGTCTTCGTGCTCCAGCATGCTCAGCCAGTTCAGGATCCCGTACTCGTCGACGGCAGCCGACCATACCTCCGGCGTCTTGCCGACAGCCATCAACGTCATGTATCCGCCGTAGGATCCACCCCAGATTCCCACTCGCTTCGCATCGATGAAGCCGGTGCCTTTCAGAAACTCGACGCCGGCGATCTCGTCTTTCAGATCCGCCCCACCCAGGTCCTTGATGTTGGCATTCTGGAACTCCATGCCGTAGCCGGTAGAACCGCGCACGTTGGGCGCGATCACCACGAAGCCGCGCGAGGCAAGCAGCTCCGCGCGTCCATTGAAAGCGTCGGTGGTCTGGCCGGTTGGTCCGCCGTGGGGCATCACCACTGCGGCTGCCGTGCCGTCGCGCTTCAGGTTGAACGGCACCCACACCAAGGCCGATATCAACCGGCCATCGAAGCTCTTATATGTGACGAGCTGCGATTTGGGAAGCACGGCATGTTGCAGCTCCTCGTTGGCGTTATGCGTGATCTGCGTCAGCGCGTTGTCCTTGGCCAGTCGGTAGAGCTCCTGCGGGTGGCTCGAATCTTCATGCGAAATCAGCATCGACCCATCCGGCAGAAATGGGTTGGGCAGCACCGCCGGCCGGTTCATTCCGGCGGGCATGCCGCGATCCGACTCCTGCATGCTTTTCAGGTCGACAAATCGCATCGATACGCGTCCATCCGCATTCAAGGTGTATACCGCGCTTCCGCCGTCCGGCGTGAATGCCGCTCCTTCGGCGGACCACTGGGTATCGGTGAGCCAGCGAAGCTTCCTGCTGGCCAGATCGAGCACGCCGACGTTTTCATAACCGCCTTTCTCGTTGGAAGTCACCAGAACGGTTCGGCCGTCGGGGGATACGTTGTCAATGCCAACCAGCCGCTTCCCGGTGTGTTCCTCCAGCTTTTCGGCTTTGCCGGTGGCCACGTCCAGACGGAAAATGTCCGAGTCGTCGATGCCTACTGACCGTGTAGCATACAGAAACTTTCCGTCGGGGCTCCACGCTCCCACGTTCCACGATGCCTTGGGATCGCTTTCGTGGGTCAACTGGCGAATCGCCCCGCCCGGCCATTCCATGACTGCGATATTGGTTGGTGGCGACGTCTTTTGCTTCAGGCCTATCGCCAGCAGTTTTCCGTCGGGCGAAAATTCCTCCACCGTCTCGCTCACGTCTTCCGTATGCGTCAGGTTGCGCGGCTCTCCCCCTCCCACCGGCACGACATAAACGTCGAAGTATTCGTTGCCCCCGCGGTCCTGGCTGTAAACCACCTGCGCGTCATCGTGCGTGAAGCGCGCGCCGGCCTGGCGGTCTTCACTCTTGATGAGCTGCCGCGCACCCGAACCATCGATGTTCATCACCCACAGGTTCGGACGTCCGGAAGCGCTGCTGATGTACGCCAGCGACCGGCCATCATTGGAACGGGTGACGCCGCCGATCCGCGTCGTCGTCAGTAGAGCTTCAACCTGCAGGGGTTTCACCGCAGGTCCCGCTTCAGAAGTGACGGAGTGCGGATCCGTAGGTTTGCGGTCACCCGGCCCGTCGCCCGATGCCGCTAACGGTATGCAAAGGAGAAAACACAGGGGAAGCCGGAGAAACCGCATCCATCGTACCTCCAGAAAAGAATGGAGATACTGTATCAGGTGGGCTGGCCATGCGCACATCATGCCGCGCGGGCAAGGGCATAACGCTCATCTCGGAGCGTCACAGGGAAATGATCCGCAGTCCCGCTTCGATCGCATCCCGCCGCGAATCATGTGTGCCCCGGGTCTCCTTGTGAGACCCGGGCTCCACAGTTCGATGGCTTACTGCAGGAGAGTGCCCTGCTCTTCGTCCTTGCCGTTGACTTCATCTGGCGGAATGACGACGGCCGCGGCTACCTTGTCGTCGGCGTCCATATTCAGTAACCGGACGCCCTGTGTCGCGCGGCCGGCGGCGCGGATCGTCTTGGTGTCGATGCGGATGATCTTGCCGTACTGGCTGATGACCATCAGCTCCGATGTGTCGTCGACCAGTTGAATGGTGTTCACTCTGCCGATGCGCTCGGTGACGGCCATGTTCTTCACGCCGCGGCCGCCGCGGGACTGCAGCCGGTATTCTTCCACGTTGGTGCGCTTTCCGAAGCCGTTCTCCGTGACCGCCAGAATGCGGTAGGCGCCCTCTTCGTGCTCCTTGGGCGTGATGGCGACGCCGACCACGTAATCGTTCTTGCCCAGGTCGATGCCGCGCACACCGTAGGCGGGGCGGCCCATGGAGCGCACGTCGTTCTCGTCGAAGCGGATGGCCATACCAAGGTGCGTGGCCAGGAAGACGATCTGTGAGCCGTCGGTGATGCGCGCCGCCACGAGTTCGTCTTCCTTGTCGATGCCGATGGCGATGATGCCCCGCGACATCACGTTGGAGAAGTCCTTGAGCGGCGTCTTCTTCACCGTGCCGTTGCGGGTGCCGAAGAAGATGTACTTGCCTTCCTCTTCGAGATCGCGCACGGGCAGGATGGCGCGCACGTTCTCGCCCGCCTGTAGGCTCAGAAGACTCTGCATCGACTTGCCTTTGCCCGCGGCCCCCACGTCGGGAATCTCGTAGACCTTCAGCCAGTAGACGCGGCCGGCGTTGGTGAAGCACAGCAGGTAAGCGTGGGTCGAGTCGATGATTAGCTGCGCTACGAAGTCTTCTTCGCGCGTCTTCATGCCCATGCGGCCGGTGCCGCCGCGGCGCTGCTGGCGATAGACGCTGATCGGCGTGCGCTTGAGGTATCCCTGGTGCGAAACCGTAACCGCCACCTGCTCGTCGGCGATCAGGTCTTCAAGCTGCAGTTCGGCGGACTCATCGATGATCTGCGTGCGGCGCTCGTCGCCATACCGGTCGCGAACGTCTTCGAGTTCCTTGACGATAACCTTGCGCAGCTTCTTGTCACTGCCAAGGATCTCTTCGTATTCGGAAATTCTTTTCCTGATTTCGGACAGCTCGTTCAGGATTTCATCCACGGAGAGCTGGGTGAGGCGATAGAGCTGCAGCTCGAGGATGGCATCCACCTGGCGCAGCGTCAGGCCGCGCTCTTCGCCGGCCAGGCGCTCGCGGTCGAGGTTGATGACGATGTCGTTGCCTTTGCCCCATGCGTACAAGCTTTCGCGGGCTTCCGCGCGCGAGCCGGAGGCGCGGATGATACGGATGACGGTGTCAAGATTGTCGAGAGCAATCTTGTAGCCTTCCAGGATGTGCTCCCGCTCGCGCGCTTTGCGGAGCAGGTAAACGGTACGGCGCTGGACCACGTCCACACGGTGGTCGATGAAGGCGCGAATGGCCGCATCCAGCGGGAGTTCGCGCGGCTGGCCGTTGAGGACAGCCAGGAAGATCATCGAAAAGCTTTCCTGCAGCTGGGTGTGCTTGTAGAGCTGGTTGAGCACAATCTCCGGCTGTGACCCGCGCTTGAGCTCGATGACGATCCTCATGCCGTCGCGGTCGGATTCGTCGCGCACGTCGCTGATATCGTCGATGATTTTTTCGTTGGCCAGCTCGGCGACGCGCTCGATGAGCTTGGACTTGTTCACCTGGTAGGGGATCTCGGTGACGATGATCGCCTGCTTTTCCTTGGTCAGGTTTTCGAGCCCGGTTCGGGCGCGCATCAGGAAGCGGCCGCGGCCGGTCGTGTAGGCCTGCGCAATGCCGCTGCGGCCGTAAATGAACCCGCCGGTGGGGAAATCGGGTCCCTGCACGTGCTTCAGGACTTCGGCCAGACCCGCCTTGGGATTCTGCACCAGCTCAATGGCCGCGTTGACCACTTCCGTAAGATTATGGGGAGGGATGTTGGTCGCCATGCCGACCGCGATTCCGTTCGACCCGTTGACAATCAGGTTCGGAATGCGCGTGGGCAGAACCGTGGGTTCGAGGGTCGACTCGTCGTAGTTGGGAGTGAAGTCGACGGTCTCCATGTCGATGTCGGCCAGCAGCTCGCCGGCTATGCGCTGCAAGCGGCACTCGGTGTAGCGCATGGCCGCGGGAGGGTCGCCGTCCACAGACCCGAAATTCCCCTGCCCATCCACCAGCGGGTAGCGCAGCGAGAAGGGCTGCGCCATGCGGACCAGCGTGTCGTAAATCGCCGAGTCGCCGTGGGGGTGATACACGCCCATGCACTGGCCGACGACCTTGGCGCACTTGGTGTACTTTTTGTTGTGCTCCAGCCCCATCTCCGACATGGTGTACAGCACGCGGCGATGGACCGGCTTAAGGCCGTCGCGCGCGTCGGGGAGGGCGCGCCCGATGATCACTGACATGGAGTAGTCGAGATAGGAGCGGCGCATCTCCTCTTCGATATTGATGGGGATGAGCGTACCGCCGGGCGGAGTGCCGCCATCGAGAGGGAGCTGGGGGTTCTTATCGTCTGCCATAGAGGTTTCAGAGGCGCGCAGAAAGGCGGCAAAAACGCCCGCATGAGAGGATGGCCGGGTTCCGCGGTCTGTAGCTTTATTTTACCTGTTCGGAGGCCCTTGGAGCAAGCCGGGATCATGGGTTTAAATCCTTAGTTTTGTTTGTCTTATTGAGCCCCCTCGGCCCCCGGATCGAGCCCGCCCAAAGCCCGCGGCCGGGCGCAGCGGATCGCCCCCCGAAATCCCTCCCTTTTGTTCAAAACCGGAACATCGCGCGCCCCAACTGCATCTGAGCCGATAAGTCTGCCAGGATCGAACGCATTGCCGGTTTGATCCTGGGAAAGGTAGGCACTTGACTGGCTCCGCGTACTTCCCCTTCTGCTTTCCGGCGGCTTTTCTCTTATGTCTCGCAGTCGCGCCCTCGGGCGCGCAAAATGACCAGGAACCGATCGGATTTGGGGACATTCAACTGGGCGCGCCGCTCGCCACGATTCCGTTTCCGTGTAACCATCCGGTGGCGTGCGAAGCCCCTGACGAATCGACCTGGATGCGAATCTGGCACGCGGAGGGACGGATCTGGAGAATCGACGTGGTCTACAGTGGAAGGCCACTGGATATCGATGAAGAGATCCGTTCCTCCCCCATCTCCCTTGCCCAGGCCATTCGTGCCCACAGTATCCGCTACGGCCACAACTCTCCCCGCCTGGGATTCGCCGGGGACGAAGCCGGTTCGCGGGTCATCGTCGACACCGCCAACTCCATCGCGTATTTCGCCCAGGGAATGTACCCCGACAGCCTGGTGAAAGAAGTCCGCTACCTGCCCCCAGCCCATTCGCTGGTGGCGGCCGCGTCGCTCTCTCCGTTGACGGAACGCGGCTTGTGGCTCGTGAAGGCAGCCCGATCGGTTCCCCGTTACAAAAACCTCCTTGGAAATTGGGGAAACAACGAGACCGGGCTTCCGCCGGACGACGACCCTATCCCCCGCGAAACGCTGGTTGCGCGACTACAGACCATGTCCTCGCAGGAGAGGTCCCTGGCAGCCAACACGCTCCTGCTCTCGGAGCGCGTATCGAAATCGCTTGACCATCAGGAGCCACCCGACCCGGCGGTCGCGGAAATGCTCAGGAAGGCCGTCGCTTTGTTGCATGCGACAGAAAGGGAAGCGGCGTCGCTGCTCAAAGATCATCGGGGAGCAGTCACGCCGGAGGAAATCCAGGCGCTGCCATTGGATCTGGCCAGCCAGGCCGATTCGAAAATGCAGGAGCTGGTCCGGCAGGGATTCTCTCTGTAAGAACGCCGTCTCACAGCAGTCCCGGTAGGCTCAGCAGGCAAAACACCGCCTGCAGCAGAACGATGGCGCCGGCCGCGCCCAGCGCCACCTTGCGTCGCGGCGACTCGAAAGCATCGGCAAACACTCCGGCGACAAACGTCAGCAGGAAAGGGATCGCCCAGAGCCACGGCGTGGCGCGGACTCCCGTTGTCACCAGTGTGGCAAGCAGCAGAAAACTGAGCAGCGGAGCCGTGTTTCCAAAATAGCGTGAGCGGCGCAGGGCGAGATAAAGCAGGGCGGCTGCCGCCGCAGCGATCGTGAGGCCCGCATTGCCCAGGGTGGTGAACAATCGACGCGCCGGGTCCAGGGAAAACCATACGAAGCCCACCGCCGACCGGAAAACGTAACTGAATGCGTCGGGTGAAAAGTTATACAAGGCGAACAGCAGCAGGAGCGCTCCGCCCGCAGCCAGCAACACGATCGGTAGAACCTGCGCCCGCCGCCCTTCCGCCACCCAGTACATGAACATCAGCCCCAGCAGCGCAACCACCGGCAGGGCCGCGATGTGGGACGCCGCCACCACCCCGAAGATGACCGTGAGCAGCAGGATCCGCGGACGCCACTTGCGGCGTGGACCCTGCATCGCGTGGGCAACACCAATGCCCGTATAGACCCCGGCGTATATGCCGAGTGCGTCCAGAATCTCGGGGTTTGGCGCCACGCTGGCCTTCAGGATTGCGGGCGAGAAACAATACAGCGCCAGCGCCGTGTAGCCTCCAAAATTGCCGTAGAGGCGGCGCGTGACCCACCACAGGGCTCCCCCCAGCACAAAGCCCGCGAAGAGAAAGGGCAAGCGCAGCAGCAGCGAGACGTGGGTCAGTTGGTGACGCAGTTCCCATGTACTCAACTCGCTGCCGGTGGCGCCCGCCGCCTGAACCACCCGGTCCTCGGGCCTGCGGAACAGGTCGAGGCCGCGCTCCGCGAGAAGGTTCAGGGTGAGGGGCAGGCCCGCCGCGCGGTAAGCAAGCACCCCGTCGTGTATGTTGCCGCAGGTGGTGAAATAACCCGCCAGGGGCGACGGTTTCTCCCACATCTCGCGCCCGCAGCGCGCGTACTGGTAATCGCGGTCGGCAAGGTCCTGGTGGCCGATCAACCAGAAACCCTGGATGAGAAAAATTGCCAGGAGCCCCGCCGCAATGCGCTGCGGCAGATTGAAATGGAAACGGCGGAGGCGGGAGAACCGGTGGGTCATCAGGATCGGGAGTGCAAGTCCCAGTCTAAATGGCAGATGCGGGGCGAAATGAACCGGGAATGATGGCTTCCCGATGAGCACGAGCTGCTAGCGATCCTTGTCGCCATGACGCAATAACGGGATTTGGATTTCCAATTCGTGAATCGACAAGAGAGCCGCCCCAAACGAGGGCGGCCCACATGTATGGATCGACAGTCGACGCGTTTACTGGTTGTTGAAAATAACTCCCACGGTCGCGTTGGTCGCACCCAGCGGAATCGTGCAGTAATTCGGTCCGGCGGCGGTCCAGAAAATTGGGCCCGGCAGCGGGTTACCCTTGTCATCGCTTGGTGTGCAGTTATAGGTCCACCCGCCAAATCCAACTCCGGCTCGA
>DASXXV010000154.1:0-22986 GCA_036502905.1 Occallatibacter sp. | reverse complement strand
CATTTTCATGGCACACTCAAATGACAGTGTCGTCAAGAGCCTGCAAGCAGGAGACCGGGTCCGACGATGCTAGCTGCACGCACGGTCTATGAGTGGACCGGCGCAAGGGAAACCTTGCTAGAGTTGCAAATGGATTGCCATATCCTTCCCTTGCGAATCAGAATCTTAGGGGCATTGCAAATGCTGTAGGTGCAAAGATTTGCACAACTCATATGCAGCTAAGTTCCTTTACAAGCAGGTGCGGAACCGTGAGCAAAGCAACACCATGGGGAATGCGGGGCGGACGCCTAGCTACTTTCTGGCGCAAAAGTGGGGAAGGCGGAAGGCTGCTGTTGGCGGTCGCAGCCGGAATCAAGTGTTGAAATAGACGAGTTCTCAAAATGCTTGTTTTTTTGTGTTTCGCAGTGTTTCATTTATAAGCATGAAACAGAGTACGGTAGATCGGCGCAATCGGCTGGTGCGGGAACTACCTGATCTGAAAGACATATTGCGTGGCTCCCTATTACAACGGATAGTGCGCCATCGCCAGGGATGCTCCACGTGTGAATTGGGAAAGGGACATCCGGTAGCAGTTCTGGCCGTGACCTATCCGGGGCGGCGCATTCGCCATATCAGCTTGCACAGCGAGCAGGTTGCCCAGGTTGAGCGACAGTTGGAGAACTACCATCGGCTGAAGGACAAGCTGGAACAGATTTGCGAGCTCAACCAGGAAGCCCTGCGTGGGGATGGGGAGGATCGCAAGCGTGGAGGGCAGCGCCGTGGTTGATCTTCGTCGGCGGCAGCGCAGTTTTGGCGATGGATTCATCCGTGAAACGGTCCATGAACTATGGGAAGGGTGGATGCGGCATGCCGACGAGTTGCTGGCAGACGAAGCCCTTCTGGAAACGGTTCACCACGCATTGCAGCACCGCTGTCCGCGCAGCCGGACGCACGGGCGGCCGGGGACACCGGCCGAGGTGGTGCTGCGCATGCTATTGCTCAAGCACATGCGCAACTGGAGCTTTGCCCAGTTAGAGCGGGAAACACGCGGCAATCTGCTGTACCGCGAATTCACTCGGGTGGGAGCCGAAAAGGTACCCGATGCCAAGACTTTGGGGCGGCTGGCCTTGGCCCTGGGGCCTGAGGTCATCGAAAAGATACATGCCCGTATTGTGGCCTTGGCGCGGGAACGGGCCGTCATTCATGGGCGGCGTATGCGCGTGGACACGACGGTGGTGGAGACCAACATTCACTACCCCACCGACAGCGGGCTGATGGGAGATGGCGTGCGCGTGCTCACTCGGCTGATGAAGAAGGTCACCGCCATCGTAGGCAAGGCCGGCGCCCAACTGCGGGATCGCCGGGGGAGCATGCAGCGCCGCCTGATCGAGATCGGCCGAGCCACTCGCAGCAAGGGTAAAGCGGCTCAGGAGAAGATGCGCATCGCATACGGCAAGCTCGTTGAGTTGACCAGTCGCGTAGTCGGTCAGGCGAGGAAATTCTCCGCCGAGATCGGTCAGGGCGTGAAGCGGGCCGGAGACGTTCTCCAACAAGCCGCGTTGGATGGTTTGGGTCGCGAACTGGACAAATACATCCCTCTTGTCCGGCAAGTGATTCGTCAGACCAAGGCTCGCTTGTTCAGCGATAATACCCGCGCGGAAGGCAAACTAGTCAGTATCTTCGAAACCCATACGGAGATCATTCGCAAGGGCAAGACCAGCAAGCCTACCGAATTCGGCAAGCTGCTGAAGGTTCAGGAAGCTGAGAACCAGGTCATCGTCGCCTACGAGGTCTACGATCAAAGGCCCAACGATAAAGATCTGCTCGTACCTGCGGTCGAGATTCACAAACAGAGACTGGAGCGCATGCCGGAACTGGTCGCCGGGGATGCTGGCTTCTACTCTGCACAAGGGGAAGCCGAAATCCGCAAACTGGGCGTCAAGCGCGTGTCCATCCCCAACCACTCCACCAAGAGTGCAGAGCGACGACGACAGCAAAAGAGCCGCTGGTTCCGCAAGGGGCAAAAATGGAGAACAGGCAGCGAAGGGCGCATCAGCATCCTCAAACGCCGACACGGTCTCAACCGTTGCCGCTATAAAGGAAACACGGGCATGAAACGTTGGGTAGGTCTCGGTGTTATCAGCGACAACCTCATCAACATCGGGCGAGCCCTCGCCGCTTAACCCACTACTCCCCTCTCAGACACAAGTTATCCCAGCTTCCCACCCCCCAACTTGCTCTATTCGAAATTCGACTTTTGCGCCGGAAAGTAGCTAGAGCAGAGTCTTGTGGTTAGTTCTAGATCGACGCTCTACCCGCGAGGATGAACCGAAGGCGAATCGGTCTTGCGAAGGTGGGGCGCCCAGATTTGTTTACGTGTCTTCACCCGGTTGGTGCCGGTTACTGACCACTGACACGGAGCAGCACCAGCCCATTGGGGGTAAGCTTCAATTCCAGTTTGCCGGCCTGCAGCTTCGTTTCTTCCGGCGCGGGCAGAGCGGTTTCCCGATTCAGTTGCTCAACCTGGGCAGGCGTGGGATTCAGGGGGCTGCCCATTGCCTCATATCGTTTCAGCACGTTTCCGTGCTCCTCATCTACGCGCTCAATGCTGACGCGCGCATTGGGCGGAACATGGGAAAAGCGGAGTTGGACGATGTGCGCATCGCCGTGCTGATCGGGATCAACAAGATTCCAAAGCGCAATCGCCAAGCCGCCATCGGACGTTTTGGTGATGATGGCGTCCTTCGAGTCGTTGCCGATGCGTAGCGTACCAAGGTCGTGGAGCAAACCCCAGGCGTAGTAACTGGGCTTGTTGATGCCGCCCTCAGCGCGCAGCCCGAATTCCCCGAGGAATGGCTTGGGAATTGGGCCGCCTTCCTCGAACACATCCGAGAAGGTCCAGAACGACATCATTTCTGAGAGTCCATCGCACTGGCGCACGGTGTTGGCTACTGCGGGGCCCACAAAGATGGTGTCACGCGACTCGCGCATGCCCTGCACGTTCCACTCCGTCCAGAACAGGGGCAGGTCCGGCAACGCCGATGACTTGATCTGGCCGCGAACCTTCGCCACCGCGCGGCACACGCGCTCATCCATGGGAATGTTTTCACTGGTGCCGAGCATGTCTTCTACGGTGTCATCGGCATAGCCGTGGGTGGTAACGAAGTCCAGCGGCACGTGATTGCCGGCAACGTACTTGAGAAACTCGGGGATCCAATGCGCCGCCGCGGTAGCCGGCCCGCCGACGCGCAGCCTTGAGTTGACCTCCTTCAGGTCGCGGGCGGTGTGGGCATATAACTCGAAGTACGACTTGTCCCGAGGGATGCCGTTCCAGAAATCGATATTGGGCTCGTTCCACACTTCGAAGTACCACTGGGCCACTTCGTCTATGCCGTAGCGCTCCACCAGGTGACGCGCAAAGTGCCGGATGAGGTCATCCCAGCGCTCCAGGCTTTTGGGGGGCGAAACATTCTGCTTGTACCAGAAGGGATGGAGCGCGTCGGGGTTGAAGGCCAGCTTTTTGGGCATGAAGCTGATCTCGACAAAGGGGCGCACGCCGTTCTTCAACAGCCCGTCATAGATCTGGTCCACGTAGGCGAAGTTGTAGACCGGGTTGCCGTGCTCATCTTCGTTGTAGACACCGACCTCATCGTGAAAGATAGCGTGGAAGCGAACGTAGCGGAAGTCCGCCACCTTCTTTACCGCCCGCAGGTCGTCGCGATAGCTCTCGCGAAGCGAGAGGATTGCACGACCGGATCCGAACATCTGTTCCCAGAAGTGCGGAAAGGGCCTGGCCTGCGCCTGGGCGTCGATATCGATGGTCTCCTGGGCCGACGAAAGGAGACTGGCACTCAGCAAGACCGGCGCAAGACGCAGTAAGCTCCAACGCATCATTCGAAATGCTCCTAAAAGCCAGGTGGATAGGGAGCGGAAGGTGAACGGCTATCGAGTTCTATAAAGCCAACGCCCAAGCCGGATGAAGAATGGCAGATCCTTCGCTTGCGTCCGTAAGCGCGGACTCGGCTCAGGATAGCAAATACATGAAATCAACAGAGCGAAAGACGGGCAGCAGATCCCGTTGAAGAGACCTGCTGCTTGGGTTGGTGGAATATTAATTGCCTGGTTAGAGCCTAACAACCGGGTTGGTTAGAAATGGAAGCGCGCCTGGAGGGTAACGGTGCGCGACCCAAGCGCGGTAGAATCCTGACCGAAGTTGGCGGCCATGATGTTGTCGGAAATGGCGCCTCCATTGGTTGCGCCGCCCGGCTTGAAATTCAGATTGTTAAACAGGTTGAACGCATCGGCGCGAATCTCGATGGCCGTGCCCTCACCCATTCCCTTGATTCTTCCCAGTCCGAAGCTTTTGGTTACGGTGGCATCGACATCGCGATAACCGGGTCCGGTGAGGAAGTTTCTCCGCACCCCGGGAGCCTGGGGAGGCACTCCACCGGTGGCCGGGAAATTTGGACCGGGAGTTATGGCCGGAGGCACAAAGTAAGCCAGGCCTCCGTTGGGAAAATTCTTGTTCACGCCACTGCCCACGCCAGGTCCCGACTTGTACGCATCATTGGAGGTATCGGTGCCTGCGCCGCCCCGGTACGCGGCCGGGAGCAGGTTTGTGTACCCGCAAGTGGAGCAATAGAGGCTGCCTACGGGGCTCACATACACCGGGCTCCAGGGGAATCCGGTGTGCAGGTTCAGGATGCCGCTGAAGGACCAGCCGCCAACCAACCGCTCCAGCATGTTGTGCTGCCCGCGGAAGAACATCGGTTGCCACAGGCCAAAGATTTTCTCCTGGCGGCGGATGTCGTAATCGGACCGGCCCCAATTAAGGCTTGGAGCGTAGGGATAGAACTGCTCTTCGTAGGGAGCCGAGCTGGTATCCATGCTCCGCGCCCAAGTCAACTGCGCATCGATCATGAACTGATGGGAGAACTGGTGCTTCAGCCCGGCGAGCATGGCGTTGTAGCTGCTGTTCCCTATATTGTCGAAGAAGTTGACGCCGTTTACCTGCGGGTTGAGCGGAATGCCCTGCACGGAAGCAACCGCGTTCTCGTCATAGTGGAAATAGATGTGGCGGCCGGCGCTGCCCTGGTATCCGAGGCTGAGAATGAACTGCGCGCCGAGATCCGTCTGGGTGTCGAGCGACCAGTGCTCCGTGTACATGGTCTTCATGTTGCGCGGAAGCACGGTGACGCCCACCTGGCTCGTGGTCGGCAGCCCATTTGCGCCGAAGCTCACAATGGTGTTCGGGTTCGACGGATAGCCGAACAGGGAGTGAGGATCGCTGGGGATCGCGTAGACGATTCCCGGATTACTCGAGGTAGGCAGGTTCATGCTGAAGTTAGGTGATACCGTGAGTCCCGGATTGCCGTTCACGTTAGCGGTGATCGCGATCTCGTTCTGGTTGTAGTTCAGGCCGTAACCGCCGCGAATCACGACTTTCTGGTGGTAGAAACCGGGCGTCCACGCGAAGCCAAATTGCGGTCCGAAATTGAGATTCTGCGGATTCCACAGGTTGCCGCCCTTGTGTACGCTCATTCCGGTAAGCATGTCGGCGCCGCTGCCGTACTGCACCCAGAACATGTTGTTCTGCTTTGCGGACAGCGCCCCGAAATAGTTGTATCGCAGTCCCATGTTCAGCGTGAGTGAGGGCTTCACTTTCCAGTCGTCCTGCACGAATACGCCCCACATATTTTCGCGGTTGTCCTGGCGCGCCGCCGTGGGAGTACCGGTGGTCGGATCGAAGGTACCGGACTCCGATCGCGGCGCATCGTTGAGGAAATCCCACACGTTGAAGAAGTTGAAGTTCGGCCGCGCATTGTACGGCGCCTCATTCAGGAAGTAGAGACGGGTCAACTCGCCCCCGAACTTGATGGAGTGATTGCCGGCGATCTTGGTAGCAACGTCGCGGTAGGTATAGGTCCACTGGTTATAAACGCTGGGCCCGGGTGCGCCGAAATTCTGCAGGGTGATGGCGCCGATCATGCCGACGGAATCGTTGGGAAGTCCGAAGGGCTCCTGCGGATTGGACGCGATTTCGTTCCATCTCCATCCCGCCGCATTGGCGCGCGCCTCGTTCAGGAAGTTCGGGGAGAAGGTGTGATTCCAAATGCCCGAGAAGGCATCATTGATAGCGGAGTGATGCCAGAGGTTGTACTTGCGAGTGGGACCGGTATACGAGGTCTGATCCACCGGAACCCAGTAAATGGTGAAACTCAAACGATCCTTGCTGGTGATGTTCGCGTCGGCGCGACCGTTAAACTGCTGGTCCACGACGTTGGTGGGATTGATGGTGGTGTAGTCGGCGATGTCGGCCACCGTGCTGTTCAGCCCGCTGCCCACGCCCGGGGAGGTGGGGCTGGTCCACGACAAGTCATGGCTGCCGAGGGGGCCGCTTAGAGGTGACCCGATGTTCAATCCCTGACCCGGAATGGTGATGCAGTTGACTCCTTCGGTGAGGCCGGCGTTGGCACACGTCTGGTTGATGATGCTGCTGGCGTTGACGCCGGCGCCGGGGAAGGTGAGAAAGGTTGAGGCGATGCTGCCTGAAGGGGCCAGCCCGGCAAACGCCGAGGTCTCATACCAACCTGTGGAAGTGACGGTGGAGTTGTTGCGCTCGGTCTCGTACGCGAAGAACGCGAACAGATGGTCTTTCCACAGCGGCCCGCCGATGCTGCCGCCCATCTGGTTGAACCGCTGCTCGTCGCGCAAGAGTCCGCGGCTGGAGGGCGTACCCGGGTTGAGCGAACCTGGCCCGTTGTAGCGCTGGTAAGCGTTCAGTCCCGGGCGCCACGCCTGGAAAAAGGCGCTGCCGTGCACCTGGTTGGTTCCGCTCTTGGACGTAACCTGCACCTGCGCGCCGCTGAATCGGCCATTCTCGGCATCGTACTCGGTCGAAACGACGCGGACGTTATCCACCGATTCCTCTGACGGAGTGATCACCGAGGTTCCGCCCCATACGGCGCTGACGGTGCTGATTCCGTCCACTGAAATGCCGTTGCTCTCGTACTGCCCGCCGGCCGCGAGCGTCTGCGGGCCGTTTTCGGTGGCGAAGATGCCGGTGTTTGCACCTGGACCTCCCGGACCCTGAGTTCCCGGGAGGCTGTTGGTTCCCCCGCCCGCGGCCTGAGACTGATCGCCGGTCGTGCCGGGGGCGAGCGAGCTCAACTGAAATACATCACGGCCAAAGGAAGGCATGTGCTGGATCTGATTTTCGGAGATGGTGCCGCCGATGGTGGGCGTGTCGGTGTCCAGCAGAGGGGTCTGGGATGCGTCGACCGTGACGGTTTGGGCCACCTGCCCCACTTCGAGTTTTACGTCGATCGCGTTGGGCTGTTCGGGAATGATGTGCAGGTTGTCCAGTTCCTTGGTCTGGAATCCGTCTCTTTCCACCACCAGTTTGAACGCCGCCGGGGGCAGGGCATTGAAGTTGAACACGCCAACATCATTGCTGGTGCGCACCTGCGTTTCGTTTGTCTGCAGGTTGGTCAGCGTCAGCTTGGCGCCGGGAATCACGCCGCCCTGGGTGTCGGTTACGGTTCCCTGGATGGACGCGCGATACTGCGCCCCCGCAGCGGAGGTGATGAGTAAGGTTGCGGTCACAAAAAAGAGCGCCCGTAGCGCCCTGGCTAAATCAGCTATTGCGAAAGGTATCCTGGCCTTCAAGTGGGGGAAGTGCATTTAGTTTCTCCTTGTCCATTGCGCGCATGCCCTGGAACGCCTGCAACTCCGGAGACCTGCTGCAGCTTACGCAACCGGCGCCGGAACGGCACCCCACCGCGCAACCGCGCACTTTGGCGCGCTTGAGACACTCCCCTGGTGACGCTCACACTCGGCTCGAATCAACGTACAGCAAAGCTACCGCACACACGAAGAGCGGCCCCGGTCACGCTGCAGCACAGAGTCTCTAATCTGCTGCAAATAAAATCGGACATGGAGCCGGTGAAGGAACCGTGGATAAGTCGGATCGCTTTTCGTGCGGTGCGATCCGCGATGGATTCGCGAAGGCTTGCTATGGCGCATCTGGCCCAGCATCTTAGATGGCGATGTGCGTTTCCGGGTGGTCTGTCCGCGGATGCCATACTGCGCCGCTCGCGTTGCCTGTTTTCCCACGTTTTTCAACCCCGAATACGCATCTGCTAGGGTGGATGGATTGCGTACGCTCAACTGTCCGAGGTATCTGCAATGGCAACAGCCGATCCGTCCCAGGCCGGCGGTCTTCCGTCCCCCCGGGAGGCCGCAGCGGAAACGAGTCATCCTCCCGCCGTCATCGCCGGCTTCTCCGGATGGCTTCTGGACGCCTTCGACTTTTTCCGCGTCACCTTCTGCCTGACGGCGATGGCGCACGAGTTTCACAAATCCGACGCCGACATCGCGCTGATCATCACCATGACCATGGCGTTTCGTCCGGTGGGAGGATTCGTATTCGGCTTACTTGCCGACCGTTACGGACGCCGGATCCCGCTCATGATCAACACCGGCGTGTTCGCGATCTCCGATGTACTCACGGGCCTGGCGCCAAATTACACCAGCCTGCTGGTCGTCCGCGCGCTGTTCGGGATCGTCATGGGGGGATGCTGGGGCGTTAGCGCGACGCTGGCCATGGAAGGAGCGCCGCGTCACTTGCGCGGCCTGCTTTCCGGGTTGCTCCAGGAGGGCTACGCCGCGGGAAACGTGCTGGCCGCCGTTGCCTACTTCTTCCTCATCGGTCCGCTGGGGTGGCGACCGCTCTTTTACCTGGGCAGCGTGCCGGCGATCGCCCTGGTGCTGTACATCAAGTTTCGCGTGAAGGAATCGGAGGTGTGGAAGAACGAGTTCAAATCGCGCCAGCCGTGGCCGGAGCAGCGCCGCGAAATCCTTTCTCACTGGAAGCTGTTCCTGTACCTGCTTGCCTTCATGACCATGATGCTGTTCGCCTCGCACGGCACGCAGGACATGTACCCGACATTCCTGCAACGTCAATGGCATTTCGGCCCTCCGCAGCGCGCGGCCATCACGGCGATTTCCGGCATTGGCGCCATCATTGGCGGACTGGTTTTCGGACGGCTTTCCGACGTGTGGGGGCGGCGCCGGGCCATCATCACGGCGTTCGTGCTCGCGTCCCTTGTCATTCCGCTCTGGGCGTACGCACCCAATACCATCCTGCTGGTGGTGGGAGCGTTTCTGATGCAGTTCATGGTGCAGGGCGCGTGGGGGGTAATTCCCGCGCATCTGGCCGAACTCTCGCCCGATTCGGTGCGCGCCTTGCTACCCGGATTTGCTTACCAGAGCGCTGGAATTCTGGCCAGTTCCGTGGTCTATATCGAAGCCGTTTATGCGCAGAAGACGAGCTACGGCACGGCGATGGCTTTAACCGCCATCAGCGTCTTCGTCCTGGCTTCCGTCATGGCGGGGGTAGGACGCGAGCGCCACGGCCAAAAATTTGGCTCCTGAAACAAGCGGGTGGCAAGGTGTCGATTTTCAAACCTGCGCTACGGCTGCGCAGTTCCTCAGACCTAGGCGTTCTTTCGCTTTTTCGCGGCGCTTTTAGCCTGCTTCGAAAGCGCGGAATGACTGGCCGATGAACGCGGCTCGCGTTTCATCACCTCCATTCGCGCCCGGCTCCGCTTTGTCGATCCCTCCTCGCTGGTCTGCGGGTGCTTCTGCCCCTTCTCGTAATCGCGCTCCGCCTTGTGGCGCGTGCTTGAGCTCGTTTTCCCCTTGGCTGGGGGCTTCAATGGAATGCCCGCCCGCCGCGCCTTGCTCAGGCCAATCGCAATCGCCTGCTTCGGGGAGCGCGCACCGTGCTTGCCCTCGCGCACATGGTCGATTTCTTCGCGTACAAATTCTCCCGCCGCCGTGCTTGGCGACTTGCCCTCACGCAGGTCTTCCCTGGCTTTCCTCACCGTCGATTCGTCCGGCATGGCCCACCTCCTAATGCCTGCTCTTGTTGTGCCTATAAGGGGCTTTCTTCACGCGCTCCGCTAACGCAAGGGCGGCTTCGGCCCTGGGTCGCGGCGTCAATGTCGCTTGAAGTATTGCACTTCCCGCTCGTGTTGTCTGGCCGCTGAAAGGGTGGAAAAGGTTCCCAGGTTGCGCCGTTTTCCGGAAGCGTCCTTCTTTCGTGAATACAGCCGAAACTGTCCTGATTTGAGTTTCCGTATCATGCCCGGACATAGATGCGACCCCGCAGCAGGGGGTCGCCCCTGGTGCTGGAGCCTGGTGCTGGAGCCTGGTGCTGGAGCCTGGTGCAGGAGCCTGGCGCCGGAGCCCGGCGCCGGGATCGGCTGGATCGGCAACTTCCGATCGGGGGGATCGGCAACGTGCGACTCGGAGCAGCCCAGATTTCATCCGGGCATTCCATTGCGCTGCTTATCGCGCGGCAACGGCAGGATTCATGCCGGCATCACATCCCGCGTACGACCCTCACGGAGGAAATGAGATGAGTGTGGACACAGTTGAGAAACTTCTGGTGGAAGAGTTGAAAGACCTCTATTCGGCGGAAAAGCAGATCACCAAGGCTCTGCCCAAAATGGCGAAGAACGCCAGCAACGAACAACTGAAAACCGCTTTCGAGACGCACCTGAAGGAGACGGAGGGTCAGATCGAGCGCCTCGATCGCATCTTTGAGATGCTCGGAAAGGCGTCCAGCGGAAAGACCTGCAAGGGCATGCATGGCCTGCTCGAAGAAGGCGCCGAGACCATGGGCGAAACGAACGGCGAAGTGCGCGACGCCGCCATGATCTGCGCAGCCCAGAAGGTTGAACACTACGAGATGGCCGCCTACGGCTCGGTGCGCACCTGGGCGCAGCAGTTAGGCCAGAAGGAAATTGCCGATCTCCTCCAGCAGACGCTCGACGAGGAGGGTGAAACCGATCACAAACTCACGCAGTTAGCCGGCAAGATCAATAAGCAGGCCCAACGCCACGCGGCGTAAAAGGGTAATCCATTGTAAGGAATCAGTGACAGGTTGCCGGCGCCGATTTTGGTTCTTACGAGTGACCGGCAACTTATCACTGGGAACTGCCCACTGTTTCACTCCGCATCCTTGCTGACCGTCGCCACCCGGAAAGAGGGCGATCCGTGTTGCCTGTCTTTTACACTGGAACCATGATCCGGGTATTACGCCCTATTCCGGTGGAACAAATCAAGCTCATCGTCTTTGACCTGGACGGAACTCTCATCGACTCAGCGCGGGACCTGTGCAACAGCGTTAACGCCGCGCTGGAGCACATGGGCCGGCCGCACCTGCGGGATGAAGTGATCGCCAGCTTTGTCGGGAATGGCGCGCCGATGCTGGTACGCCGCTCCCTGGCGGTTGAGAACGGCGTATCGCCCGACGAGGTTCACGATGAGGAACTCGCCACCGCCTATAGCTTTTTTCTTGCACACTATCGCGAACACAAGCTGGATTTCACGTATGCGTACGAAGGTGTGCTGGGTTCGCTCGCCTCACTCGGCCGCGCGCAGGAGGGCAATCCCCGCCTTCTGGCCGTGCTGACCAACAAGCCCGTGCGGCCGGCGCGCGCGATCTGCGACGGCCTCGGCATGGGCTCCGCCTTCTTTTGTATCTACGGGGGCGACAGCTTTCCCCTCAAGAAGCCCGATCCCATGGGCCTGCGAGCCATCATGGAGGAGGCCGGGGCGCAACCGGCTGAAACGCTGATGATCGGCGACAGCAAGGTGGATGTGCAGACCGCTCGCAATGCGGGCGCCTGGAGCGTCGGGTGTCAGTTCGGGTTCGGCCCGCAGAACCTGATGGAAGCACCCCCGGATGTTCTGGTGGACTCTGCAGCCGAATGGGCTTTGGTTCTGAGCCCTGCCCCAGCCGATTCCGGCCAGCAGGTAAAGTTTCCCGGCTGAGTCTCGATTCCCCCCGGCTCGGGGGGCTCGCCATCTCCTTCCCATCCGGTACACTGGTCTGTTCGCCGGGGAACTTCCGCACCCGATTCCGCGTAAACATCGGGAGGAGACTTCATGAAACGTCGCCTGTTTTACCTTTGTCTGCTCACGGCGGCTCTGGGAATGGTCGTCCTGCCGGCATACGCCAGCAAGGACGAGGTTCAGTTCGGCAGCGCGATTCATGTCCCCCGCGATGCCTCCATTCACGATGCGGTCTGCTTCTTCTGCGACGTGGACGCGGACGGGGTCGTGGACGGCGATATCGTGGTGTTCTTCGGCGACGTGCACATCGGAACCGCCGCCAACCACGATGTGGTGAGCTTCTTCGGCAGCATCAAGGCTGACGAGAACGCCCACATTGGGCAGGACGTGGTCAGCATGTTCGGCACCGTGCATCTGGGCGAAGGCGTGTCGATCGGCAAAGACCTGGTCGCCATGTTCGGCAGCATTCGAGCGGCTGACAGCGTGAGCGTGGGCGGCGACCGGGTCGTCGAGCCAGCCTGGCTGTTCTGGGGTCCCCTGCTGGTGATAGGTTTTGTGGTAACCCTGGTAGTCCGGGAAATACGCAACCATCGGCGGCGCGTGCTTTGGCGTTATCCCATTCCACCGCGGCCCTAGGCCGGCCGGCGGCAATCACGAAGATCCGCTATTCTGAATTTCCATTTTTGAACACATTCAAATTTATCTTGCCCTGGGTCGCCTCTTGACGTATGGTTATTTTGAACAGGTTCAAAATTTCCCACGGGAGGCGTTCCGAAATGTCTATCGCAGCCTGCTACTTCACCTACCTGGCAATCAGCATTGGGCTTACCGTCTGGGTGGCGCGCACCCTGCACCGCAGCGGCCGCGTGTTTCTTCTCGATGCACTCCATGGCAACGGCCCGCTTGCAGATTCGGTCAACCAGCTACTGGTGGTCGGTTTTTATCTGATTAACGTCGGCTATATCGCGCTGGCTCTCAAGACCACCGATCCGTTGAGCAATGTGCGCCAGGCGATTGAATTGGAAAGCGGCAAAATCGGCGTGGTCCTGCTCATTCTCGGGGCCATGCACTTTTTCAACATGTTTATTCTTACCCGAATGCGGAACCGGGCAAAGAAGACGGCACCCGAGGCAGCCTGAGATGAGCCAGCGCACCACTTCCAAATCGGAGCAGACGCGCGAGCGCATCCTTACGGCCGCTCTGAAGGTATTTTGCGAACACGGCTTTGAGGCCGCGAGCATGCGGGAGATCGCGTCGGCCTCCGGCATGGCGGTGGGCGCGGCTTACTATTATTTCGACTCCAAGGATGCGCTGGCCATGGCGTTTTACCAGAAGGCGCAGGAGGAAATGGGGCCGGCACTGGACCTGGTTCTGGCTACGAGTGGCACGCTCGAGCAGCGTCTGAAGGGGATCATCAGAGTGAAATTTGAACACTTCGCCCCTAACCGCACGCTGCTCGCCGCGCTGTCGGCTCACAGCGATCCCCACCATCCGCTGTCCCCGTTCAGCCCGGAAACGGCGGTCATCCGCGATCGCGACATTGCATACTTCACTCGCGCAGTGGCCGATTCCCAGCTTCGCCTTCCAGGCTCCATTCATCCCTACCTTCCTCGCCTGCTGTGGCTTTACCAGATGGGTCTTATCTGGTTCTGGGTTTTTGACGACTCGCTTGGACAGGAGCGCACCCAAAACCTGTTCGACAAGACGCTGAGCATTCTCCTCCTGATGATTCGGCTGGCGGCCCTGCCCCTCATGCGGCCCCTGGACCGACGGGTGGCGGATCTGCTCCATTCTGTTTTCGGAGAACCGGGGCGATGAACCGTCCGCTCCGCATCGTTCTTCCCGGGGGCAGCGGGCAAGTGGGGCGCGTGCTCGCCAGTTACTTCCAGGAGCGAGGTCACCACGTTACGGTCCTGACGCGGTTGCCGTATGCGGAAACATGGCAGACCGTGGGTTGGGACGGAGAAACCGTGGGACCGTGGACGGAGTATCTCGAGGGAGCCGATGTGTGCATCAATCTGGCCGGCCGAAACGTTAACTGCCGTTACACGGAAGCCAATCGCGCCTCGATTTACGATTCACGGATCCGGTCTACACGTCTGCTGGGCGAGGTGATCGCCGCGCTCGCCGACCCTCCGAAGGTGTGGCTCAATGCATCCACGGCGACTATTTATCGGCATGCGCTCGACCGGCCTATGGACGAAGCGACGGGTGAACTAGGCGGCAAAGAATGGATGATGGACGGACGAGGAGCTGGCAGTGACGTCCCGGGCGGGAGGATTTCGCAGCGGCGCGTTCCGAAAAGCTGGAACTTCTCGATACGCGTGGCCACCGACTGGGAGGCGGCCTTTTTCGCAGCGCCCACGCCCCGCACTCGCAAGGTGGCCCTGCGCAGCGCCATCACCTTCAGCCCTGTTCCTGGAAACGCGTTCGCGGTCCTGCTCAACCTGGTGCGGTTCGGCTTTGGCGGAGCGCAGGGCAATGGCCGGCAGTTCGTGTCCTGGATACACGAAATGGACTTCGCCCGGGCCGTGGAATTCCTTATTGCCCGCGACGACCTGAACGGGGCGATCAACGTCGCCTCGCCCAATCCCCTGCCCAACCGTGAATTCATGGCCGTGCTGCGCGACGCGTACGGAATTCCTAACGGCCTTCCCGCGCCGGCCCCACTTATCGAACTGGCGGCGGTGTTTTTGCGCACCGAGTCGGAGCTGGTGCTCAAGAGCCGCCGGGTTGTGCCTGGCCGCCTGCTGGAGGCGGGGTTCCGGTTCGAGTTACCCACCTGGGCCGAAGCCGCAGAAGACCTCGTCCATCGCTGGCGTCATCGCTTCGACTGATGGCGCAGTGACGGGTGCGTTCGTCCCGGCTCCGCCGGCGAATGAGTCCCCAGCCTGGAAGCCGGGCCGAGTGACCAGAGCCGCGAACAACGAACCTCGATTCTGCGATGGGATAGAATTGTCGAATTTGATCCCCGGAGGCTCGTTCCCATGTTCTCCACGATGAGTGACTTTCCCCTGACCATCGGCTCGATTGTCGAGTACGGCATTAAGGTCCACGGCGACAGCCAGGTGCAGACGTGGACTACGGAAGGTCCCCGCATCGCCAGCTTCCGCGAGGTTGGCGCACGCGCCAGGAAGCTGGCGCGTGCGCTCGAGAAGCTCGGCATCCGTCCGGGTGACCGCGTGGGCACGCTCTGCTGGAACACGCAGGAGCACATGGAAGCATATTTCGCGGTGTCCTCCATGGGGGCCGTAGTCCACACGCTCAATCTGCGGCTCTTCCCGGATCAACTCGCCTACATCATCCAGCACGGCGGCGATCGCATCATCATTGTCGAAGCGTCGCTTGTGCCCCTGCTTCAGAAAATCGAAGAGAAGATACCAACTGTCGAGCGCTACATTGTCATTGGCGACGGCTCGCTCTCATCTCGTGAAACGCTGCGCTACGAAGACCTGCTCTCTCCCGAACCGCCGGATTATGAATGGCCCGCCCTTGATGAGCGTTCCGCCGCAGTGATGTGCTACACCACCGGCACAACCGGGGACCCGAAAGGGGTGGTCTATAGTCATCGCTCGATCTATCTTCACTCCTTATCGATCTGCGGGGCATGGGCCCTCGGCCTGAACGATCATGACCGCGGGCTGATGATTGTTCCCATGTTTCATGCCAATGGGTGGGGTATCCCCACGGCCGGGTGGATGGCGGGATCCGACTTTCTTATGCCGGGCTGCTTTCTGCAGGCGGAGCCGTTGTGCCGCATGATACGCACCTGGCGGCCCACCATGGCTGCCGCCGTTCCCACGGTGCTCTCCGCCGCGCTGCGCTACGCGGACGAGCACTCGGTCGATTGCTCGTGTTTCCGGGTGGTGTTCTGTGGCGGAGCCGCGCTGCCGCGCAGCCTCGCGGAGGGTTTCCAGAGCCGGCACGGCGTAAGGGTGGTGCAGGGTTGGGGACTGACGGAAACCAGCCCGGTGATCGCGACCGCGCAGCCTCCGCGCGGTTGCACAAGAGAAGAAGAAATTGAATGGACGACGAAAACCGGAAGGATCATACCCGGGGTTGAGCTGCGCGTCTGCGAGGGAGACAAGGTCCTTCCCTGGGATGGGGAATCGATGGGCGAATTCGAAGCACGCGGGCCGTGGATCACGGCGTCCTACTACGGGACCCCGGCGCCGGATCGTTTTCACGACGGCTGGCTGCGCACCGGCGATGTGGGCACGATCGATGAGCGCGGTTACGTGCACATCGCGGATCGATCGAAAGACGTAATCAAGTCGGGCGGCGAGTGGATCTCGTCCGTCGAACTCGAGAACGCCATCATGGGGCATCCCGACGTTCTGGAAGCGGCAGTCATCGGCGTTCCCGATGAAAAATGGGATGAACGCCCGCTGGCCTGCGTAGTGCCAAAGGCCGGCTCACGCGTGACTACTACGCAGATGCGCGAGCATCTGATTACGCGTGTCGCCAAATGGTGGATCCCGGAACGCTGGGCGTTTATCGCCGAAGTGCCTAAGACGAGCGTGGGGAAATTTGACAAGAAAGCACTGCGCGCCATGTACGCAAAGCAGGAATTGGAAGCGCTCGTCGAGCAGGTATAATCCTTTATTTTTTATAATCGCGGCGTGCCTGCTTCGTGGGCGCGGATGCAACCCGATAAGGTTGCGAAGCATCGTCGCGTCCCGAGTAACTACAAATGTAAGTAGGCGGATAACTTCATCCGCGCGTTTGTAAGTTGATCCAGCAACCGGACAACCAACTCAGGACCGAACTACAACGCGGGTCAACCTCTCCACTCGCCAGCTGCATCTAGGTCACAACGGAGGCGGGGTGTACCGGGGGTAATGGCACAGCCCGCGAACTCTCTCTTGCCCGGACGCTAAGGAGACATCCTTGGTTGGGCGTACGCAAATCCTAATCGGAGTACACAACAATGAAGCGCATTGCAGTTTGCGCCGCGGCGGCACTTCTGGCATGGCCGGTCGCGACATTATGTCAAACCTATCCAACCGTGCAGCATCCACCCCGCAGCGAAGGTCAATACAATCATGGCGAGTTTGGAGTGTACGGCGACTACTTCCGACTTACTCCGCGGGGTGCGAGCGGCAGCACGAATTTCGTGGGCCTGGGCGGACGTATAGGATTCAACCTGCATCCCAACGTGGCGCTCGAAGGGGAAATGAATTATGACTTCGAACGGAACTACACCACGTTGTCGGCATCGGGGGGCAGCGCGGGCGGAAGCACGACGACTGTGACCAGCAGGCTGCGTCCTCTCACTGGCCTGTTCGGACCGAAATTTCAGTTTGGAACGTCTGGTCCATTCCGCGCCTTTGTGACGGGCAAAGCTGGATTCCTGGAGTTCAGCACCAGCAATCGGGCGGCATCCGGCTCCTCGTTCGCCGGCTCGTTTGACCAGTTCGGCAACTCGGGCACTCACTTCGCAGCATACCCGGGAGGCGGCATCGAGGCATTCGCCGGACCGTTTGGATTTCGCGTGGAAGTTGGCGATGAGATCTACATGAACAACGGTGCAAACAACAATCTGCGGGTGACGTTTGCGCCATCGATACGGTTCTGACGTTGGAGTGTAAGGGAAGTTGGGCAGAAAGAAAAATCGCCTCCGAAGGAATGCTTCGCTTCGGAGGCGCTTGTATTAGACAAGATAGCAAAGTGGGCGTCAGTGGCCGGCGCTGGAGGTCGGTAGCCCGCGACCACTGACAATCCCTACACAAACGAGGTTAGCTGCGGCTTCCCCTTTCCACGGCTGCCTCGTGTCTTCCGGCTCTAGAGAGGCTATTTACTGCTGCCTCCCGAACCATGTCGACTTCCGCAGTGTCGCTTATGCTCCGATCGCATTCCGTGACGGCTGTCACAGGGGTTTGCGAGATTTTCCACCGACCCGCGGAGAGTGTTTCCCCAGCCTCAAAACCGCGCCTCGCGGCGCATTGACAAAGCCCGCCTGCCGCTTGAGAATCGGGATTCAGTCCATTTCGCTGGAAGGTCTTTTGTGTCCGCACTCATCACTACAAATCTTGGCAGCATTTCCCTGCTCGGACGCGGCAAAGTGCGTGACTTGTATGCGATCGATGACGCACTTCTGCTGGTGGCGAGCGATCGCATCTCGGCATTCGATCACGTCCTGGGCAGTGGAATACCCGGCAAAGGCAAAATTCTGACGCAGATTTCACTGTTCTGGTTTGAGCTGTTGTCGGACATCGTTCCGAATCACGTTATCACCGCGGACGTAAACGCATACCCTGCGGCATTGCAGGAGTTCGCAGATCAGCTCGAAGGTCGCTCCATGCTGGTGAAGCGCGCAAAGATGTTTCCTGTCGAATGCGTCGCGCGCGGCTATCTGGCCGGATCGGGCTGGAAGGATTACCAGGCGACAGGGGCAGTGTGCGGCATTACGTTGGCGACGGGCCTGCTGGATGGATCGCGTCTGGCCGAACCTCTCTTCACACCGGCAAGCAAAAGCGAAGGCGGCGCGCACGACGAGAATATTTCGTTCGACGAGATTGCGGCGCGGATCGGGGCTGCTGATGCGAACGAGCTTCGCCGGCTCACACTCGCCATTTACAACAAGGCGTCCGCGCATGCCGAATCGCGCGGGCTTATCCTTGCCGATACGAAATTTGAATTTGGAAGAGCGGGCGGAACCATCCTTCTGGCGGACGAGGTATTGACGCCGGATTCATCGCGCTTCTGGGATGCCGCAGCGTGGCAGCCGGGCGGCCCACAGCCGTCCTTCGACAAGCAGTTCGTGCGCGATTATCTCGAAGCCATCCACTGGAACAAGCAGCCACCCGCGCCGAGCTTGCCGGGAGATGTGGTGGAGCGCACGCAGGCCAAGTACCTCGAGGCCTTTCGCAGGCTCACCGGCCGGGAGCTGAAATTGTGAAGCGAGCTCACTAAGGTCGCTGACCGTGTAAATTCGTTCCTGAAGCATCGGGATCGCAGGTCTCCAACCACCGCAGCAACGAGGACCTGTCGCTAGGGACCCCGGTAACCACCCCAGCAACGAGGACCTGTCGCTGGGGACCCGGAATCGAGACCTGGGGCACCCAGGATGGCCAGTTCGCAGATTGGAGCGCAGAGAAAAATGACGCTGGTTGATTGGGCGGTAGTCATCATCATGGTCGCCGCCGTGGTTGCCGGGATGGCCCAGGGGTTCTTTCGCTCCATCTGCTCTCTGGGCGGACTGGTGCTGGGCCTGGGGGCGGCGGCATGGAATTATGGCCGCCTGGCCGCGATTTTTCTACCTTTGTTCCGCATCCCGGCGATCGCCAACACCATCGCCTTTCTGCTGATCGCGTTGTTGGTGATGGTGCTCATCGGGCTGATTGGCAATCTGCTTGCAAAGGCGTTGAAGATGATCGGGCTGGGCTGGCTGGACAGCATTGCCGGCGCCATCTTCGGATTCTGTCAAGGGGTTGTGCTTGTCATCGTATTCATCCTTGTAATAGTGGCGTTCTTTCCGCAGGAACAATGGCTCGCCGAGGCGACGCTGCCGCGCATGTTTTTTGGCGCCCTGCACGTAAGCACTCACGTCACTCCTTCGGAGCTCTCGTCGCGGGTTCGTTCAGGCCTGCAGACCGCAGAGGAAGAATCGCAACGACTGCTGCATTCCCGCCACGACTGATCCGAATTTTCCACTGCCTTCCACCGCGCGACTGCGCGTAATATGACAGATTAGTAAAAACAAAATGAGGTGGACGTGAGACGGGAACTGGAAAGCCTGGTTACGCAAATGCATTCCAGCGGGATCCGCTATGAAGATGCGGTACGCGAGTTCAAGCGGACCTTTTTACGCGAAGTGCTTATCGCGAACGGGGGCAACCAGTGCAAGGCCGCCGAAGAATTGGGGATACATCGCAACACCCTCAGCCGGGCCATGGCAGAATTAGGATTGAGCCTTGCGGAAGTTCGGGCGGGGCTCAAGCGTCCGCCGCGCGGCGAACGTCCTGTATACAGCGCCGTGCGCCAGGGCTATCGCCGGGGCTGAGCGGCCCCGGAGAACATGCAGCCCAAAGCGACAGAATTCAGCTTTCTTCCGACAGTCGAACCACGGGTGGTCATCCAGCCGGGATTCGTGTGGGATGATCAGGACGCCTACCTGTTCGATATCGACGGCACATTGCTGCGCAGCCGCGATCGCATTCATGTAGATTCGTTTGCGGCCAGCGTGCAGCGGGTGACGGGATTCGAGGTGACCCTGGCCGGTATTGTTCTGCAGGGCAGCACCGACACGGGGATTCTGCGCGAGGCCTGCCATCAGGCCGGCATCCCGCCGGAGGTGCTGGCGGCTCACACCGAGGCAATCCTGGCGGCAATGGGCAAAACCGTGGCGGAGCAGCGCCATGCCCTGGACCTGGTTCGGATGCCGGGTGTGGAAGCTGCATTGGGCCACCTGGCGCAGCGCGGAGCCCTGCTCGGGGTTGCCACCGGAAACCTGGAGATGATCGGCTGGATCAAGGTTGAGGCCGCGGGACTGCGCGAATGGTTTCGCTTCGGCGGTTTCAGCGATCGCTTTCCCATTCGCTCCGAGCTGGTGGCGTTCGCCGCGGGCAAGGCCCGCGAGATGGCCGGGCCGAGTGCGCGCGTTTGTGTGGTGGGCGACACACCGCGCGACATTGAAGCGGCGCGCGCCAATTCGATACCGGTAATAGCCGTGGCCACGGGACGTTACAGTTTTGACGAGTTGCTGGAATGGCACCCTGAATGCTGCACAACCACATTGGCCGATCTTCTGGCAGGCGCGGGAGCGAGGGAGTGAGCAGCAAGCGAATCCGCAGACGCGCGCTGATGACGGCCATCGGGATGCTCGGTTTGGTGGGCAGCGCCATGGCCCAGGAAGCGCCGCCTCCGCCCGTCCCGCCGTCAGAACAGCAGGCCGCGCCTGCGCCGGTTCAGCAGCCGGAACCGCCGCCCCCGCCACCGCCGGGCAGCAATGGAACGCCCTCTCAACCAGCCTCGGGGCAGAAGCGGGATGGCCACCAGCCCACCGGGAGCGAGAGGCGCAGTGCGGCGAAGCTCTACCTGTCCGCGGCAAAGCTCTACGAGCAAGGAAAATTCGAGGAGGCGCTGCGCGACGATCAGCGGGCTGCAGCGCTTGATCCCGGCAATGAGAACTACAGGATGGCGGTTGAAATCGCGCGCAGTCACGCGGTAGCTGCGCTCATCCAGTCCGCCGCCAAAGCCAGGGTGCAGGGCGATGCCCCGGCAGCCCGCACGGCGCTGGCACACGCCTACGAGCTTGATCCCTACAGCGCGCAGCTTTCCCCGCACCTGGGCGAATTAGGCGAGACTGGCCCGGGCAACGAAATTGCGGCGCGCAACGAGCGCTCCGCGTCGGAGCTGGGCGAGATGGAACGGCTGCTACCGGCGCCCGGGCGGCACAGTTTTCACTTCCGGACAAACCAGCGCCAGGTGATCCAGGATGTCTTTAAGGCCTATGCCATCCAGGCAACCGTGGATGAGAGCATCCGCGCGCAAGTGATTCGCTTCGACCTGGACGACGCCACTTTTGCCGAAGCAACCCACGCGCTAACGATGGTGACCAAGTCATTCTTCGCTCCTATCGACGCACATCGTGCGGTGGTGGCGCTCGATACGCGCGAATATCGCACCCAGTTCACACGGAACGGGGTGGAGACGGTCTACCTGGCGGGCTTGAGCCAGACAGAGATGACGGACGTGGGGAACATGGCGCGGAATGTTTTCGAGGTCTCGCAAATGGCGGTGGATCAGACCTCCGGCACGTTGACATTACGCGCTCCGCAAAGCCAGCTGGACGCATTCAACACGACC
This sequence comes from Occallatibacter sp., assembly GCA_036502905.1. Lineage (GTDB taxonomy): Bacteria > Acidobacteriota > Terriglobia > Terriglobales > Acidobacteriaceae > Telmatobacter. Next base: position 1,332 of record DASXXV010000154.1, on the reverse strand, counting down.
CTGGAAAGCCTGATGAACGGACGGAGCCAGGTGCTTCTGGATGTAAAGCTGATCCAGATTGCGCACAACCGGACTTTGAATACGGGAGTGACGCCACCGCAGCAGATCACCGCTTTCAATGTGTACACGGAAGAACAGTCTATCCTGAACGCAAACCAGTCGCTGGTGCAGCAGATCATCTCGTCCGGACTAGCGGCCCCGGGCGACACGCTTGCCATTCTGGCGATCCTTCTGGCATCGGGACAGGTATCGAGTTCGCTTCTCCAGAATGGAGTCCTGCTGTTCGGCGGTGGGCTTACGCTCTCCGGGGTCACCACAAAACCGTTTACAGTGAATCTCAATCTGAATTCGTCCGATTCGCGCGAACTCGATCAGTTCCAGATACGTCTTGGGGACGGCGAGGAAGGGACGCTGAAGAGCGGTACGCGTTACCCGATCCAGACCTCTTCTTTCTCCAATCTGGGAGCGGGGCTGCAGGGTATTCCAGGGCTCAATTTGCCGGGCACTTCCAGCAACCTGTCCTCTCTCCTGGGCCAACTGGGCGGCGCTACTCCCTCGATTCCCATGATCCAGTACGAAGACCTCGGGTTGACCCTGAAGGCGACGCCTTCCATTATGCGTTCCGGCGATATCGCGCTCAAAGTCGACATGAAGATCTCCGCCCTTGCCGGCTCGGCCATCAACGACGTACCGATACTGGCCAATCGATCATGGGCGGGGGTGGTGACCTTACCGCAGAACCAGGCTGTGGTGGTGGCGACGGAAATAGACAAGAACGAATCGCGCGCCATCAACGGCACTCCCGGGCTCAGCGAGATCCCGGGATTCAACAATCTCACCGGCAAAGAGACCCAGAAGAACGACTCGACACTGCTGATCGTGATGACCCCGCACATTGTGCGCAGTCCACGTCCATCGGACCACACCAACATGGTCCGCATCGAACGCAACTTCCAGTCAAGGTGAAGGGCGCCCGTCCCGGGAAGAGCCAGGCCGGGACGCCCCAGGTTCCTGTCAGTGGGTCGAGAACGCCACCACCGTCTTGTTTCCGCCCACGTAGACATGCCCGTTGATCACCATGGGCGTGGTCCATTTCAAATAGCCGGTATTGATCGCCGGGCTGACGTACAGGGATTGGCTCACGTCGCCGGCATTATCGGCATGCAGCGTTTTGCCCACATTGTCGAAGGTCCAGATGATTCCGTTTTCATCCTGGTTGGAGGAAACCATCGACTGCGATCCCGGCCAGCCATACGCAAACGTTCCCTGGTGAAGGGGCGTGGCAGAGAGCATGCCAGTTGAAGCATTCAGCGTGAATTGCTTCAGTACGTC
>DASXXV010000153.1:0-3207 GCA_036502905.1 Occallatibacter sp. | reverse complement strand
AAGCACCAAATCTCCCAGCTTTCCGACTTGCTCGTTACCCGCTCGCAATCCGCTGCAGCTCCGTAAAGATGAGCGGTGGCGGCTCAGTATCAGCGCCTCAGGTTTGCCGTCCAGTTCAGCAGCAACGTTAGCGGCGTGCTGGCATATTCCTGTGGCAGTCCCACCAGGATGCGCTTGCCATCGCGCGTCACATCAATAAAGCGCGAACTGGCCAGCGATCTCCCACCTAGTAAAACGCGCGGCGCCCCCTGGCTGAAAGATGTTCCTTCCGCGCGCACCGGCACGGAGATCAAATGCGATTGCAGATCCCGGAAAATGACCTCTGATTCCACACCCGTCCCCGTCCAAATCGGAGACAAACCAGAGTCAATGCCCCCAGTCGAAAGCTGCCATTTTCCGGCATGATTCGGAAACGAGGTCACGTACACCTCCAGCCGTCCGGTTTCATCGGAGACATAAGCCAGCCATTTATTATCCGGAGAAAACGCTCCGCCAAACACATCCCCTTGAGACTGGGTTGCCGTAATCGCCTTGTAACCGCCACCCTGCATTGCCAGCGCCATGCCCGGCGCCTTGCCACTGATGGCGAAAACATCGCCGGAATAGAACACATACCGGCCATCGCGCGACCATGAGCTGGGCACCACATTCCCTGCAGCCTTCAACGCCAGTTGTTCGTCCCCCGCACCGGAAACTGATTTCACGCGCAGTTCATAATGGTCCGTCAGATTGCGTATGAACAGGACGTTGTTGTTATCCGGAGACCATACTGGACTTTCGTTGAAGTCGTCGGTGAACGTCAGGCGCGTACCGAGCGCAGTCTTCAAGTTGTAGATCCAGATATCGGAGCCGGCGCCGCGGGCGCGAGCCACCGCTACCCGATCCCCGCTAGGCGAAAGCGTGCCCGCCAACAGGCCGCTGGTAGGATTTCCTATGTCCGGCACGGCAAGTCCCAGTTCTTTCCCTTCGCGATCGAACCATACCAGCCGTTGGCCGCTCGTCACGGCGGCCAGGAACACGAGCGTGCCGTTACGGGCCGCGGAAAAGTCCGCGGCACGGCGATCGAACGCCACCCGTATTCCATCACCCACCACTGAAGGTGTGCCCTTTACCTGCAAGCTCCGCAGATCGAACCGCTGTGCCAACAACTTGCCCTCGCGCACCACTAGCAGATAACCCGAGGCATAGGCGGCATTGGAACTAGCACCCGCCAAAACAAGTTTGATTTGCGGCGAATCGATGCTCCCCAGGTAGATTCCGTCCTCTTCCTGCTTGCTAAACGCAAGCGTGAACAGAAAGTGGCGTCCATCCGGAAGAAAGTGAGGAAAGCGATGATTGACGCTAGCACTGGTCTGTGTGGTCGGAACCGGCGTTCCACCCGCCGCGCTCACCTTGGCGAGTCCCCCGACGGCGTTGGGAGCGAATACGATCAGGCCATCCTGGTTCCAGGTGCCACCGCGCCCGTTGGGAGCATCGCAGACCGTCTGCAGATTCTGTCCGTCGGCATCAATGCGCTTCAGCTTGCCATCCGCGAAAAAGCCAATGCTGCGTCCGTCCTCCGACCAGAACGGATATTCCACTCCCGCCGTTCCTTCCAGCGGCAAGCCTTTAGGTGAATCCAGCTTCCGCACCCAGATAAGAACCCGGCCTTGCGGATCGGCGGCCACGTAGGCCAACCGGCTGCCATCGCTCGACAGTACAAGGCTTCCTTCCTCGCCCAGTTCGCCGGCAATGTTCAAGCCTCCCCACACCGGCGCCGCCGGCGAGGGAACATGGGCAAAGTATCCAGCGGCCGCAGCAACGGCAATGATCAATGCCAGGGCAGCCCATCGCAGGTAGAAGGAAATATTCTTGGGGGGAGCAAGCGGCGCTACAGTCAGTGTCGACCTCCCCTCGCTGATCTGCCGCAGTTGCAACTTGACATCGTGCGCGGTTTGCCAGCGCTCATCCGGATCCTTCTGCAGGCAGGTCTTCACCAGCCGATCCAGCGCGGGCGGCGTCATCGGCTGCACCGAAGAGATTGGCGCCGGATCACGCTCAAGTACCGCCGCCATTGCGCTCGCTGCCGTCTTGCCCTCGAACGCCCTCTTGCCCGCAGCCATTTCGTACAGCACCGCACCGAGAGCGAAAATATCGGAGCGTGAGTCCGCCTCCTTGCCCTCCACTTGCTCCGGCGCCATGTATTGGAACGTTCCCACCACCATGCCCTGAGCAGTCAGTGGATGGCTGCCGGGCGGCGTAGTCAGAGTTGCAGTCAGCCCCGATGTCGCCGCCGCGTTCGCCACTAATGTCTTCGCCAAGCCAAAGTCCATCAGCTTGGCCCCGGTCTTCGTCAGCATGATGTTGCCCGGTTTCAGATCGCGGTGGACCACGCCGCTTCGGTGCGCTTTCTCCAGCCCTTCGCAGATTTCAATTCCGCACTTCAGCACCTGATCGATGGGCAACGCCCCCCGATGCAAACGGTCGGCCAGGGTTTCGCCGTCCAGAAACTCCATTACCAGATAATCGACGCCCTCTTTGTGGCCAACATCGTGCAGTGTGCAGATATTGGGATGGTTCAACGAAGAAATCGTGCGCGCCTCGCGATCGAAGCGCTGCTTAGCCTCGGGATTCTCGGAAAGATGTGCAGGCAGGATCTTGATGGCCACTGTGCGATCCAGGCGGGTATCGCGAGCTTTGTACACCTCGCCCATGCCGCCGGCGCCAAGCGCCGACTGAATTTCATAAGGGCCGAGTTTCGTGCCAACTGTAAGGGCCATCAGTGCGAGACATTATAGACCGGCGCAGAATGTTAAAGACCACGCGACGATTCTGGCCGGATTATCAGGCATGAGCAGGTAATCCGGGACCCTCGCACTTTCGTCTAGAAACGACGTTTTGGGAGGTGATGTCCGTGCCTATCGGGACGGTTTGTCGGCCATTCGGAAATTAAGCTCTTTCCGTTGCTAGCTTCCGTATCGCTCGTTATCCGACAGCTATTCAAAGTTGAGACTGCTGAAGTCGGGACGACTCTTGTGTTCCAGACGCGTTTTAACCCCGAAATTTACGCGGCAGAAGTGGAAGACATTGATGACGCGGTAGGCAGGGTGAAATGAAACGATGCGCCTCGACCCGAGTTCGCCGTCGCCCACAACTTGCCGCCGTGTGATTCGATGATCCTGCGACAGATGGATAGTCCCATGCCGGTGCCCTGCGCTTTGGTGGTGA
>DASXXV010000152.1:0-11044 GCA_036502905.1 Occallatibacter sp. | reverse complement strand
CGTCGTATCCAGCGGAAGAAAGATGCGGAACACGGTCCCGTTTCCTTTTTGGCTGCGGACGCGGATGGTTCCCTGGTGCTTGTCGAGGATGCCTTTCGACACCCACAGTCCCAGGCCGGTACCCGATTCGCCCTTGGTGGTGACGAAGGGATGGAAGAGGCGATCGATGGTGAAACGGTCCATGCCGACGCCGTTGTCCGCAATCAGGACTGACACGCCCTCCCGCCCCTGACGATCACGCGCCGGACGCACGCCCACGGACATTTTCCCCTTCTCGTCCAGGGCTTCCAGAGCATTGCTGATCAGGTTCGTAAACACCTGCTGGATCTCGCCCGTCAGGCACAGCACCGCGGGCGCGGGGCGGTAGCGGCGCCACAGCTCGATATTGCGCATCTTGATCTCCGTCTCGTGGAAAAAGAGTACCGAGTCAATGAGATCGTCCAGGGCGGTGCGCGACGGGGCAGTGCGCTGGCGATAGAACTTCAGGCTGCGCGAGGTGATGTGCGACAGGCGCTGCAACTCGCGATCCGCCACCTCGAGCAGGTCTCGGGAACTAGCCAGCAGGGCCGTGTCCATCCTGACCAGGTAAAGCAGGTTGGTCACCGCTTCCAGAGGATTGTTGATCTCATGGGCCATGCTGGCGGCCAGCCGCCCGGCGGCCGCCAGTTGCTCGGAGCGCCGCAGGGCCTGCTCTGTGCGGCGCGCCTCCGTGGTTTCGCGCATGTAGACGATCAGCCCTTCATCCGGGTGCGGATATAGCTGGAACTGGAACCACGATTCCGTGCTTTCATCGCGAAAGTATTGCTCGAAGTCGACCGGCACGCGCTGCTCCATTGCCCGCCGGAAGTTTTCCTCGACAGGCGTCCCCAGCAGCATGGGGTAGATGTCCCACAGGCTGCGGCCGAGGTGGGGGATGCCCATCGCGGAGGTGATACGGCCCGCCGCGGCATTCATGTAGGTCAACCGGTAGCCTCGATCGAGAGTCGCGAACGAGTCCGGAATGTGCTCCAGCGCCTCCCATGCGAACTGCCGCGCTTGCTGCACCTCCCGGGTCAACGCCGATTGCTGCTCGGCGGCCTCCCGCCTGAGACGCGCCATTTTGAGTTGCGCTTCCACCCTTGCCAGCAGTTCCCGGGCGGTAAAAGGCTTGGTCAGATAGTCGTTCGCTCCCGCCCCCAGCCCCTCCACCCGCGACTCTTCCCCGGCGCGCGCAGAAAGCATGATTACCGGCGTGGTATACAGGCGGGCATCGTTGCGGATATGCGCCAGCATCGCGAATCCGTCCATCTCCGGCATCATCACGTCGGACAGGATGAGGTCGGGATGAATTTCTCCGGCTAGCGCAACCGCCTCCTTGCCGTTCGGGGCGACATGCACGTCGAACCGGCCACTCAGCAGGCCGCGCACGTAGTCGCGCATGTCGGCGTTGTCGTCGGCCAGCAGGATCACGGGCCTCCGCTCCGGCGCACCGTTGCGCTCAGACCTCTGCGGGCCGTCGCCGGCTTCCGTCCGGGTCACTTCTTCGGCCAGCCGATCCTGGCCCGGAAGCCATCCGATGGCTTCGCGAACATACGCAATCGCGGATCCCTCCACCACCACCGGGTTCCGGGAGTCGTCCACCACCCGCCCTTGCGGAAGATGGGTGTGGCCGAAGGGAATCGTCACCGTAAATTCGGTACCAATGCCGAGTTTGCTGACGACCTCGATGGAGCCGCCGTGCAGGTCAACCAGTTCCCTCACCAGCGCCAGGCCGATCCCGGTTCCTTCGTGGCTCCGCCGGCGCGCTCCGTCCACCCTCCGGAATCGCTCGAAAAGATGCGGCTGCTCGCCCTCGGGAATGCCGGTGCCGGTATCCCCGACCGTGACCCGCGCTGCCACCCCGTCGGTAGAAACTGCCACCCGTATCTCCCCTTCAAATGTGGACTTGAGCGCGTTCGATACCAGGTTGAGGATGATTTTCTCCCACATCTCCCGGTCGATATACACGGGCTCGGGTAACGGCGGACACTCCACCGTGTATCGCAGGCCGGCCCGCTCCACGGCGGAACGAAATACGCTGGCCAGCTGCGCGGTCAGCAGCGACAAGTCCGTAGGTTCATAGGAAGCATGCAGCCGGCCGGCCTCGATGCGCACGAAATCCAGCAGCCCATTCACCATCTTGAGCAGACGCAGCGCGTTGCGATGTAGCATCTCCAGGCCCGCCCGGGTCGGCGGAGTCTGGCTGGTCAGGGCGTCTTCGATGGGGCCGAGGATCAGCGTGAGCGGGGTGCGCAGCTCATGGCTCACGTTGGAGAAAAATGATGTTTTGGCCCGGTCCAGCGCGGCCAGCGCTTCGGCGCGCTTCTTCTCCTCCTCGAAGGCTTCCGCGCTGGTGATGCTGCCCGCGATCTGGCCCGCGATCAGGTCCAGGTAGCCGGCGTAACTGGCATCCATCTGGCGGTACGGATTCACCCCCGCAATGAAGATTCCCGAGGGCGTCTCCTGGCCTTTACGCACAAAGGGCACCATCCGCGCGCTCGCCGGGGGACAATCCCAGCCCCCGGTGGGCAGTTCGGTGAACAGGCCATTGAGATTGTCGACCGTGACGGGCTGGTTGGCGCTTAGGAATTCCACCGGCCACGGGCAGTCGGAAGCGCCTATCTCCAGCTTTTCACAGGCCGCCGGATGGCCCTTTTCGATACCGCAACGCGCTACCAGCCTGAGGCGTCCCGGCTCGGCTTCATCAAAAAGATAAAGCAGCGCAAAGGGAATGTCCCTCTGCCCTTCCAGCCCGCGCTCTATGGCCGCAAACACCTCCGGCTTGGTGTTGGCCTCCACCAGCGCGCGGGAGAGGGTGCCCAGGGATGCCAGTTGCCGTTCGCCCAGCACACGGCCGGTATCTTCCATCACCACGCACAGCATGCCCGCATTTCCGCCGTCCGGGCCCACCAGGGGACTGTAGGAAAAGGTGTGATAGGTCTCCTCCGGATATCCGCTGCGCTCCAGAATCAGAAACAGCGTCTCATCCCACGAAGCCTCGCCCGTCTCCAGCACCCGCTCGATGCGCGGGCCGACGTCCTTCCATATCTCCGACCAGACGATGTTCGCAGGCTTGCCCAGCGCCCACGGATGCTTCTTGCCCAGGGTGGTACGCGCGTAGGCGTCGTTGTACAGCATGGTCAGTTCTGGTCCCCAGAGCATCCACATGGGAAACCGCGATGTCAGCAGGATGCGCACTGTGGTCTCGAGCCCCGCCGGCCAGAACGCGGCAGCGCCCAGCGGCGTCGCGCCCCAGTTGAAGGCCTGCACCAGCTCGCTCATTCTGTGCGGTGGCCCTTCCAGCTTTAGGGCCGCTGGGCTATCGATATCGGCGAACTCACTGTCCATGGATCGTCTCTGGTTTCATAGCACCACACGGGCCGCACTCGACAGCTTCAACGGCACACCGGAGGTTAAACCTGTCCACCGTGATGAACAAATCGTTTACGCTGCCGGCTCTGGTATATTCGTGGCCCGTTTTCTTTGGATGCTCGGGCGCGAACACTAATCTAAGTTCTTGCTTCCATCCAATCACATGGCCGCAACCGGGACAACCGGTTTATTCTGAGTCCACCCCGCGTACGAAGACCTGTGCGGAGGGACCCCGGGGTCAAACCATGCGCGAGCACCTCTCCCCTGCCGAAACCAACCAGCTTGAACATGCGTCATCGTCTTACCTCCGGTCGGCCCGCCACCAGCCCGTCCAGTGGCATCCCTGGGGGGAAGCGGCCTTTGCCAGGGCCCAGTCGGAGAGCAAGCCCATCCTTCTCGATATCGGCGCAGTGTGGTGCCACTGGTGCCACGTGATGGACCGGGAATCCTACGAAGACCCCGAAATGGCAGTCATCATCAACCAGCACTACGTCGCTGTCAAGGTGGATCGCGACGAGCGGCCCGATGTGGATGCCCGCTACCAGGCGGCGATCTCGGCCATCAGCGGCCAGGGAGGCTGGCCTCTCACCGGCTTCCTTACCCCCGACGGACGCCCCTTCTTCGGCGGCACCTATTTCCCCCGCGATGACCGCTACGGCCGACCCGGCTTCGGACGCGTGCTGCTCACCATGGCGCAGGTGTGGAAAGACCGCCGCGAAGAGGCCCTGGAGTCGGCCTCCAGCGTCATGGCCGCCATCGAGCACAATGAAAGCTTCTCCGCCCGCACCGGCGAGGTTTCCATCGCCCTGGTCGACAAGATCGCGGGATCCATCCTTTCCCAATTTGATCCGCGCCACGGCGGATTCGGCTCCCAGCCCAAGTTCCCCCACCCCGCCGCCCTGGACATGCTGCTCGAGATCGCCATGAATCGCGACAACGAACAGGCCCGCGATGCGTTTATCACCACCCTCGAAAAAATGGCCAGCGGGGGCGTCTACGACCAGCTCGCCGGGGGATTCCACCGCTACAGCGTCGATGAACGCTGGGTGGTTCCACACTTCGAGAAGATGATCTATGACAACACCGAACTCCTGCGCAATTACGTGCACGGGTTCCAGAGCTTCGTGCGCGACGATTTCCTCACCACCGCAAAGGAAATCCTCAGCTGGCTCGACAGCACCATGACGGACCGGGAACGCGGCGGCTTTTTCGCCTCCCAGGACGCGGATATCGACCTCGACGACGACGGCGACTATTTCACCTGGACACTGGACGAGGCCAGGGAAGCGCTGGACGGCGACGAATTGGAGGCCGCCACTCGCTACTACGACATCGGCGAACTCGGGGACATGCACCACAACCCCGCGAAGAATGTACTGCACCGCAAGTTCTCCATCGACGAAGTGGCCTCTGCGCTCGGAAAGCCGGTCGACGAGGTGCGCCGCCTCATCGAATCTGCGCGCGCCAAGCTCCTGGCGACGCGCATCGAGCGGCCCACCCCCTTTATCGATCGCACCCTCTACACCGGCTGGAACGCAATGGGGGTAACCGCGTACCTGGAAGCCGCCCGCGTGCTGCGCATGGATGGCGCTCGCGATTTTGCCCTCCTCACCTTGCGGCGCCTGCTCGCCGAAGCCTGGAGCGGCGAGGATCATCTGTCTCACGTCATCGGATACCCGGCACGCAAGAGCGATGACGCCGCTCCCCCTCCGGAAAGGATTCCCGGGACCCTGGATGACTATGCGTTCACCATCCACGCCTGCGTGGATGCCTGGCTGGCGAGCGGGCGCATGGGGTTCTGCAATGCCGCCACCAAACTGACCGACGCCATGATTGCGCAGTTCTACGACCAGGCGGCAGGGGCGTTTTACGACACTGCCGCTCCCGCCCCGGGAACCGTGCCTTTGGGCGCCCTCGCCGCGCGGCGCAAGCCTTTGCAGGATTCGCCCACCCCCGCGGGCAATCCCACCGCCGCCTCGGCCCTCCTCCGCCTCGAAGCGTTAACCGGCAAGCAACAGTATCGCCAGATTGCGGGGGACACCCTCGCTTCGTTCTCTGGCATCGTGGAGCACTTCGGCCTCTATGCAGGCAGTTATGGACTGGCCCTGGAGCGGCTGCTGCTCGACCCCGTGCAGGTCGTCGTTGTCGGATCCGGGCCGGAAGCTGCGCGGCTCGAAGCCATGGCGCTTGCTCGCTACAGCGTGAACAAGACAGTGATGCGAGTCGCCCCCTTCCGCCTTGTGCCCGGCGGCGTTCCCGATGCGCTCGCCGAAATGCTGCTGCAGGCCCCCAAACCCAAAGACAGCGCCGTCTACAGCATCGTATGCCGCGGCCGCACGTGCTTGCCGCCCATCACGGATGCGGAAGAGTTGCTGGAGGCCCTCGAAGGCGGGGATTAGAGGCTCGGTCTTGCGGGATTGAAGCGGACCCCGGCAATCAATGCCGCGACGCTGCCACCGTCTTCAAAGCGGGAGCGGGCGCATGCGCCTCATGGCGGTGCAGAGCCCATCCGCATGCCACCAGGACCAGCGCCAGTCCCCAGTACACGTAGTGCAGCCACACCACCTCCCGCAGCATGATCACCTCGATGCTGATCCAGCCAAAAAGCACGCACCCCTGAAACGCGATCCAGCGGCCGTAAGGAAGTTTTCGAAACGCCGTCGCTACTGTGAACGCAAGAGGGAGCAGCCCGTTCGATACCAGAAGAATGATTCCCGGGATGAAGAAGGAGTGGAACGGCGAGTGCTGCAACAGACTCACCGGTATATCCATGGGTCGGCCCGTCGGGTCCTGCATTAACAGGTTTGCCCCCCAAATGGCCGTAATACTCAGGAACGCAAGGGCCACGGTGGCAATCACCCGCACAGTTTTCATGGCGCACCTCTGGAAAATGAATTCGGAAAGTGCTCGCGATTCTAGCATTCCGTCCCCCGCGCCGCTGTGACATGATGTTCAACTAAGCCATTGCTCTATCCGCCCGCATGTTTTAACTTCAAAGACTCACACCCCCTTCGTCCGGAGTCATTCCCCATGCCCCGCATTGTTCGATGTTCCATCATCCAGGCGTCCAACGCTGTTCCGGCTACCGACCCGCTGCACGTGCAGAAACAGGCCATGATCGAGAAACACATGGCCCTGATCCGCAAGGCCGCCGACGACGGTGCGCAAATCGTTTGCCTGCAGGAAATATTCAACGGCCCCTACTTCTGCGCCGAGCAGTCGGTCAAGTGGTACGACACCACCGAGCCCGTGCCCAGCGGGCCCACCGTCACACTGATGCAGTACCTCGCCAAGGAGCTCCGCATTGCCATGGTTGTGCCGGTGTACGAAGTGGAGCAGGAGGGCGTCTTCTACAACACGGCGGCGGTTCTGGCGAACAACGGCGCTTACCTCGGCAAGTACAGAAAGACCCACATCCCCCACGTGGCCCCGGGATTCTGGGAGAAGTTCTACTTCCGCCCCGGCAACCTCGGTTACCCGGTCTTTGATCTCGGCTTCGCAAAAATCGGCGTTTACATCTGCTATGACCGCCACTTCCCCGAAGGCGCCCGCTGCCTGGGCCTGAACGGTGCGGAAATCGTCTTCAATCCTTCCGCCACCGTTGCCGGCTTGAGCGAATACCTGTGGAAGCTGGAGCAACCCGCCCACGCCGCGGCCAACGGTTACTTCATCGCTGCCATTAACCGCGTGGGCACTGAGCCTCCGTGGAACATCGGCGAGTTCTACGGCTCCAGCTACTTCGCCAATCCCAGAGGCCAGATCATCGCCCAGGCATCGCGCGATCAGGATGAAGTCCTTACCACCGACCTTGACCTGGATGAGATCGCCGACGTGCGGCGAACCTGGCAGTTCTTTCGCGACCGCCGCCCCGAGTTGTACGGCCCGCTGGTCGCGTCCTAGGTTTTTGATGAATCACAAACGCGGGCGTGGTATTCTGAGCGACCCTGAGGGTGTTTGCACGCCAGAGGACCCGCGTGCCCACCTTTGGCGCCTTTTTGTTTTTTGCCTCCAAGGTGGGAGGGATAAAACGTCGACTTCTTTCCCGAGGTCTCGATGACGATCGCAGCCGTTACCGACGATCCGCAGATTCGCGAGCGATTCCGCGAGATCCATCCGCCGCTTGCTCCGCAGGCCGCAGTGGTGGAATCCCATCGCTGCCTGAACTGCTTCGACGCGCCCTGCACCGCAGCCTGCCCCACCCACATCGATGTGCCGGGCTTCATCAAGCGCATCGCATCTGGAAACGTGCGCGGCGCCGCGCGCCGCATTCTGGATGCCAACGTACTCGGCGGAAGCTGCGCGCGCGCCTGCCCGGTGGAAGTTCTGTGCGAAGGCGCCTGCGTCATGCACCGCTACAATCGCGAACCCATCCAGATTGCCCTCCTCCAGCGACATGCGATGGATTTCTTCCATGGCTCCGGAGAAGATTTGTTGCTCGCTGCTCCAAGACCCCGCCGGCTGCGTGTGGCCTGCATCGGCGCGGGCCCCGCATCCCTGGCGTGCGCCGCGGAATTGCGGCGGCACGGCGCCTCCGTCACCATCGTGGATCGCCGCGCCCTTCCCGGTGGACTCAACACCTACGGAGTTGCGGAGTACAAGCTGCGCGCTGCCGAAAGCCTGCGCGAGGCCGACCTGATCCGGCGCATGGGGGTGGAATTCCGTTTCGGCGTGACCATCGATAACGCTGAAGCACTGGAAAAACTCGAATCCGAATTCAACGCCATCTTCCTGGGTGTCGGCCTGGGCGCCATGCAGCGCCTCGGCATCCCCGGCGAGGATCACGAAGCCGTAATGAATGCACTGGAGCTGATCTCCTCTTACAAGACCGGGCGCTTGCGCAGCATCGAAGGCGCAGTGGTCGTGGTGGGAGGGGGCAATACCGCAATCGATGCTGCCAATGCGGCGCGCCGCCTCGGCGCCGATCCCGTGTATATCCTCTATCGCCGCGGTGAAAGCGATATGGCCGCCTTCAACTTCGAATACGAACATGCCCGCCAGGAAGGCGTGCAGTTTCTCTGGCGGCGCATGCCGCTCGCCATCCGCCCCGATGCCCATGCCCGCCTGCAACTGGACACTGTCCAGGTGCAGCAGGTGGGCGTTACCCTGGTCCAGGTTCCCGATTCGCAGTTCGCCATCTCCTGCAACATGGTGGTGCCCGCCATCGGTCAATCGCCCCTTACCTCGCTGTTAAAGCAATTCCGGCACGTGGACGTGCGAGAGGGCCGGCTAGTGGCCGATCCCGCCACCGGACGCACCGGCAACCCCCGCTACTACGCCGGCGGCGATTGCGTGAACGGCGGCCGGGAGGTGGTGGACGCAGTGGCCGACGGCAAGCGCGCCGCCCTCGCCATCCTCGCGCAGGCGGAGGCTGACCATGAATCCTGAGGCGCCCGACCTGCGCGTTCGCGGCTTTGCCGGAAGCATCGATTCGCCCAACCCGTTCTGGCTGGCCTCGGCGCCCCCAACCAACACCGGCGAGATGATCATGCGCGCCTTTGACGCCGGCTGGGGCGGCGCGGTGTGGAAGACCATCGGCGAGCCCATCACCAACGTCAGCTCGCGCTACTCCTCCGTCGACTGGAACGGCCAGCGCGTCATGGGGTTAAATAACATCGAGCTGATCTCCGACCGCAGCATCGAAGTAAACCTGCGCGAAATGCGCGAGGTAAAGAGGCGTTATCCCCAGCACGCCGTGATCGCTTCGTTGATGGTCGCTTCCCGGCGCGAAACCTGGCATGACATCGTGATGCGGTCGGAAGATGCCGGCGCGGACGGCCTCGAGCTCAACTTCGGTTGCCCCCACGGCATGAGCGAGCGGGGCATGGGCTCGGCGGTGGGCCAGGTCCCCGAGTACGCGCAGATGATCACCGAGTGGGTGAAGGAAAAAGCGCGCACGCCCGTTCTGGTGAAGCTCACTCCCAACATCACCGATATCCGCACCGTGGCGCGCGCCGCTCGGCGCGGTGGCGCGGACGGGCTCTCGGCTATCAACACCATCAACTCGATCACCGGCATCGATCTCGATACGCTTACGCCGCGCCCCCGCGTTGACGGCCAGAGCTCGCACGGCGGTTACTGCGGACCGGCAGTGAAGCCCATCGCCCTCAACATGGTGCAACAGGTGATGGCCGACCCCGAAGCGGCATTGCCCCTGTCGGGCATCGGCGGGGTCGGCACATGGCGCGATGCCGCCGAGTTTTTCCTGCTCGGATGCGGCACCGTGCAGGTGTGCACGGCGGTGATGCATTACGGCTATCGCATTGTCGAAGACATGATCGAAGGCCTCGAAAACTGGATGCGGTCAAAGCATTTCGAGACCCTCGATGATTTCCGCGGCCTGTCGCTCGAGCGCGTCACCGACTGGAAGCACCTCAATCTCAATTACAAGATCGTGGCCCGTATCGACGAGCAGAAGTGCATCGGCTGCGACCTCTGCCATATCGCCTGCTGGGACGGGGCGCACCAGTGTATCCATCTCGATCGCGTCACCGGGCCAGTGGACGGGCATGTGGAACTGCATGCGACGCCGGGCGAGCTCGAAGCGCGCAGCCGCTCCGCCATTACCAACACGCCGGTCACCCGCCGTGAACGCGCCCAGAAGATCGCAAACCATGGACCCTACCCAACTCCGCTGGCGCGCATCCCGCGGGTAGACGAGACAGAATGCGTGGGATGCAATCTGTGCTCGCTGGTGTGTCCGGTGGACGAATGCATCACCATGGTCCGCGTGGATACGGGAGTTCCTTCGGAGTCCTGGGATGAACGAACCCGCGGCGCCGCCTGCGTCACCGACCCGCACCAGGTATGAAACTGACCATGGTGTCATCCTGAAGCTGGCCCTGAGCTTTGCGAAGGGAAAGCGGAAGGACCTGCTTTTTGCTTTTCGATAGTGTTCCACCTTCAGCGTAGCCCAAGGTGGAAACTAACTCCACTAACACCGCTAACTCTGCCAGCTCCGCTAAGGTCCACCATGCCCACAGTCCTCATCCAGAACGGCGCCATCGTCAACGCGGACGCCACCGTCAAAGCCGATCTGCTGATCGACGGCGAGACCATCAAGGAAATTCGCGCCGGCATTCCCGCCAACGCGGCAGACACCGTCGTCGATGCCACCGGCCTGCTCCTCCTCCCAGGCGGCATCGACGCGCACACCCATCTCGACATGCCCTTCGGCGGGTCGAAGTCCGCGGACGACTTCGAAACCGGCACGCGTGCGGCGGCCATCGGCGGCACCACCACCATCGTCGACTTCGCCATCCAGGCCCGCGGCACAAAGATGCGCACTGCCCTCGACACCTGGTGGAAAAAGGCTGAAGGCAAGGCGTGCATCGATTACGGACTGCACATGATCGTGACCGATCTGCCCGATGCCGGCCTCGAAGACATGGACGACATGGTGCGCGAGGGCGTGGCCAGCTTCAAGCTGTTCATGGCCTATCCCAACGTGCTGATGGTCGACGACGCCACCATTTTCAAAGCGCTGCGGCAAACGGCGAAGAACGGCGCGCTGGTCTGCATGCATGCCGAGAACGGGTCCGTAATCGATGTAATCGTGCAGCAGGCGCTGGCCGAGGGCAAGACGGCGCCCATCTATCACGCGCTCACGCGGCCCACGCGCGCCGAGGCCGAGGCAGTCCATCGCTCCATCGCCATG